>DXDB01000177.1 GCA_019115705.1 Candidatus Tetragenococcus pullicola | reverse complement strand
AACCACTTCATACAAATAAGTATCGAACCAATCATCAGACATAATGAAATAGCCTTTGTCGCCAAACTTATCACCCCAGCTATTTTCTACTTTCCATTTTACTGGTTTATCATCGATCAGATCAACTCCGGTCATTGTCATCGCATGCGTAACTTCTCCATCACGAGTTGCCAGGCGGTCTGCTTTTGAAAGAGCGAGATCAACAGAAAACAAATCACTCTTCTTGAAGTAATTCGTATCAAGGATGCCATCTTTACGATCCATATCCTGACTGACATCACATCCGAACCATACCGTTTGACCATCTTTCAAAGAAGCAATGACAGCTTCTTTCATGGCTTTTAATCCAACATTGGCAATTTCTATTTTTTTACCCTCAAATACATAATCTTGACTAGGCATGCCATAATTTTTATCATATTCATGATCTGGTACATCAGCTAAAACAACGTAATCATCGAAATCAACAGCCACATAATTTTGGAAAAAACTTTGTGGTGTTAAATCGCGATCGATATGATAGTTATTATCATCATCACGATATTCAAAATCAAAGGACTTTGGTGGTTGACCAAATGCATAGACCAATATCTTATAGACATCGCTCATGGCTTCTTTTTTATGGGTACGCACGTTTTCCTCAGTTGCACCATCTGCCATGAGTTGACGCAATTTCGTTACTTCTTTACGTAGTTTTAAGTTCAACACCTGTGAAATTTCTTTGGTTGCATCGCTGTTATAGGTTTCTGGCATCACGCTTTGAGGAACAACACCATATTTATTAATCAGAGCTGGACCGTTTGCCCATTGCCCACCATCGCTATCGCCCCACTCTAACATGGCGAGATATTGTCGATCATCGGCTGGACAATTTCCCAATGCAATCGCCCATTCCAACATCTTATTTGCTTTTTCTAAACGATCGTAAAAAGAATTATAATTTTGAGAAAACTGAAAATCTTTTACTTTATATTTTTGTTCGAAATCATGACGCAATGTATTCAGTGTTGAAAACAACCAGCAACGGCCACTTTGTTTTTGATAGGTCACGCTGTTCGTTTTTACTTCTACTGAAAACACTCGGTTCAAATCTTTTTTAGCGGCATGATTTTTACTCGTTGTGTCAATCCCATTTTGTTGGACAGCTCGTGCGATTACATCACTTGCGGGTGTTTGGGTGAGGTCTTGTTCAAATCCCTTTAAATCATCAAAAGAAATACCTTTTGTCAATATTTTCACTCTTTTCTCTCTAAATTTTCTACATTATATATAGTACCATTAGTTGATAGATGTGTTCAACATCCTTGTTTGAAAATGAATATTTATGCAAAAAAACTAGCTGCAAATAGCTAATTTCGTTCCAAACATCACCTTGTTTCTAACCCTATCTTTTTAAGTTCGCCACTTCTGTTTTTAACAAGGAAAAAATGACCATATCTTGAAATTTCCCCTCAAAAGATCGCCACCGTCGCATAGTGCCTTCCTTACTAAAATTAGCCCGTAAGGCAACATTTTGACTTCGTACATTTGAAAAAAATGATGTCTTAGTCGTTTACACAATTGATAAGAAAGAGTTAATTTTAATTGGAATCCGCATAGGTTCCCATGAACGTCTTTTCCCAACTCAAAATAGTTCCGTAAAATATCAAAAAAAGAAAGATCATTGAAGGTCCTTGCTAAAAGGACCCTTCAGTGATCTTTTATAGATTCATTTGTTTTTCTACTCTAACTTTCTAAACGATCTGCTCAGTTTTATCTTAAAATATTTCTAGTTTTCACTCGGACAATAGCGCATTGTTTGTTCAGTTTCAGCTAAAGCAAAATTATCATAAACACCATAAGCGCCATCTGTTAACAAACTTTCTCTTTCTTTTCTGACGCCATGCTTTTTAAGGATATCTTTGGTGAATTGTGAGTCAGAATAACTGTTTATTTTTGTATCATAATCATCTAATAAGGTTTTGCCATCATCTACGATTTCTACAAAATTCGTGATATACCCTTTATGATCTTTGCCTGCTTTTTTGCGATAGGTTGCCTCTGGATCGTTTGGATTTTGCAAGGATTGTGGAGAGATTTCTTTATCTAAACGAAAGTGAGTCGAGCTCCTTGGGTAGAAAGAGTTTGTTCTTCAATGGCACGATTCATTGATTGAACATTTCTATTTTCTGAGAGGTTTTCTGGCAGTGTTGAACGGATGAGGTCGATATCCTTTAAAACAGTTTTGTATCGATTGGAGATGTCTTCGCCTTTTTCATGATAAATGACTTGATTTAAATCTGTTACTTTTTGGTAATGAACGAGTTGATCCGGAATAGTTAGACCTTCTTTTTTCAGTTCTTTTACAACATTTTGGGCACAATTATAGAGCAGTTCAAGTCACCCCATTCCTTTGATGTTGGACTCGATCATAGCACTATCCATTCGTTTGATTAATGGACTAATTTTCATGATTGTTTTCAAGTGTTCTTTAATTTCATAAAATGTTTATTGCATGAGATTCGTATGATGTTTTAACTCATAGCTAGCTAGACGAGTTCGAAACCGTATCAGCGTACGATTAGAAAGTACAGGAGTTTCCAAAAAAGAGCATCCTAATGCTCGACGAAATTGTAAATTAAAAGCGACATTATCAATAAGTTCCTCATCACTTAATTTGTTCACTTCCTTTAAGATGAGTGATCTCATGATAAAATTTATAGGAACATTGGGACGACTTCGGTCGTATCCTCAAAAAGGACAGCATAGGTCTGTTCATCGATAGCAAAAAAATTTCTTTATAAAAATGAGCTACCCATGACTTATTTAGTTGTTTTTGTAAATTATCAGAAAGTGTATAAACTGGATCAAATAGATTGAACTCTTGAATTTTATTTTCTCTAAAAGACATAAAAAGATACCTCCACAAGTCATTTTTGTATCTTTTTAAGCCAATAAAAGATAGATAGTTATTTAATCTTTGGCGACCAAATCTTATATTAGAAAAGAAAATGTTTCACGTGAAACTTCACAATGCTTTCTAACAAAAGATGGAACTACATTGCTATTTTTACCCTTAAATTTAAATAGCAATTTTGGTAAATAAAATATAAAAAATGCCCAGTATCATCGATGACACTGAGCATTTTTTAGACTATCCATAAAAGTAACTTGCCTTGCTTTTTTAAACCGTCTTAGCAATCCGACCACGTTCGATATAAATCATCAAGACGCTGATATCGGCTGGGTTCACCCCACTGATTCGACTAGCTTGAGCAATCGTTTCGGGTTGGATTTTTTGTAATTTTTGACGAGCTTCTGTGGCTAATCCGTTGATGGCTTCATAGTCAATGTTTTCAGGAATTGTTTTTGCTTCCATCCGTTTTAGCTTTTCAACTTTGTCCATCGCCTTTTGAATATAGCCTTCATATTTCACTTGAATTTCAACTTGTTCAATAGCTTTTCTTGTCAATTGTTCATTTACTGGGATAAATTCAAGTAAGTCATTATAGCTGACTTCAGGGCGCCGTAAGAATTCATTGGCTAATACACCATCTTTTAAAGGAGCTGCTCCTTTTTTTGCTAAAAATGCTTGTAATGGTTCCGTTGGTTTCAAACGGATTGATTTTAGTCGATTCAATTCATTTTCAACAGCAGCTTTCTTATCTAAATAGGCTTGATATTGTTCTTCTTGAACTAGACCAATTTGATGACCCATTTCTGTCAAACGCAAGTCCGCATTGTCATGACGTAAAATCAAGCGATATTCCGCACGAGAGGTCAGCAAACGATAAGGTTCACTGGTTCCTTTAGTCACTAAATCATCAATCATAACGCCAATATAGCCATCGCTTCTTTGTAAAACAAGGGGGTCTTTTCCTTGAATTTTCAAACTAGCGTTGATACCTGCAATCAATCCTTGACCTGCGGCTTCTTCATACCCGCTTGTTCCATTAGTTTGTCCGGCAGTAAATAAACCGGAAATTTTCTTTGTTTCTAATGTGGGACGTAATTGGTAAGGAACAACTACATCATATTCAATAGCATAACCAGGCCGCATCATTTCTGCATGTTGCAAGCCAGAAACTGCATGGATCACATCATGTTGAACGTCTTCTGGTAAAGAAGTCGATAGGCCTTGGACATAGACTTCCTCAGTATCTTTTCCTTCAGGTTCTAAAAAGAGTTGATGACGTTCTTTATCGGCAAAACGCACGATTTTATCTTCAATCGATGGGCAGTAACGAGCCCCAACCCCATGAACAATCCCAGTAAACATTGGCGCACGATGTAAGTTATCGCGAATGATTTGATGGACGCCAGGATTGGTATAAGTCAACCAGCAAGGAATTTGTTCTTTTTTATATTGTTCATCAGGGGTTGAAAAACTAAAATGATTTGGCGTTTCATCGCCTGGCTGTATTGCTGTTTGTGAATAATCAATAGTACTTGATTTAACCCGCGGTGGCGTTCCTGTTTTGAATCGCTCAATTTCAAGACCTAACTCTTTTAAGTGATCTGCTAAACCAACAGAGGGTTGAGAATTATTGGGACCAGAAGAATATTTCAACTCACCAATAATGATTTCACCCCGTAAAGCAGTACCTGCAGTGATCACAACTGCTTTGGCCCCATAGCGAGCCCCCGTCGCTGAGACAACTCCTTTACAAACACCATCTTCAACAATTAACTTTTCTACAATACCTTGACGTAAGGTTAAATTGGGTTCTTGTTCAATCGTATGCTTCATTTCCCAAGAATAGGCATGCTTATCCGCTTGCGCACGTAAGGCTCTGACAGCCGGACCTTTTCCGGTATTTAACATCCGCATTTGAATATAAGTTTTATCGATATTCTTACCCATTTCACCACCTAAAGCATCGATTTCACGTACAACTACACCTTTAGCTGGGCCACCAATCGATGGATTACATGGCATAAAGGCAACCATTTCTAAACTAATGGTCATCAACAATGTTTTATTTCCCATACGACTAGCAGCTAAAGCAGCTTCAGATCCAGCATGTCCAGCACCAACGACAATGACGTCGTAATTCCCCGCTTCAAATTCTTGCATAATTATCCTCCAAAATGAATTATTATTATTTTCCTAAACAAAATTGACTAAATAATTGCGTAATCAATTCGTCTTGTACACTATCGCCGACGACTTCTCCCAAAAAATCCCAGCAACGCGTCATGTCGATTTGAACAAGATCAACTGGCATACCAGCTTCGATTCCTGTCACTACTTCACTTAAAGCTTGTGAGGCATTTTCTAATAAACCAATATGTCTGGCGTTTGATAAGTAGGAAGCATCTTTATCACCGGTTTGTCCACCAAAAAACAAATCGGCAATAGCTTGTTCCAACTGATCTAATCCTTGATTATTTAATACAGAGACAGCAAAAATAGGATCATCTGATGCTGCCTTTTTCAAAGCTTCTTGGTCTAATTTCGATGGTAGATCGGTCTTATTTAATAAAAGAATACGTTTGGTTCCTTTCGTCAAATCTAGCAGTTGTTGATCTTCTGTGGTGAAGGGTTCACTTTGATTAAACACGAGTAAGATCAAATCTGCTTTGGCTAGAGCCTGGCGACTTTTTTCAACACCCAATTTTTCAACCAGATCTTGTGTTTCTCGGATACCTGCTGTATCAATTAATTTTAGCGGGACCCCACGGACATTGACATACTCTTCAATGACATCGCGTGTCGTTCCAGCAATTTCAGTCACAATGGCTTTTTCTTCTTTTAATAAGTGATTCAACAGACTTGACTTGCCTACATTTGGTCGCCCTACGATGGTTGTGTTTAAGCCTTCACGTAAGATTTTTCCTTGTTTGGCCGTTTGTAACAACTGGGTAATTTGGGCTTGGACTTGGTTCGCTTTTTCTAGCAGTAGTCTTGTCGTCATTTCTTCGACATCATCATACTCAGGATAATCAATATTGACTTCGACTTGAGCCAACGTTTCTAAAATTTCTTGACGCAATTGACGGATTAATTGAGATAAATCACCATCTAATTGATTCAACGCCATATGCATCGCCTTATCTGTTTTGGCACGTATCAAATCCATCACGGCTTCTGCTTGCGAGAGATCAATGCGCCCATTTAAAAAGGCCCGCTTGGTAAACTCGCCTGGTTCTGCTAAACGTGCGCCTTTTTTTAACAACAATTGTAAAATTTGATTCACAACCACGATTCCACCATGACAATTGATTTCAATGACGTCTTCTCTAGTAAATGTTTTGGGCGCACGCATGACAGAAACCATGACCTCATCTAACGTTTCATTTTCTTGTGGATCGACGATATGACCATAATGGATTGTATGACTGTCTACATTGCGCAATTCTTTTTTCCCACATGAAAAAACACCATCACAAATACTTAGCGCATCCGCTCCACTCATGCGCACAATACTGATAGCCCCTTCTCCAGGCGGCGTTGAAATAGCGGCAATCGTATCAAATTCTTGGGTAATTTCGGTCATGATTATTTATTCTCCTTTAGATAAACAGTAACAAATTCTTTTTGGGCAATAAAAAAAGTGCCCACTCCACCTGTAAAAAAACAGGTAGACCTTGCACTTTGACTGCTTGTCTGATTAAATTCTGGACTTAGATTAGCACAATTTAACACTTCTGGCAAGCTAGAAGCGTCTTTTCATGAGATATTTTTAAGAAAGCATAAGAAAAGTTTTTCTTTTTGTATAGGGGATAATTGATAAATTCCTTCATAAGGAGGTTCTAAATAGCATTTATTTTTTTATCATATAAATAGACGACGACTTCTTTTTCTTTTGTAATTATTTTTAGCATGGTATAATTTGAAACAAAAGGGACCTCATCGTTACTTGCAACTTGCGTTTTGGTTGCGGTAGAAAGTTCGGACATAACTTCTTTTACCACCTCAGAATTGGTAATGACTTTTTTTAAAGTGGTCTCACCATCTGTTTTCACCTTGATTGTTTGAATATCTCTTGAATCAGGCGATCCTTCAACCGCGGCTTTTGAAAAAGTATTGATGATAAAAATAAGAAAAACTGTGCCTAATAAAAAAATCCGATTGTTTTTCTTTTCACCATAAGCCCCTTTTTCATCTATTAGTAGATTCATTTTAGTATAGTCGGTTTGCTCTTGCATAATTTTTTAAAATAACTTTGCACCTAGAAACAAAAAAAGTTAAAATAAAATTAATGAATTGGAAAGAAGTGATTACGATGACCAATGAAGAACGTATTGAAAAAATCATTTTATCAACGGGAAATGTAAATAAACCTTATATCGTTCGCGATATTATTTTTGCAACAACAAAAGTGGAAGACGATCTTTTTGATTCTGCCAATGATCCAAATCTGGCCATGAGAGATATCGTCTACAAATTAAAGCAAAAAGCAACTGATTACGGTGCGGATGCTGTCATCAATTGTCATTTCGAACATCAAGAAGTGGAAAAAAACGGTCATTTGTACTTAGAAGTCTTTGCTTATGGTACAGTGGTACAATTTACCCAATCTACAATTGGCGGATAAAGGATACAAAAAAAGGATCAGAACATCTGTCTGATCCTTTTTTGTACCAAAGTAGATAACTCTGATAAGAATGATCTATGGTCAACTATACTTGCATTTTTTGGGAAAGTCAAACGAATTTCAATCCTCTTTTAGAAGAATAAGGCCGCCTGTTTTTTCACAGACGACCTTATTTTTAATACCGTTTTGTCGGTTCCACGACAAGGTAACGATAGGGTTCATCCCCTTCAGAATGAGTCGTTACGTAGTTGTTATTACTGAGTGCAGAATGGATTTGTTTACGTTCAAAAGCAGGCATCGGTTCTAAGAATACAGGACGACCAGTACGCGAAACTTTTTCAGCGGTGTTTTTGGCCAATCGTTGCAAAATATCCTTGCGCTTTTCACGATAATTCCCAACATTTACGACAACTGAAAGTTTATTTTTAGCCACTCGATGAATAAACACTTGGGCAAGATATTGTAGTGCATTTAAATTTTTGCCATGCTTTCCAATTAATAACCCCTTCTTTTGTGTTTCTAATTGAAAAACAACGACCCCCTCTTCACGAGATGTTTTGACAAGTGCAGGTGCATTCATTTCATTGGTGATATTGGTTAAATACAATCCTAATTGAGCCAAAGCTTCTTCGTCTTCTAAATTTTCAGCAATCACAGGAACTTCAGGAGTCTGTGTTTCAGTCATCTCTTCTTCAACATCAGACGAAGTACTATCTTCCACTTGTACTTTTGAACTAGGCTTTTCTATAGGTTTCTCTGCGATGATTGGTTCAATGGAAACTCGAGCATTTTTCTTTCCCATCCCCAAAAATCCTTTTTTACCTTCTTCGATAACATCGATTACGGCTTGATCAGAAGTAATTCCTAACGTTTGTAAGCCAATCTCGATTGCCTCTTCTTTGTTCTGGCCTTCATATACTGGCATTTATATGTCCTCCTTTATCTTTTGTTTTTCCGTTGTTTTTTCTTAGGATGTTTGGCTTTTTCCAAAGCACGTTGCCGCTCTTTTACTTTTCGTTCTTCTTCTTCACGTTCATGAATAATTTTAAAAGGATTGTTGATCAGTAAGGTTTGGACAACTTGGAACGCATTGGAAACAACCCAATACAAGGAAAGGGCACTTGGTAAGCTGACCCCCATCACTAGAATCATTACAGGCATCACAAAATTCATAATTTTTACACTAGCATTTGAATCTACTTGACTCATGCTGGATAAATACGTACTAGCAAACGTAAATAATGCTGCTAAAATTGGTAGAATATAATAAGGATCAGGTTCTCCCAATACCTTTAACCATAAAAAGCTACCTTCATGAAGCGAAGGAACACGAGAAATTGCTTGCCACACTGCCATTAAAATTGGCATTTGAACCAACATTGGTAAACATCCTACATAAGGATTGACACCATTTTCAGCATATAATTTTTGCGTTTCATCACGTAATTTTTGCTGCGTCTCCATATCTTTTGATGAATACGTTTGTTGTAGTTCTTTTAGTTTTGGTTGTAAATCTTGAGTCTTTCGCATACTTTTCGTTTGAAAATTCATTAATGGTAACAACAAAACCCGAATAATTAAGGTAAACAAAATAATTCCGATCCCTCGACTACCACCAACAGATAAGAACTTGATAATTTCTGCAAAGTAATACACAATGTAGCGATCCCAGACTCCGGTACTTTCTGCGGACACTTCCCCTGTTCCACAGGCTGATAATAAGACTACTAATGAGATTAAACCAGTCATTAGTAGAAGACGTTTTCTTTTTTTCACTGCGCAATTCTCCTTATTTGATTATTTTCGCAAGTTTGAAGACATGCTTCAAGTTTGAGTAAACTTCTTTAGAAGATAGAGTTGAAACAGAAGGTCTAGCAATGACAATAAAATCGATAGTGGGATTAATTATTTCTTTCATATCAAAAATACTTGCCCGAATTTTTCGTTTCACTGCATTTCGCGCCACTGCATTCCCTATTTTTTTCCCAACTGAGATTCCTACACGAAAATGGACTTGATCTTTTGCTAGTACATAAACGACAAACTTACGATTAGCAAAAGACTGTCCTTCTTGATAGACTTTTTGAAATTCTTTTTCTTTTTTGACACGATAGGCTTTTCTCATTTCGTTTTCTCATTTCCCTTAGCTTAGTTACTCACTAACCAATAATACCATATTTAGTGAAGGTGATTCATCTAATAAATAAAAAAATCGATAAAAAAAAACCACTGAGGTTCAGTGGCTTACGCAGAAAGAACCTTTCTGCCTTTACGACGACGACTGCTAAGTACACGACGTCCGTTTTTTGTGCTCATACGTTTACGAAATCCATGAACTTTTTGATGTTTCCGTTTATTTGGTTGATATGTTCTTTTCATTTATTCCACCTCCGCTTGACCTTTACACGATCCATTTCGACATACTTTGATAGTATACCGAAAAGATCACTGGTTTGTCAACAAAAAAATGTTTTGAAAAAATTTTTAAGCACATGATCATCGATTGTTACTCGTTGGATTTAATGTTATTTCATAAACTGTATTATCAGAATTGCCTTTAACAAAAACTGGAGCCACTTCTATCAAAATAGGTGTATCTGAGTATACTCCTCATAATAGTTATAAAATTCTCCTGTTGTTATCTCCAAATCTAGGCTAACATCAATCGTTTTATTTTGAGGTAATTTTGATTGATTTTGTTTTACTTTTACTACCAGTTAAATTGATATAATTTTTATACCTGACAAAAAAATTCTTCGTTTTTATATTTTTCAGGTTTTTAAAACATCTGAAAAATGTCATTTTAAAAAGATATCCACAAGCAAAAAAAATTTACTTCTTCAAAATAGTTATCCACATATTTAAAAAATTAGTGCATGTTTTGTGAATGGAAAAAATTATTAAAAAGAAATACACAAGTTTATTTCTGATTTACGCACAGATAAACAGGATGTAAAAAAGTTATACACATAGCTATTTTTATTTGTGTATAACTGCTAGAAACCTTTTATATTAAAAGGCGTGTACTCACAAAAGCTTGTGGATATCTTTTAAAAAATCCATCTTATCCACTTTTTAATTCTTTCTGTGGATATCTTTTTTTGTACTTGTGGATTTTCTTTTTTCAACTTTTGCACATTGTGGAAAAAATAAAAAAATATTCTTTTCTTGATAGAATCTGTGGAAAACTTTTGAAATCCATGCTAAATTAGTAGTAACTATTATTTTTATTTCTACAGGAGGATTTACGATGCCATCTCTGGATACGATATGGGCAGAACTTCAAGAAAGTTATAAAAAAGAGATGAACCCGGTCAGCTACAATACTTGGATCGAACCAGCCGTCCCTTTTTCCTTTCAAGATAATCAATTGATTATTGAAGTCCCAACAACCGTCCAAAAAAATTATTGGGAAAAAAATTTGGCAGGAAAAATATTAGAGACTTTCTTCATGATGACTGGTGAAGAAATCTTACCTATTTTTGTCACACCCGATGAAGCAGAAAAGTATAAAGAAGATAAACCCACGGAAAAAAAAGAAGTACTCACGGAAAAAACAAATAAAGCCATGTTAAATCCTAAATATACTTTTGATACGTTTGTCATAGGTAAAGGGAATCAAATGGCGCATGCAGCAGCTTTAGTTGTTGCAGAAGATCCTGGTTCGATTTATAACCCACTCTTTTTCTATGGTGGTGTTGGTTTAGGAAAAACACATTTGATGCACGCCATTGGTCATCAGATGTTACAAAACCACCCAAACGCTAAAATTAAATACGTAAGTAGCGAAAATTTTACCAATGATTTTATTAATTCGATTCAAAAAAATAAAATGGAAAATTTCCGCAATGAGTATCGAACTGTCGATTTATTACTCGTCGATGATATTCAGTTTTTAGTCAATAAAGAAGGAACACAAGAAGAATTTTTTAATACCTTTGAAGAATTGTATCGTAATAATAAGCAAATTGTTTTAACCAGTGACCGTCTACCAAATGAGATTCCAACCTTACCACAACGGCTCGTATCACGTTTTGCTTGGGGTTTGTCCGTTGATATTACACCACCTGATCTTGAAACAAGAACAGCTATTTTACGTAAAAAAGCCGAAGCTGAAAATCTTGAAATCCCGGATGATACCTTAAGTTATATTGCTGGACAAATCGATTCAAACATCCGTGAATTAGAAGGTGCCTTGGTGCGAGTTCAAGCATTTGCAGCCATTCAAAGTTCAGATATTACGACAAGCTTAGCCGCTGAAGCATTGAAAGCATTAAAATCAAGTCATAACTTAAAACAGGTTTCAATTTTACAGATTCAAGAAGAAGTCGCCAAGTACTACCATATTCCTTTAAAAGAACTCAAAGGAAAAAAACGAGTCAAAAGTATCGTAGTACCACGACAAATTGCCATGTATCTAACCCGTGAATTAACCGATAATTCATTACCAAAAATAGGGGCGGAATTTGGCGGAAAAGATCATACAACGGTCTTACACGCACATGAAAAAATTGAAAAATTAATTGAACAAGATACTATTGTAAAAAATGAAGTTGCTGAAATAAAAAATGCCTTGCTCAGTTGATTGTGGATAACAAATAGGAAAAAGCTCAAAGTTATGCACAACTTATACACAGGTGGATAAGTCTATTTCTTACTTTTTTTTGCTACTTATCCACAGAATTCACCGCCCTATTACTACTACGAAATTCTTTTATAATACTAATTAAAGGAGAGCTCACTTATGAAAGTTACTTTAAATCGTTCTGTATTTATGCAAGAACTACAAACAGTTCAACGCGCTATTTCGACTAAGACCACTATGCCAATTCTAACAGGAGTTAAAATCGATCTTAGCCAAAGTGGTTTAACACTCACTGGAAGTAATGCTGATATTTCAATTGAAACTTTTTTACCTGCTAGTGATGAAAAAGCTGAAATGGTGATAGAAGAAACAGGTGGTCTTGTACTACAAGCTCGCTTTTTTAGCGAAATCATTCGTCGCTTACCAGAAGATCAATTGACCATGGAAATCATTGAAAATAATCAAATGTTCATTACCTCTGGAAAAGCGAATTTTACAGTGAATGGCTTAGATATTGAAAATTATCCTCACTTACCAGTGGTCGAAAGTCAAAATCAAATCGAGTTACCTGTTCATCTTTTAAATAAAGTAATCAATGATACAGTTTTTGCAGCTTCACAACATGAAAGCCGTCCAATTTTGACAGGAATTCATTTTATATTAAGTAAGAATAAATTATTAGCTGTAGCCACAGATTCTCATAGAATGAGCCAACGCGTCCTTCCCTTAGAGGAAAATGAAGAACAATTTGATATTGTGATTCCAGGAAAAAGTTTAACGGAACTTTCGCGCTCCCTTTTAAATGAAGAGGATGTAGTAAAAGTGAATATTATGGAAAATCAGGCTCTTTTTGAGACCGAACGAATGAAATTTTATTCGCGATTACTAGAAGGAAAATACCCAGACACGAATCGCTTGATTCCTACACAATTTAATACTGAATTAGAAGTGAGAGGTCCTCAATTACTAGCTGCTATTGAGCGAGCTTCGTTACTATCCCATGAAGGAAGAAACAATATTGTTCGCTTACACATTGCTCAAGATGGGGTGTTATTGTATAGTAATTCACCGGAAGTCGGAAAAGTAGAAGAAGATTTGACGTTTGAAAAAGTTACTGGAGAACCTTTGGAATTGTCCTTTAATCCAGATTACATGAAAGATGCTTTAAGAGCTTTTGGTGACAGTATGATTACTATCCGCTTTATTTCGCCAATACGTCCGTTCACGCTAGAACCAAGTGAATCAGAAAGTGAATTTATTCAACTGATCACACCGGTACGGACCAATTAATAAAAAGATTGTTAAAATATAAAAAACTAGTAAAAAGGGCTTAAATTTTGATTTGAGCCCTTTTTTTATTTTTTAACAAAAACCTTAAAAAGATAAAACTCTTCTTAGAGAAGAAAATACGCGCATTTATTTGTATTTTTCCTAAAAAAAGGGTATAATAATAGGGTATGATCCTAGCAGAATCGAGGGGAATCAATGAAACAACAAATTGTTTTGAAAACGGACTATATGACTCTAGGTCAATTACTAAAAGAAATTAACGTTATTTCTAGCGGTGGTCAAGCCAAATGGTATTTATCAGAAAATGTTGTTTATGTAGACGATGAGTTAGAAAATCGCCGTGGACGAAAATTATATGAAGGCATGCGGATCGAGATACCTGATGAAGGTACTTTTTTTATGGTACGAGAGGACATAACGGATGCGTCTGAATGAATTGACAATCAAAAACTTTCGAAATTATGAAAATCAATCCCTTACTTTTAGTGGAAATTTGATCCTTTTTTTAGGAGAAAATGCTCAAGGAAAAACAAATTTATTAGAAAGTATCTATGTTGCTGCTATGACTCGTAGTCATCGTACCAATAATGAGCAAGAACTAATTCGTTGGGATCAAGCTCAAGCATACATATGTGCCGCAATCGAGAAAAAACATGCTGCATTTCCTTTAGAACTTTATTTAACAAAAAAAGGACGCAAAACAAAAGTCAATCATATCGAGCAAAAAAAGTTGAGTAGCTATGTTGGTCAACTCAATGTCATCTTATTTGCCCCAGAAGATCTTTCCCTAGTAAAAGGCAGCCCCCAATTAAGACGTAAATTTTTAGATATGGAAATTGGACAAATTGATTCAATCTATCTTTATGATCTTGTTTCTTACCAGAAAGTATTAAAACAACGGAATCACTATTTAAAACAGCTGGCAGAGAAAAAAGCAACCGATGTCTTATATTTAGATATTTTGACCAATCAATTGGTTGACTATGGCGCAAAGGTATTGATGACAAGACACCATTTTGTTGAACGTCTAGAATATTGGGCCAACGAGCTTCACCAAACCATCAGTCAAAAAAAAGAGGAACTCAAGATCCAGTATGTATCAACAATTGAGCCAAAGACTTGGCAAGATTTATCAGAAGTTCGCTCAGCTTTTGAAAAAACATTAAAAAATGTTCAACAAAAAGAACGTTTCCGACAAGTGACTTTAGCTGGTCCACATCGTGATGATTTACGTTTTTTTATTAACGGCAAAGATGTTCAGACGTATGGTTCACAAGGACAACAACGAACCACTGCGCTAAGTGTAAAATTGGCAGAAATTGATTTGATCAAAGAAGAAACTGACGAGTACCCACTTTTGCTTTTAGATGATGTGATGAGCGAATTAGATGATTCTCGACAATTGCATTTACTAGAAGCGATTGAAGGAAAAGTCCAAACCTTTTTAACAACAACAACTTTAGAACATTTAAAAGAAAAAATGACGCTTGAACCGGAAATATATTATGTACATCAAGGAAAAATAGAAGGGAAGAAAGTGTAAGTGACAGACGAAGAAAAAGATATGCTAACGCGCGCTCAGGCCTATGATGCGAGTCAAATTCAAGTTTTAGAGGGATTAGAAGCCGTTCGTAAACGCCCAGGAATGTATATTGGCTCCACTAGTTCTGAAGGACTCCACCATTTAGTGTGGGAAATCGTTGATAATTCGATTGATGAGGCGCTAGCTGGATTTGCGACTCATATTGAAGTAGTCGTTGAAAAAGATAATAGTATTACAGTAACCGATAATGGTCGTGGAATTCCAGTTGATATCCAATCAAAAACAGGACGTCCGGCAGTAGAAACGGTATTTACCATTTTACACGCCGGCGGTAAATTTGGTGGAGGCGGCTATAAAGTTTCAGGTGGTCTGCATGGTGTAGGCTCTTCTGTTGTGAATGCCTTATCCTCTTTGTTAAGCGTAAAGGTGTTTAAAGGCGGGAATATTTACTACCAAGAATACCATCGTGGAAAAGTGGGCGATGATCTAAAAATCATCGGTGAGACCGATCGCCATGGAACAGAAGTCCACTTTGTACCAGATACTGAAATCTTTAAAGAAACAATAGCATTTGATTTTGAAAAATTATCCGTTCGTATTCGAGAGTTAGCCTTTTTAAATCGTGGCTTGCATATCTCAATTGAAGACCAACGAGAAGAAGAAGCAGTTAAACGTGAATACCACTATGAAGGTGGTATTAAGAGTTATGTTGAATATTTAAATGCCAATAAAAATGTGCTATTTCCTGAGCCAATTTATTTAGAAGGTCAGCAACAAGATATAGCTGTTGAAGTTTCCATACAATACACAGATAATTATCATTGTAATTTACTTAGTTTTGCTAACAATATCCACACCTACGAAGGCGGAACCCATGAATCGGGTTTCAAAACAGCTCTGACAAGAGTTATCAATGATTATGCCCGAAAACAAAAATTAATGAAAGAAAATGAAGATAATCTTTCAGGTGAAGATGTTCGTGAAGGATTAACGGCTGTGGTTTCTATCAAGCACCCTGATCCTCAATTTGAAGGACAAACAAAAACGAAATTAGGGAATTCTGAAGTAAGAACAGTTGTGGACCGTTTGTTTTCTGAACATTTCTTGAAATTTTTGATGGAAAATCCGAGTGTCGGTCGTAAAATCATTGAAAAAGGGATCTTAGCATCAAAAGCACGCTTAGCTGCTAAACGCGCCCGTGAAGTTACTCGGAAAAAAAGTGGCTTAGAAATCAGTAATTTGCCTGGAAAATTAGCCGATTGCTCAAGTAATGATCCGTCACAATGTGAATTGTTCATTGTCGAAGGAGACTCTGCCGGTGGTTCGGCTAAACAAGGACGCAGCCGTGAATTTCAAGCAATTTTACCCATTCGCGGAAAAATATTGAACGTCGAAAAAGCCAGTATGGATAAAATTTTAGCCAATGAAGAAATCCGTTCGTTATTTACTGCTATGGGAACAGGATTTGGCGCTGATTTTGATGTTTCAAAAGCACGTTACCACAAATTGGTTATTATGACCGATGCCGATGTGGACGGTGCCCACATTAGAACCTTACTATTAACGCTTTTTTATCGCTATATGCGACCGGTTGTCGAAGCAGGTTATGTCTATATAGCACAACCACCTCTTTATGGCGTGAAGCAAGGAAAGAATATTGAATATGTCCAACCTGGAAAAAATGCGGAAGAAAATTTGCGTCAGGTCATAGATTCTTTGCCAAAAAGTCCAAAACCTTCTGTTCAACGATACAAGGGGCTAGGAGAAATGGACGAACATCAATTATGGGAAACGACCATGAATCCAGAAAATCGCTTGATGTTACGTGTCAATGTCGATGATGCTATTGAAGCTGATCGTATTTTTGAAATGTTGATGGGCGATCATGTGGAACCTAGAAGAAACTTTATTGAAGAAAATGCTCATTACGTGAAGAATTTAGATATTTAATAAAGAAAGGAGCGAAATTTTTTGGAAGATCAAGAAAAACATGTGAATGAAGTCAATTTAACCAGTGAAATGCAAGATTCATTTATCGATTATGCAATGAGCGTTATTGTAGCGCGAGCTTTGCCTGATGTTCGTGATGGTTTAAAACCAGTTCACCGTCGTATTTTATATGGCATGAATGAATTAGGCGTGACACCAGATAAAGCCCATAAGAAATCGGCTCGTATTGTCGGTGATGTCATGGGGAAATACCATCCCCATGGTGACGTTGCCATTTATGAATCAATGGTTCGAATGGCACAGCCGTTTAGTTATCGCTACCTTTTAGTCGATGGCCACGGAAACTTTGGTTCTGTCGATGGCGATAGTGCAGCAGCCATGCGTTACACCGAAGCCCGCATGAGTAAAATGGCTGTTGAAATGTTGCGAGATATTAATAAAAATACCGTGGATTTTGTTGGAAACTACGATGATACTGAACAAGAGCCACAAGTCTTACCTGCCCGTTTTCCTAATCTTTTAGTGAATGGAACGACGGGAATTGCAGTTGGAATGGCAACCAATATCCCACCCCACAACTTAAACGAAGTGATTGCTGCCATAGATTTGTTGGTAGAAAACCCTGAAGTAACTACCAATGAATTGATGGAAGCTTTGCCGGGACCGGATTTTCCGACTGGCGGAATTGTAATGGGAAAATCTGGGATTCGACGAGCTTATGAAACAGGAAAAGGAACAATTACTGTTCGTGGAAAAGTCGAAATAACTGAAATGGCAAATGGCAAAGAACGGATTTTAATTACCGAATTGCCTTATATGGTCAACAAAGCAAAATTGATCGAACGAATCCATGGCCTTCATCAAGAAAAGAAATTAGAAGGGATCACTACTTTACGTGATGAATCTTCTCGAGAAGGCATGCGCATCGTAATCGATGTACGGCGTGACATGAGTGCTACCGTTATTTTGAATAATCTTTATAAATTAACGGCTTTGCAATCTTCTTTCGGTTTTAATATGTTAGCCATCGAAAATGGGATTCCTCGTATTCTTAGTTTGAAACGAATTTTAGAAGACTATTTAGAACACCAAAAAGACGTCATCACCCGTCGGACAATTTTTGAAAAAGAAAAAGCTGAAGCAAGAGCACATATTTTAGAAGGATTGCGCATTGCTTTAGATCATATCGATGAAATTATTGCCATCATTCGTGGCTCAGATACTGATACACAAGCCAAAGATACCATGATGGAGCGTTTCAAACTATCTGATCGACAAGCACAAGCCATTTTGGACATGCGGTTACGTCGTTTGACCGGTTTGGAACGAGACAAAATTGAAAATGAATATCAAGATTTGCTAACGCAGATTGCTGATTTAACAGACATTTTAGCAAAACCAGAACGTGTCTTAGAAATCATTCAAACCGAGTTGCACGAAATTGGTTCTCGTTTTGGAGATAAACGTCGGACGGAGTTATTGGTCGGAGAAGTATTAAGCTTAGAAGATGAAGATTTAATCGAAGAAGAAGAAATCATCATTACTTTAACGAATAATGGCTATATCAAACGACTTGCAAATTCTGAGTTTCGTGCCCAAAACAGAGGGGGACGAGGCGTTCAAGGAATGGGCGTCCACGATGAAGACTTTGTTCAAGACTTAGTTTCTTGTTCGACCCATGATACTTTGTTGTTCTTTACTAACAAAGGGAAAGTTTATCGTGCCAAAGGATATGAAATCCCTGAGTACGGCCGAACAGCAAAAGGTATCCCAGTGATTAATTTATTAGGTGTGGATTCAAGTGAAAAAATCCAAACAGTGATAGCCGTGAACCAACAATCACAAGAAGAAAGTTATCTATTTTATATCACTAAATTAGGAGTCGTCAAACGAACCGATGTTAAAGCATTTTCTAACATTCGTAGTAATGGTCTGATTGCCGTTGGCTTGAAAGAAAATGATGAACTAGTCAAGGTCTTACAAACCAATGGAAATAATGCAGTCATTATTGGTACGCATAATGGCTATACAGTAACCTTTAAAGAAGATGCTGTTCGCAATATGGGACGTACCGCTGCTGGTGTTCGAGGCATCCGTTTACGTGAACAAGACTATGTGATCGGGGCATCTATCATTGAAAGTGATGATGAAGTACTAGTTATCACTGAAAATGGCTATGGAAAACGAACAAAAAGTAGTGAATATCCAATCAAAGGTCGCGGTGGTAAAGGAATCAAGACAGCAAATATTACCGAGAAAAATGGTCCTCTCGCTGGTTTGACCACGGTAAAAGGTGATGAAGATGTGTTGTTGATCACTGATCGAGGGGTTCTCATTCGTTTCCATGTTGATTCTGTTTCTCAAACCGGTCGAGCAACTTTAGGTGTTCGCTTAATGAAAATGGAAGAAGATACGAAAGTAGTGACAATGGCAATTGTTGAACCAGAAGAAATAGAAGAAGAAACAGAACAAGAAACAGAAAAAGAAACAGAAAAAGAAGAATAGCATTAAAAAACTAGAAGGCTCTGCTTGCCTTCTAGTTTTTTAATTGAAGATGTAGATCTCGTTTAAACTATAGTTAGTTTCAATGGACTTCAGAGCACATGAGTATGTTTGACTTTCCATTGCTCTAACTTAATATTCACCCAAAAACCATAAATACCTAAAGTAATGATGATTAGTAAGAGCCATTTGATCCAATTACCAAATAATTGCATAGCAGTTCCATCAAAATACAATCTTCTTCCGTTGATGACAGTATGTTTTATTTTCCAATTGTACATCATGCAGATTCCCCAAGGTGCACAGATACCAAAAGTTAGGCCAGTAATTAAGCCCGCTAGGATAGCTGTACCTATATAATTTAACAACCCGCCATCAAAATATGAATTATTCATCTTTTTCAACTCCCTTTTTAATCGAAAGAAATTCTAGCTTTCCCTAAAATAATACCATAGTTTGTAAGAAGATATATAAAAGAAAAAATAATGAAAAAATAAAAAAGCTAAGGATAAATTTGGTGTACTTTATAGAGGGAGACAACTTTTTGCTTCCAAACGATTAGTCGGGCTTGCACAGACAATAAAAAACGTGTATAATCACTCTTTGTGAGTAGTCGAAATGACAACTCTCCTTGCTCCTATAAAAATAGGGGCCAAAGTCCACAGGGAGGTGAAAATCAATGGAAAACACGAAGTATGAAATTTTATACATTATTCGTCCAAACATTGATGAAGAAGCAAAGGCATCTTTAATCGAACGTTTTGACAACATCATCAAAGATAATGGTGGTGAAGTAGTCGAATCAAAAGATTGGGAAAAACGCCGCTTTGCGTATGAAATGAATGGATTCCGTGAAGGTATCTATCACATCGTTAAAGTTTCTTCTCCATCAACAGCAGGTGCTGTCAGCGAATTTGATCGTCTTGCTAAAATCAGTAACGACATTATTCGTCACATGATCGTAAAAGAAGGAGAATAGTCTGTTTCACGTGAAACAATAACGATGAGGAGATGGTGAATTTGATTAACAATGTTGTATTAGTTGGTAGATTAACAAAAGATCCGGATTTACGTTATACATCAAATGGGACTGCTGTAGCTACTTTTACTTTAGCAATCAATCGTAACTTTACAAACCAGAGTGGAGAAAGAGATGCTGATTTTATCAATTGTGTCTTATGGAGAAAAGCAGCTGAAAACATGGCCAACATGGCTCGTAAAGGAACATTATTAGGAGTTACCGGAAGAATTCAGACGCGAAATTATGAAAACCAACAAGGTCAACGAGTTTATGTCACCGAAGTTGTAGCTGAAAATTTCCAATTATTAGAATCTCGTGCAGCTAGTGAACAACGTCGTTCCAGTGATGGAAATGACTATGGTTCAAGGCCATCGAATACAAATAATCAAGGAAATAACTACAACCAAAATCGATCATCTCAATCCTCAAACGGAAAACCAAATTTCGATCGTGACGATTCAGATCCATTTGGAAGTTCGTCGATCGACATTTCAGATGATGATTTACCATTCTAAGAAATTGATAGGAGGGAAATAGGATGGCTCAACAAAGAAGAGGCGGCCGCAGACGTCGTAAAGTCGACTATCTAGCAGCAAACCATATCGAATATGTAGACTACAAAGATATTGATTTATTAAAAAGATTTATTTCTGAACGTGGAAAAATTTTACCACGCCGTGTAACTGGTACAAGTGCTAAAAACCAACGTAAAGTTACTGCAGCAGTAAAACGTGCACGTATCATGGGATTACTTCCATTTGTAAGTGAAGAAAGTTAATAAACCTAACAAAGCCTGTTTGACAGAGAAATCTGTTTAGCAGGCTTTTTAATTTTGTCTATCTAAGCATAAATATTTACTCTGACAAGTACCTTCTTTATACTAAGAAAAAGGAGGAGTCCAGATGAATGCAGATCAAAAATTTTTGGTTCAACTGCTTGTTGTTCTAGTAATTTTTTTCTTTTTCTTTCGTTTTGTACTTAAAAAAGCCTATCGTTCAACCATTACTCGTGAAAGTAAGAAATTATTGACTTTGTCAGAGAAAAAGTTACGAAAAAGGTATAAAAATGCTCGAAATAATCGCAATAACAAGTTTTTGTCTTGGTATATCAGTGGAGGATTGTACTACAAGATATATCGTGAGCATGTGGAAAACCTCTATCAACTTTATCAAGAAGAAATGAACCGGCGTGGCTTTATAGAAGAAGAAAAAAGGTGAGGTTATTGATTGGCCTCACTTTTTTCTTATGCTATAGTAAAGAAAAAAATTAACAATGTGATTAATTATTTTTTGAATTTGATAGTAACGAATAAATTAAAAAGGGCAACAAAAACAGCCAACCATTGCACTCCTTTTTCAAATGAACGCCAGTCCGGAAAGATAAAAAGTGACACGAGAAAAAGAATACAAACAAGGATAATCCCAATGTTTGCTAGCAATTTGTATTGTTGATAATGCATTGAAGATCACTCCAGTTTTAGTCTGTTTCTGTATTTTATCAAAAATAAGCAAAGGAGTAAAAAATAATATGCATACAATTTATCTGTTATTATTAATTTTTGTAATGATTAGCCAGTTTCTATATGTTTACTTGCTTTTCACGAGTCAAAACTAAAGAAAAATTTCGCAAAAAGTAGCACTGTATGTCCTCAGTTTTTTCAGTGGCGGCATCGTTATTTTGTTAGGTTTTTTGAATGGGTATTTGGCAGATGAAATGTTGATACAAGCAACAACTTTTGATATGTTGTTGCTAGGAGTGAGTGGATGCTTAGTTTTCATAAGTTTTTTGCGAGTATAACTGTATTTAGAAGATAAAAACCGTAAGAAAGTCAATAAAATATGACAAAATATTCATCAAGATATCGCTGAATTTGTTACAATTATGGCTAAATTTGCTAAATACCACTTCACTACACGAATGTGTCTGCTATTGTCAACCGTGGGACCGGCCAGAGCCATGATTTCAAGACCAAAAATTAATTTTCATCATCTAAAAACCTCATATTAATGCTTTAAAAATGAAAACAGCTTAAAATGGATTTTTGACGATCCAATCATTTTTTATTATCAAAACAAAGTCTCACGTGAAATGGTATCATGAGTTTGTAAATAAAATCATTGTAATTTTTTGCAAGTGGGATTAAACTATAGTTGAACATAATTTCACAAAGGAGCGATTATGATGGAACTTGAATCTATTAAAACTATTGCCAATATTGGTGCCGGAACAATGGGACATGCAACAGCTTTGCAGTTTGCTTTGAAAGGGTATTCAGTTAACCTACTTGATACTAGCGTTGACGTTTTACAAGAAGGAATCGCGCGGATGCGTGAAGATTTATCATCTTATGTCAAAGTGGGATTAGTCAAAGCAGAAGAGGTCGATGGTATCATTGCTAATATCCATCCTACAGTAAGTTATGAAGAAGGATTGGAAGAGGCAGATTTTGTTATCGAATCGATTGTAGAAAATTTAGCTGTTAAAAAAGAAGTGTGGCAAAAAGTTGAAAAATTGGTTGGACCAGAAACGATTTTAGCCACTAATACCTCGGGATTGAGTCCAACCAAAATCGCGAAATTTTTAGAAAAACCAGAGCGCTTTTTAGTGGCCCATTTCTATAATCCTGCTCATTTAATGCCTTTAGTCGAAGTTGTACCAGCTGAAAAAACCAATTCGGCGGTAGTTCAAACGACCGTCGATTTGATGAATCATATCGGTAAACATGCGGTAGCTTTACAAAAAGAAGCACCCGGTTTTGTCGGCAATCGAATTCAAGCAGCCGTGATTCGTGAATGTCTCTCCATTATGCAACAAGGCATTGCTACTCCAGAAACAATCGATGACATCGTGAAATATAGTTTAGGCTTGCGTTGGAGTATCTTAGGCCCAGTCATGAGTGCAGATCTTGGTGGATTGGACGTTTTCAATACGATTATTACTTATTTAACAACAGAAATCAGTAATGAAGTCGGTGAAAACGCCTTATTGGTTCAAAAAGTCAAAGAAGGACATTTTGGTCAAAAATCTGGACAAGGCTTTTATGATTGGCAAGGTGAAAAAGGACAAGAATTGATCGACTATCGCAATCAAAAATTGTTAGCGGCTTTGGTTGACGAAAAGAAAGATAAATGAGTTATGAAAATTTGTCACAGGGAGTTCTGTGATTTATCACACTTTTTCAAAGTTTCTCATATTTTTATTAAAAAATTCAATTGTTGCTTCAAATATAACCGGTGAAAACGTTAAGAATTTATGATTTAAGCATTCCAAAAATTTGTACAGTTAAAAAAGTCATTAGAAAGTGTTAAATGTTGAAATTCCAGAAGGCAATCACAAATGGATTAATGGGCTATGGAAAATTCAAATGGCAAATAGTCTAAAAAAGGCGCAGTTTGATGTAATTTATTTCTTATATGACATCAGTTAAATTTCTTATTTGGTGAGAAGAAAATTTTCAGTAATTTTAATTTAGAAATTGAACAAGGAAAAAAATATGCAATTGTAGGCACTTCAGGAAGTGGAAAATCGACCTTGATTCAGATGATCTTGGGAAATTTAAAACAATACGAAGGTAGTGTTACCTTTAATAATCATGAAATCAAAACACTCGATGAAAATCAAATCATCGATCAAGTTTCTTTCATTGGAAACAATGTCCACATCTATACGGATACTTTAGCTAATAATATTACGCTATGGGAGAATTTTAGTGAAGAAGAATTAGCACAAGCATTAGAAGCTGCTCATTTAGGTGAACTAAAGAACCGTCTTTATACACCAATTTCTGAAAAAGAACTATCAGCTGGACAAAAACAGCGAGTTGGTCTGGCCAGAGCATTTATTCGCAATCGTCACGTTCTTATTTTTGATGAGGCAACGGCTAATCTCGATGCTAAAAATGCTCAAGAAATCGAAACTGCAATTCTAAACCAGGACAGATTGACTTATGTAACAATCACACATCATTTAAATGAAAAACAAAAAGAGCTATTCGATCAAGTAGTGATATTTGAGTAAATTTATTCGCTGTTTTTATTAACAGTTTATCCTGAAAAATTTATGAAAGAACAGTTGATATTTTTAATCTTACAAAATGATAGAGACATTTGTAAGCTGAAGAAGAAAAAGAAAATGAATATAGTCAAATTCGCCAATATCAACTTGGATAGATTTGAATAAACCACACCTAAAAAAACATGTGTGGTTTATTCAAATTTTAGAGAGAATAGTCATAGAGTAATCTGATACATTTTTTTGATCCCGTTAAATACTTATTTGCTAGTTTTGCGTAAATATTATCGGTAGGGTTTGCTGAATAAGAAGACTTGCAACTAATTGCATTGTTGAATTGTTTGAGCAATAAAAAAATAAGGCCGTGGGGATTTTAACAATAGTTTTGAAAACTTTTCATCATCGATATTGTTTCACGTGAAACGTTGTCATGAGTTTGGCACTAATCATCGCGTAAAAGTCAATTTTGTGGTAAACTAGAAAAGAAGTTTGATGAAACAAACTGCTTTCGATTACCTCAAAAGGAGTAGCAATATGACAGCAATTGGTATGATAACTTTAGATAATTATGATGATATCGTTGATAAAATGGACGACAAACAAACTTCTTATTTGAATACCTTGGTCACAACACTAATCTCTGATTGGGCGAATGAGAATGGTATTTTTTATAAGCGAATCGAAGCGGATCGGTATTTTTTTGTTGGTAAAACAGAAGATTTGAATCGTATGAAAGAACAAAAATTCAAGCTTCTTCAACAAGTCAAAGATGCCGATATCAATAGTGAATTATTGATGACAGCAAGTATGGGGATTGCTTATGGGAATGCTTCAATGGCTAAAATTGGAGAAATTGCCCAAAGTAATTTAGATATGGCCTTAGCTCGTGGTGGCGATCAGGTTGTTTTAAAAGATTCTGATCCACAAGCAAAGGTGCAGTTTTATGGTGGAACGACGGAAGGAACAATCAAACGGACCAGAACTCGCTCACGTGCCATGAGCACCGCTTTAAAACGAATCTTTTTAGAAAATGAACAAGTATTTATAATGGGACATCGTTTTCCAGATATGGACGCCATTGGATCAGCTTTTGGTGTAGCCACTTTGGCACGATTTAACAAAAAAGATTGTTATGTTGTTATTAATCGTGAGGAAGTCACTGAAGATATTGAAAGATGTTTAACGGAGATAGAAAAATATTCCGAGTTAGAAAAATTAGTCATTTCTGAAGAAGAAGCCCTTAAAAAGATAAACCAAAAGAGTGTCCTTGTGATGGTAGATTATCATCGACCATCATTATCTATTTCACAAAAAGTTTTTGAGACTGTTGATAAAATCATAGTCATCGATCACCATAGAAGAGGAGATGAATTTCCGAATCGACCGTTACTTACTTATATTGAGCCAGGTGCTTCTTCGGCGTCTGAATTAGTAGCTGAATTGATTCAATATCAAACCAATCGGAAAAACTCGTTAGAAAAATTTGTGGCAACCATGCTTTTAGCAGGAATTTATGTTGATACAAAAAGTTTTGCTTCAAAAACGACAGCTCAGACCTTTTTTATCGCTAGCTATTTGCGAAATCATGGGGCGGATTTAGCCTTAGTCCATTATTTATTGAGTACTGATTTGCATTCTTACTTGCAGATGAGTGAGTTGGTTTCAAGAGGTGAACATGTGACCCAAGATACAGTAATCGCGATTTCTAGTGAAGATGAAATCTATGATAATGTAACAGCTGCTAAAGCGGCTGACACCCTGCTTTCGATGAATGACATACAGGCAGCTTTTGTTATTACAAAACAGCCAGAAAATGTTATTGGAATTAATGCACGGAGTTCAGGTAAAATCAATGTACAAACGATTATGGAAGAATTAGGTGGTGGTGGCCATTTCAGTACGGCTGCAGCTCAATTTAAAGGACAAAATATTGATAAAGTTCGCGATATATTAATCAAAGAACTACGTAAATTAGATGAGGAGTGAATTATTATGAAAGTTATTTTCTTACAAGATGTGAAAGGAAAAGGAAAAAAAGGGGATGTAAAAGAAGTCCCAACTGGTTATGCACAAAATTATTTGTTAAAAAATAATTTAGCAACTGAGGCTAATAAAGGAAATGTTGCTGCTTTAAAGGGAAAGAAAAAAGCACAAGAAAAACAAGAAGCAGAGCATTTGCAAGAGGCTATTGAGTTAAAGGAAACCCTAGAAAAAGAAGATACAGTAGTTGAAATCAAAGCAAAAGCTGGTGAAGATGGTCGTTTATTTGGTTCGATTCCTTCAAAGCAAATCACCGAGGCGCTGAAAAAACAATATGGTTTAAAAGTAGATAAACGTAAAGTTGATTTAAAAGAACCGCTTCGTGCGTTAGGCTATGCCAATGTTGCGGTGAAACTTCACCCGGAAGTATCGGCAAAAATTCGAGTGCATGTTGTTGAAGAATAAAATCAAAAGAATTTTCTTTTGATTTTGGTCTTTATTTTAATTAGGAGAAATGAGTATGAATGAAGCTTTATTAGATCGTGTTCCGCCACAAGATATTGAAGCGGAACAAGCTGTTTTAGGGGCTATTTTCCTTGATTCAGATGCAATCATTGATGCGATGGAGGTTTTGGAACCACAAGATTTTTACCGTCGTAGTCATCAAATTATTTTTCAATGTATGATCCAGTTGAACGATCGTAATGAAGCCATCGATTTGATTACCTTGAAGGCAGAAGTTGAAAAAGTAAACGCCCTAGAAGACGTAGGGGGTATCAGTTATTTAACCGAACTAAGTCAAGTGACTCCGACTTCTGCTAGTGTTTCTTATTATGCAAAAATTGTTGATGATAAAGCAGTTTTGCGTAATTTGATCCAAACAGCTAATAAAATCGTGACGAAAGGATTTGAACAAGGAGAGTCGGTTCAAGATATCGTTGATGATGCTGAAAGAAGTATTTTAGAGGTTTCTGAAAAAAGAAATAGTACTGGCTTTCAATCAATCGCTGATGTGTTGAATCGATCCATTGAAACGATTGACCGACTTTCTTTAAATAATGAAGAAATCACTGGATTACCAACTGGTTATCATGCCTTAGATAAAATGACAGCTGGTTTGCAAAAGGAAGAGCTTTTCATCTTGGCTGCTCGTCCGGCGGTGGGAAAAACTGCTTTTGCTTTAAATATTGCTCAAAACGTTGGGACTAAAACCGATTCAACAGTTGCTATCTTTAGTCTTGAAATGGGTGCTGAATCTTTGGTTAATCGGATGCTTTGCGCAGAAGGCTCTATTGATGCTAGCAACTTACGAACTGGACAATTAAATGATGACGAATGGCGTAATTTAATCATTGCCATGGGGAGTTTATCTAAAGCAAGTATTTACATAGATGATACACCAGGAATCAAAGTGTCAGAAATTCGCGCCCGTTGTCGAAAATTAGCCCAAGAAAAAGGCAACTTAGGCTTGATTCTAATTGATTATTTACAATTAATCGAAGGAACTGGAAGAGAAAGTCGACAACAAGAGGTCTCGGAAATTTCACGGCAGTTAAAAAAATTAGCCAAAGAATTAAAAGTTCCTGTCATTGCTTTGTCACAGCTTTCTCGTGGTGTTGAACAACGTCAAGACAAACGTCCGGTATTAAGCGATATTCGCGAATCTGGCTCAATTGAACAAGATGCCGATATTGTAGCCTTTTTGTACCGTGATGATTACTATGAACGAGATGGCGACGAAGATAATGAAGATTCAACTAGAGATAACATTGTCGAAGTCATTATTGAAAAAAACCGTAGTGGTGCCAGAGGAACGGTTGAGTTATTATTTATCAAAGAATATAATAAATTTTCCTCCCTCTCACCTCGTAATGATTATGAATAATACGAAAAGGAACGATTCCTAGTAGGATCGTTCCTTTTTTTATTTCTTGCTAAGAGCAGCTATTTTATTGAACTAGGTTCATTAATATTCGCTTTATGCTTTTGATATAGCAAGAAAATATATTTATGTTCGTTTTTAACCCTATAAAATTATTTTATATTTTTAAATATTCGATTTTTTGTTGAATTTATTTGTTAAAATTGCTACAATAAATGATGGAGCGTTTAAGAAAAAGACAAAAATAACCATGAAGAAAGAGGTTTTCTAATGTCATCAGTTGTAGTAGTCGGAACGCAGTGGGGCGATGAAGGGAAAGGGAAGATCACGGATTTTTTGAGTGAAAATGCGGAAGTGATTGCGCGTTATCAAGGCGGAGACAATGCTGGGCACACAATCAAATTTGACGACGTGACTTATAAATTACATTTGATTCCATCAGGTATTTTCTATCCAGAAAAAACAAGTGTAATCGGAAATGGAGTTGTGATCAACCCTAAATCGTTGGTCAATGAATTACACTATTTAAAAGAACATCATATCAAGACAGATAATTTACGTATTTCTGATCGTGCTCATGTAATTTTACCTTATCATATCAAACTTGATCAATTACAAGAAGATGCGAAAGGAAAAAATAAGATTGGAACGACCATTAAAGGAATAGGTCCTGCTTATATGGATAAAGCAGCCCGTATTGGGATTCGTATTGCTGATTTATTAGACAAAGATATTTTTGAAGAACGATTAAAAATCAATTTGGAAGAAAAAAACCGGCAATTTACCAAGATGTTTGATTCAGAACCGATTGCTTTTGAAGATATTTTTGAAGAATACTATGCTTATGGTCAACAAATCAAACAATATGTGACCGATACTTCTGTCATTTTAAACGATGCCTTAGATGCTGGTAAACGAGTCTTATTTGAAGGCGCACAAGGTGTAATGCTTGATATTGATCAAGGAACTTATCCATTTGTCACGTCGTCGAATCCAGTGGCTGGAGGAGTAACAATTGGTAGTGGTGTTGGACCTTCTAAAATCAATAAGGTCGTCGGTGTTTGTAAAGCTTACACATCTCGTGTGGGAGATGGTCCGTTTCCAACAGAGTTATTTGATGAAATTGGCGATCAGATTCGTGAAGCAGGTCATGAATATGGGACAACAACTGGCCGTCCTCGTCGAATTGGTTGGTTCGATTCAGTGGTAATGCGTCATTCCCGTCGTGTCTCTGGCATCACCAATCTTTCTTTAAATTGTTTGGACGTATTGAGTGGTCTTGAAACCGTCAAAATTTGCACGGCATATGAATTAGATGGAGAATTAATTTATCATTACCCTGCTAGTTTGAAAGAGTTAAATCGTTGCAAACCAGTTTATGAAGAATTACCGGGTTGGTCCGAAGATATTACCAAGTGTAAAGAACTTTCCGAACTTCCAGAAAATGCGTTGAACTATTTGCGTCGCATTTCTGAAATAGTCGGTGTAAGAATCTCAACTTTTTCTGTGGGACCTGACCGTACCCAAACCAATATTTTAGATAGTGTATGGTCTCAAATTTAAAAATTAACCTCTCTAGCGATGTTAGAGAGGTTTTTTTGTTCATTTCTTTCTGTGTTGTAAGATCAACACTTATTATTGTATAATAGAGAAAAGTGTATATAGGAGGCCAACACAATGTTTCAAATTGTTACGGATGCATGTTGTGATTTACCAGCTGAAGTTATGGAAAAGGCCAATGTCGATTGTATTCCAATGATTCTTGAGTTGGAGGGAAAAGAATATAGTGACGATTCTGGAAAATCATTTGATTATGACTGGTTTTTAGATAAACTCAAAGAAAATGCGGAACCAAAAACGACGCAAATTAATGTAGGTCGATTTATAGAATTTTTTCGATCCTATTTAGAAAAAAAGATACCTGTGCTTTACCTAGGATTTACCTCGGGCATGAGCGGGTCTTATAGTAGTTCTTTACAAGCTGTAGAGATTCTTAAAGAAGAATTTCCTGACGCAACCTTGGTAAGTTTAGATACTAAGGCGGCTAGTTTAGGACAAGGAATGTTAGTGATGGAAGCAGTTCGCTTACGTGATGAGGGAAAGTCAATGGAAGAAATCATTGCTTGGATGACTCAATATAAGATGCATTTACGTTCTTGGGTAACAGTCAATGATTTAAAGCAATTGGTTCATGGTGGTCGGATTTCTAAAACTTCGGCAACAGTTGGAGGTTTGTTGAGTATCAAACCAATTATTACTGTGGATAGACCAGGTTCTTTGCAAAATGTTGATAAAATTCGTGGTCGTAAAAAATCAATTCAAAAAATTATTGAAGAAACTCAGAAAGAGTTAGATTTAAGTATTAGCAATTGTTTTTATATTGCCCATAGCGGCGATGATGAGGTTGTAGAAACAATTGTCGACCATTTTAAAAAGACTTATCCAAAAACACCAGTGTATACTTATTCTTTAGGACCAACCATTGCCAGTCATACAGGTTATGGCTGTATTGCTTTATTTTCAATGGGTAAAAAGGAACGATAATTATAAAAGAAGTTAGAAAGAGAAAACTCTCTTTCTAACTTCTTTTTAGTGGTAGAGCTTTTCAACTTGTTGTTGAAGTGTCTCATTTTCTAAAAATTCATCATAACTTGTTTCGGCACGATCCACAACGCCATTGGCTGAAACGACGATGATGCGGTTCGCGATTGTTTGAATGAATTGGTGATCATGAGAGGTAAATAAAAGCGATCCCTTATAAGCAATTAGTCCATCATTTAAGGCAGTGATGGATTCAAGGTCTAGATGATTGGTAGGATCGTCTAAAACCAAGACATTTGCTTTTGATAGCATAATTTTTGATAACATACAACGAACTTTTTCACCACCGGATAACACATTCACCGATTTTTTGACTTCTTCACCAGAAAAGAGCATTCTTCCTAAGAAACTGCGTAAGAAAGTATCATCGTCTTCTTCTTTTGAGGCATACTGACGTAACCAATCCAAAATCGACAGGCTACTAGAAAATTCGTCAGTGGTATCTTGAGGCAGATAGGCATGCGTTGTGGTCACGCCCCAACGTACGGAACCAGAGTCAGGGATCAATTCACCCATGATAATTTTAAATAAGGTAGTCGTAGCGATGTCGTTTTTGGCTAAAAAGGCGACCTTATCATCTTTTTTCAAAGTAAAGGAAACATCATCTAAGATCTTTTTACCATCAAGTGTCATGCTAACATTTTCTACTTGTAATAAATCATTACCAATTTCTCTGGCAGGTGAAAAACCAACAAAAGGATAACGACGAGAAGAAGGTTGAATGTCATCAAGTGTGATTTTATCCAACAATTTCTTTCGTGAAGTGGCTTGTTTGGATTTGGAAGCATTGGCACTAAATCGGGCAATAAAGGCTTCTAATTCTTTGATTTGTTCTTCTTTTTTGGCATTGGCTTGGGCTTGTAATTTTGTTGCTAATTGACTGGATTCCAACCAAAAATCATAGTTTCCAACATAGAGTTTTATTTTCCCAAAATCTAAGTCAGCCATATGCGTACAGACTTTATTTAAGAAATGACGGTCATGGGAAACGACGATGACTGTATTTTCAAAATCAATCAAAAATTCTTCTAACCAGTTGATTGATGCGATGTCTAAGCCATTTGTCGGTTCATCAAGAAGTAAAACGTCAGGCTTTCCAAACAGTGCTTGGGCTAGTAAGACCTTGACTTTTTGTCCGGCAGTTAGATCGCTCATTTTTTGATGGTGAAGGTCATCAGCAATGTTTAACCCTTGGAGTAATACGGCCGCTTCTGGTTCGGCTTCCCAACCATCAAGTTCAGCGAATTCACCTTCTAATTCAGCTGCACGAATGCCATCTTCATCATTAAAGTCAGCTTTCATATAAATGGCATCTTTTTCTTTCATAACTTCGTATAAGCGTTTATGTCCCATGATTACGGTGTCGATTACGGTTTGATCTTCATAGTCATAGTGATTTTGCTTTAACACAGCTAACCGTTCATTAGGACCTAAAGTAACTGATCCTGTGGCTGGTTCGATTTCTCCAGCGAGTATTTTTAAAAAAGTAGATTTTCCAGCACCATTTGCACCAATCAATCCATAGCAATTGCCTGGGGTAAACTTGATATTTACGTCATCAAATAATTTTCTATCGGAAAAATGTAAACTTACATCTGTTACAGTAATCAATTTTTATCCTCACTTTAATAGTATTTGTCATTGGACCTCTTAGCATTATAACGGGGAAAGTTAGAAGTTACAAGGAAAAGAGCAAGAAAGGCAAGCAAAAAGAAAAATGAAGAAATGGTTATGGTTGATTGGTTGGTAAGTCTTAGCCCATGTAGCGCTAGTTTCTGGTCTTTGGTAGGCCCGGCGATTGAACGGGTCCCTGAAAAAGGTGCTGTTGCTTGGCTAGCCGTGAGTATTGGTATTGATTTTGGCGGCTCTTTTGGTGCTGCTTGTCATAGCAACGATCTACGAGTGACTATGTTAGCTGTTTTATCAAGAGCTATCGGAATTGGCATTCAAGATTTTCCAGAAGGAGCCGTTGTTTCGATTCCTTTACAACAAGAAGGGCTTAGTCAGAAAAAAGCTTTCTTTTATGGGCAAGCTTCTGATATTGTGGAACCCATTGCTGGTGTTATTGGAGCTATTTTAGTGACGCGTATGACTATTTTGTTACCATACGTCTTAGCTTTTGCAGCAGGGGTGATGATAGATGTGGTTGTCGAAGAATTGATTCCAGAAGTTCAGTTATCTTCTGATCGTCACTTTGGCGTGTTTAAGACGATGGCAGGATTTGTGATTATGATGATTTTGGACGTTGCCTTAGGATAAAAACAAAAATATTAGATATGTAATTTATCGCATCTAACTTTTTTTCTCTTTACCTTGCTCTTTTTTTGTAGTAAAATTTAGTTCGTTGACTTACTATATATAGTATTTAATTTTTAGTCAAATACTATATATAGAGTTTTCTTAATAAAACAAGGGAGTTGATGGCAATCGTGATCGTACTAGCCGGAATGATAGGAGTAGGAAAAACGACATATACTACAAGAATAGCTGAGTCTTTACATACACAACCTTTTTTCGAAGCGGTTGATGATAATCCTATCTTGACAAAATATTATGAAAATCCAGAAAAATATGGGTTTGCCTTACAAATTTATTTTTTAAATAAACGGTTTAAGAGTATCAAAGAGTCGTTTTCTAATCAAAACAATGTCTTGGATCGTTCCATTTATGAAGATGCTTTGTTTACTAAAATTAATGTTGATAATGGCAATATCAGCCAGGAAGAATATCAACTTTATCTTGAATTGTTGGATAATATGATGGAAGAAATTGACAATTTACCAAAAAAAGCACCTGATTTGCTAATCTATCTAGATGCTGATTTTGACCATATCTTACAAAATATTGCCAAACGTGGTCGAACTTTCGAACAACCTAATGAAAAAAATGATTTGATTAGTTATTATAAACAGCTCCATCAAGCCTACGGAAGTTGGTTTGATCAATATAATTATGGTCCAAAACTGAGAATCGATGCACAGAAATATGATGTGACAAAAGAAGCAGAATGGCAACAGGCCTTTCAATTGATTCAAGCTGAATTAATTAGAAACGGCCAGCAATGAAAGTATCAAAAAAAGCAAAAAGTCAGCATACGATTTTTGCTTTTTTACTTTTTCTAGCTGTGAAGAAAAGATACTCTTATTTTTAGAGGGGGTTCAAAAATTTTTCTTCGTTTAAAGCTGCAACAATTTGCTCAGCTAAAATTTGGTAACCGATTATTCCAAAATGTAGGCCGTCATCTCGAATACCTTTCATAAGTGTAGGTAAATGTCCAATTTCAAAAAAAGTTTGATACAAATCAATAAAATAGCAAGAAAAATTTTCAGCCACTTCCTTCATGATAGAGACATATTCAAAGATTAAGACATTCTTGCGATATTTTTGTTTGGATTCATCGACAGGAGGCGGACTAATTAGGAAAATATGATGGGCAGGATATTTTGTCAGAAGTTTTTCAATGATTTGTCTAAGATTTTCTTTAAATTGTGACAAGCTTACTTGCTTGTGTAACGCTAAATCATTCGTACCAATCAAAATAAAGATTAAATTGCTCGTTGGCACCGACAAAATGTCTTTTTCTATTCGTGTAAGCATATCAAAGGTATTGTTTCCAGAAATGGCCGTGTTTGTGAGACGAACAGCCGGGCCAAGTTTATTTTTTAAGCATTTATTTATCATCGGTTCGTCTTCATTTCCTTCAAAGCGTGTCAGGATGCTGTCGCCAGTAAGTTGAATATTTAGCATGGAAGTTCTCCCTTGAAAAAGTTTAGAAAAGGATAACATAAAAGAACTGGTGTGACATAAATTTTAAGAGTTTTAAAGAAAAAATAATAGTTATAACACTTGGTTCACGAATTGACCAAAATAAAACAAAGCCAAGCAGCTTATTGACTGCTTGGCTTTGTTATTGTTAGCGTCGTTGATTGTTTTTGGGACTGACTAGGTAGACAATACCGATTGCTAAAAGCAAGGGAATTCCATAGCGGAAAGCAACCCAGAACAGGCCGCTGAATATAGCAAACAAAACTTTGATTGCCAAGCTTGCTAAGACGAGTCCAACGATGATTTTTATAATGGTGATAAATGTTGAGTTATTGTTCATTTTTTTGTACCTCCGCCCTTTTTTCATACTCTAAGAATAGCAAATTTTTTGCAAAAAAACATCCGCCTTAAGATGGAAATTTGCGGAATGCGAGAAAGTCACCAAAATTGATAATTTGGCAAAAAAAGAATTCTTGCCCTGCAAGTAACAAATGCCACAAAAGAAATAGAATTTTTTCTCATAAAAGTCAGGAGTAGAATCATGAGTATTTTCACTTTTGCTACCATGCTATACTATCTAAAAAGGAGTGGATTCCATTGAAAAAAAGCAAAATCCCGGCAGCTCCAGACTTACCTCTTTTGGAAGCGGCGGATTTCTATTTAGAAGATGAAGAAATTTTTTCAGGCTTTACTTTTACTGGCGATGATCAGAGTTACCAAACGGCAGAAAATATGGCGTTACAGGGTTGTATGCTTAAAAATATTCACTTGCAAAACACCCATTTACCCCGCTTTGATTGTACCAATGTGATCTTTGAAAATTGTGATCTGTCAAATGTTGTTTGGATTGGTGCCTCGTTTTGGCGAGTTATTTTTCGTGGGTGTAAGTTGACAGGTGCTAACTTTGCCGAGAGCCATTTGCGCGATTGTGTTTTTGAGGATTGTCTGGCCGATTTTTCATCTTTTAGTAATGCTACTTTAAAAGTGGTCACTTTTGACCATTGTCAGTTAAATGAGGCAGAGTTTTTCGAAATGAATTGGCAACATACAAGGCTCACGAATAGTCAACTGACTGGTTCTAATTGGTTTCACGTGAAACTTAAGGGCCTTGATTTTTCTACGAATATATTTGATCGTATTGCTCTTTCTCAAGAAAATTTGCCTGGTTTAATCGTTAATCAAGAACAAGTTTTGGTTATTGCCATGGGATTAGGAATTGTGATTAGTGACTAAAAAAGACGACTTTACTTTAAATAAAATCGTCTTTTTCAGTTAATTACGTATTTGTCCTTCACCGTATATAATATATTTTGTCGAAGTCAAAGCATCTAAACCCATAGGTCCACGAGCGTGCAATTTTTGGGTCGAAATGCCAATTTCTGCACCAAAACCAAAGACAAAACCATCTGTGAAGCGTGTTGAGGCGTTAACATAGACTGCGGATGCATCGACTTCTTTTAAGAATTTTTGTGAGGCTGAATAATTTTCAGTAATAATCGCTTCTGAGTGTTTGGTACCGTAGCGGTTAATGTGGGCGATGGCTTCTTCTAAACTATCGACCACTTTGATAGCTAAAATATAATCTAAAAATTCTGTTTTCCAGTCCTCTTGGTTAGCCAATTGAGCACTAGGCATGTAGTCACAAGCAAGTTCATCAGCATGAATTTCAACGCCAGCTTCAAGTAAAGATTTTTCAAGTTCAGGCAAGAAAAAGGCCGCGACTTCTTTATGGATCAATACAGTTTCGATGGCATTACAGACTGAAGGACGTTGGGTTTTGGCATTGATTATAATTTTTTTAGCCATAGCTAAGGTCGCATCTTTATCAACATAGACATGATTATTACCAGTACCTGTTTCGATCACAGGCACAGTAGCCGTTGTCTTTACGCGTTGGATTAAATTGGCCCCGCCACGTGGAATCAGTACGTCAAGAAAATCAGTCAGTTGCATGAATTTTTCAGCTACCTCATGACTGGTGTCGTCGATAAATTGGATGGCGTAAGGAGAAAAACCACTTTCGACCAAGGTTTCTTGCAAAATTGTCACCAAGACTTGGTTGGATAAAAAGGCTTCTTTACCACCCCGTAAGATAACTGCATTACCGGCTTTAAAGCAAAGACTGGCTGCATCAGTGGTAACATTAGGACGTGATTCGTAAATGATGCCGATCACACCAAGTGGCACTTTCTGGCGACCAATCAACAGTCCATCTGCATTTTTCCACATTTTTTCGACTTGTCCGATTGGATCAGGTAATTGAGCAATCTTACGCATGCCATCTGCCATCGCCTGGATCCGTTCAGTTGTTAATAACAGCCGGTCTTTCATGACTTCAGCCACGCCGTTGTCAGTGGCTGCTGCTAAATCAAGCTCGTTAGCCGCTAAAATTTCATCGGTCCGTGTGACCAAAGCAGCGGCCATTTTTTCCAAGAGCTCGTTTTTTCGTCTCGTCTCTATAAGGCTCAGCTCATAGGCGCAATCTTTGGCGTCTTGGCCCATTTTTTCTAAATCAGTCATTGTCGTTTTCCTCCATTTCTTCAAAAAGGGTCCCGATTTCTTTACCTGCTAAAATGTCAAAAATGATCTTCGGACGTTTGCCATTGGCCAGCACCATTTTGCTCGAGGTATCTAACACACGTTGGGCGGCTTTCAGTTTACTACGCATCCCACCCGTGCCAAAAGCAGAACTTGTGCCACCAGCCTCTTTTAGCAATTCATCTGTGATCTTACTGACGTGTGAATAAAGGATTGCTTGACTGTTTTTGCTCGGATCGTCAGAATAAAAGCCATTGATATCGGATAACATGATCAAAAGATCGGCGGCGACCAGCTCGGTCACGATAGCCGACAGTTGGTCATTATCACCAAATTTGGTTAAATGGTCCAACTCATCGACGGCCACGGTGTCATTTTCGTTGATGATCGGGAGGATATCCATGGCTAGCAACTGATTCAAGGTATTAACCACATTGTTCCGACTTTTTGGAAATTCCACAATGTCGCGTGTCAGTAAGACTTGCGCCGTTTTTTGGCTGTAGGCTTCAAAGCGTTGGGTATAGATTGTCATCAATTCCGTTTGACCAACAGCCGCTACCGCTTGTTGTTCTGGGATTTTTTGGGGCCGTTCTAATAATTGTAATTTGTTTAAACCGACACCGATTGCTCCAGATGTGACCAAAATCACTTCCAATCCCCGATTGTGCAAGTCTGTCAACACATAAGCTAACTCATCGATCCCGGATAAATTGACTTTACCATTGGGATAGATCAAAGAACTCGTCCCGATCTTGACCACCAACCGCTTCACTTTTGCCATACTTTCTCGCATACTGTCACCTTTTTCTATTAGTGTTTGGTCTATTGTACTAGGAAACGAGCGATTTTTCATGTATTATTGGAAAATTTTGAGAATTATTTTAGAAATAGAGCTAAGATATGGCACACACATATCTAGTGATTAGTGGAAAATTTCAGCGTATTTTAGAAATATCTATGAATAAGGAGATACCATGACTAAATTATTGAAGATCATGTCTCCAGCGAATGTTTTAGAGGAGAACTTGGCTAGCGCCTGTATCATTTGTTTATTTGCGGGGAAATTTTTAGTGGGTTACAACAATTGGTGTAAACAATGAGAAGTCCCTGCTGGTAAAAGGGAGCCTCAAGAAACTATTTTTGAGACCGCTCAGCGAGAGTTCTTAGAAGAGACGCACCAAACTTTGACTGATTTGAAGTTAGTCAAGATCGCAAAAATTCAAGATAAAATCACGCGCTTTAGAGCTGTTTTCTTAGGAACGATCGCAGCACCAATCCCATTTGTGAAGGAGGATCAAGATGAAATGGATAAAATCGCTTTTTGTACGTGGGACGAGTTAGATCAGATGAATGTTGATGAACTAGATCTGCAAATTTTAAAAATCGTAATGAGGTAAGCAGAAATGCTCCTACACAGTATTATTCGTTGAAAGATAACGACGAAGAAATCGCGGAGTAGAACGAGAAAAATGCGGAGTAAAGCCGAAAGAGTCGCACAGTATTCTTAATCAAAAAAGCGACACCCTTCAAAATTGCGGATGACGCTTTTTTCCATTTAATAATGACCGATCGTGCCTTTTTTTGTGCGGCTTTTGAGGCATAGCGAAAAGCGAGGATAGCCAGTGTGAACCACAAAAAAGTGTTGATCAGACTATAAAGAAAAAGTCCACCATGTTGCGCGAGAAGGCCTTGCTCTGCTACCACAGCGCGAAGCCAATCAAAAATGGGCGAAAGCGGAATGAAGTGACCCACAAAAGCGACGAGGCCGCCTTTTTCAGCAAAGGGGAACATGATCAAGAATAAAAAACAAATTGAATGATATTGAGCAGTTGGTTGATCCGTTTGAACAAGATCGCAAGGCTAGCAACAAGAAGACCGATCCCCATTGCCACAAGTAACGCTAGCAAAATCGGCAAAAGTAAGGCGATGTCAAAAGCAAAAGGGATCTTCATCAAAAAAATCAGCAGGGTTAAAACGACGAGAACAAAAACGAGTGAAAAAAGCATATTGACACTTGTCCGGATCAAAAATAAGGTCGTCGGTTGCATCGGCGATAAGTACAATTGCTCCAAGGTCCCAGTTTCGGCCTCTTCAGCGATCCCAAAGCCGCTATCACCCACGGCATTTAAAATTAGCATCCACAACACATAGCTGATGACCAAATCATTTAGACGGTCGCCTAGAATGGGTGCTCCAACAATAAATTGGCCACCAGCTATCAAACCATAGAAACTAGCTGAAGCAATCACGATTGGCAATGGTTTCTGATGGGTAGCGTTTATAATGCAATAAAATGCGGCGTAACTCCGCCATAAAAGCAATTCTCATTTTACGGCGCCTCCTTTTTGCATGACCGTTTTAAACAGGGTGGTTAGATCCAACTCGACTTTTTTCATGGAAAGAAGCGACAAGTGCGAAATGGCACTAAGAAAATCAGCAAAAGAGCCTTCCTTTTCATGTTCGTCAGTTCAGGAGTTTTCGTCCGGCTTCCTTCAGCCACAACCTCACGGTTGCCACCTTGCCTTTCGTTAACAGTTCCTACTGCCAAGTCTGTAGCGGACCTTCACCGCCAAGTGATTACCCATGCAGGGCGCACAAAGAATTCCTCGGTAATACCAATGGAATACCGAGGGAATACCTAAAGAGAATGCTTGACCATAATTCCTACTTTTTTAATCTTTTAGGACATACTTCTCAAAAAAGAAGAAGGATTTTTCATATTAAATCCAAAAGTGAGCGACATTACTGTTGTTCACTTGAAATTTAGTTTTCTGTTAACAAAGTTAGTTTATAGCTTCGTATTTTGTTTTTTTATGTTAAAATAAATGTACCTATCTACATTAGATTTAACAGGAGGAAGTTCATGAAAAAACGTGGATTTGAAATTGTAACAGCTTATCAAAAAGAAGAGATTAACTTACCTAAACGTGCGACGACTCATGCTGCGGGATATGATTTTGAAGCAGCTGCAGATGTTGTGATTCCTAGTATTTGGAAACAATTATTCAGTCGAGTGAATGGGGATAACAGTAAAACAGAAAAGCAATTAAAGCCCATCCTTGTACCTACTGGAATCAAAGCTTATATGGGTGAAGATGAATACTTACAGATTGCTAATCGTTCTAGCAATCCTCTGAAACGTTTTTTAGTTGTTTCTAATGGCATTGGTGTGATTGATAGTGATTATTATAATAATGAAGAAAATGAAGGCCATATTTTTATCCAATTTTCCAATTTTGGTTTGCGAGATATTTCTATCAAAAAAGGAGATCGAATTGGACAAGGTATTTTTTTACCTTTCTTGAAAGCAGATCAAGAAGAAAAAGGTGAGAAAAGAAAGGGTGGCTTTGGTTCTTCTGATAAAAAGTAAAGAATTTCTATAAAGAAAGAAGGCAACCATGGCCAAAAAAGCAAAGATACAATTTGAATGTCAGCACTGTGGCTATATCTCTCCACGATATTTGGGCAAGTGTCCCAATTGTGGTAGCTGGAATTCCATGGCAGAAGTAAAACTACAAGATTCAACAGATCGTCGCACCAGAACAACTTTGTCAGGCGAAAAAATGAAGCCCACTCGTTTGGCGGAAGTAATTCCTAAAAAAGAACCACGTGTAAAAACGCAGATTGCTGAACTGAATCGGGTCTTAGGAGGCGGAGTCGTTCCAGGCTCGCTGATTTTACTAGGTGGGGATCCCGGAATTGGGAAGTCGACGCTATTATTACAAGTTTCTCAACAACTCGCACAAACTGGTGGTAAGGTGCTTTATGTTTCTGGAGAAGAAAGTGCAGAACAAATCAAATTAAGAGCCCAGCGGATGGGTGTAACCGATGAAGAATTTTATTTATATCCCGAAACAGATATGGGAGATATTCGTAAAGCCATTGAAGGATTGGATCCTGATTATGTGATCATTGATTCGATACAAACCATGACCCAACCAGATGTGACAAGCGTGGCTGGAAGTGTCAGTCAAGTACGGGAGACCACAGCTGAATTATTGAAGATTGCCAAAAGTAATGGCATTGCTATTTTTATTGTTGGGCATGTGACCAAAGAAGGTGCCATTGCTGGGCCGCGAATGCTAGAACATATGGTGGATACTGTTCTTTATTTTGAAGGAGAAAAACAGCAAAATTTTAGAATTTTAAGGACAGTAAAAAATCGGTTTGGGTCGACCAATGAAATTGGCATTTTTGAAATGCACGAAGATGGGCTGCATGAAGTCGCTAATCCTTCGCAGGTTTTTTTAGAAGAACGACTAGAAGGCGCCAGTGGGTCAGCAATTGTTGTTGCCATGGAAGGGACACGTCCCATTTTGGTGGAAATCCAAGCTTTGGTGACGCCGACCATGTTTGGAAATGCTAAACGCACCACAACCGGTCTTGATTTTAATCGTGTTTCTTTGATTATGGCCGTTTTAGAAAAACGTGCGGGGCTATTGTTGCAAAATCAAGACGCTTATCTTAAAGCAGCAGGCGGCGTAAAGTTGAATGAACCTGCCATTGATTTAGCGATTGCAATGAGTATTGCTTCAAGTTATAAAGAAAAAGGCACACAAGCCACCGATGCCTTTATTGGTGAAATCGGACTAACGGGTGAAGTGAGACGAGTAACGGCAATTGAACAGCGTCTAAAAGAAGTTCAAAAGTTAGGTTTCAAACGAGTCTTTGTTCCTAAAAATAATCTGGTTTCCTGGCAACCGCCAAAGGGAATTGAAGTAATTGGAGTTGCAACATTAGAAGAAAGTTTAAAAAAAGTATTTCGTTAAAAGGCAGAGGCTGTGAAAGGCTTCTGCTAAACATTATTATCATGGGAGGAAAAAATATGCAAAAACGCGTAATCATTGTACTAATGGTGATTGCAGGTGCAAGCATTGGTGTTTCACTTTTACCACTTGCTTGGCAAACATTAGGACAAGACAGTAATCAATGGCTGAATAACTCAATAACAAACAGTTTGATAGGTGCAATTATTTTTTATTTATTTTCATTATTAGTAGCTAGTTATATTTCAGCCGGAATTCAAAAAATCGAAAAAAAATTAAGTGAATTTAGTTTAAACTATCTTTTATTCGGCACAATCGGAACTATTGTGGGGCTGGTTTTAGGCGCTATTATATCCATTCCTTTTTTCAATTGGAAAGTACCATTTGCAAATAGTGTGGTACCCATTCTTTTGATGATTCTTTTTGGTTATTTAGGATTTCAAGTAGCAACCACACGAATGGATGAATGGAAAAAAGTCTTTGCTCCAAAAAATAAAAAAAGTGAATCTGGTGATCAACAGATTTTAGAACGTAAGCGTCAAGATAATTTTCGGAAATACAAAATCTTAGATACAAGTGTAATCATTGATGGCCGAATCTATGATATTGCAAAAACGGGTTTTATTGAAGGAACGCTTTTGATTCCCAATTTTGTATTGTATGAATTGCAATATATTGCCGATTCAGGAGATAGCTTAAAACGAGTTCGTGGAAGACGGGGCTTAGATATCTTAAATGCGCTTCAAAAAGAAGAAGGCATAGTCGTTGAGATGTATGATGGTGACTTTGAAGAAATCAGTGAAGTCGATAGTAAATTATTAAAGCTAGCGAAGTTATTAGATGGTGTTGTTGTGACAAATGACTACAATTTAAATAAAGTTGCTGAATTTCAAAATGTTCCGGTATTAAACATCAATGAGTTGGCCAATGCTGTCAAACCAGTAGTTATTCCTGGTGAATCAATGGAAGTTTTGATTGTTAAAGAAGGAACCGAGCGGCAACAAGGGGTTGCTTATCTTGATGATGGAACAATGGTAGTGGTCGAAGATGGGCAACACTATATGAATGAACGATTGGCTGTCATCGTAACCAGTGCTTTACAAACAGCAGCAGGACGAATGATTTTTGCTAAGCCAGCTCATTCTAGTCGTGGAATCAGTAATTAAACTAGAAAAAGACAAGGTTTCAGCCTTGTCTTTTTGCTTTACTTGAAAAGGAAGTTTTTCTTTTTTTAAGTAACTCAATCGACAAAACAATCGGAGCAAGGAGTAAAAAAATGAAGCGAGTTCCAATCGATAATAATAGGAAAGATTATCCTATAGAATTAATTTCTTATCTTGAAGGTGCAAAGTTATATGATAGCAGTAGTTCACCTGAGGCAAAGGTTCAATTCATTGACAAAGAGGAGGGGTATTTTTTAAAGATAGCATCAGCTAAGTCTTTAAAGAGAGAAGTTACCTTGACAAACTATTTTTATAAAAAGGGAGTAGGGCCTAAAGTTTTAGCATTTTTTAAAAAGGAAGAAACGGGCTATATGATTACCCAAAGAGTACAAGGAAATGACTGTACGACTGCTACCTATCTGTCAGAACCTGAGCGACTCTGTGGCTTGCTTGCTGAAAGTTTACGTTTTTTACATTCTCTGGATAGTTCCAATTGTCCAGTTATGAATCACACTCTCCTTTTCTTACAAAAGGTAATAGGTGATTACTCTGAAGAACGGTTCAACAAGGAGCTTTATACGACTTTTGGAAATTTTCAATCAGCACAAGAGGCTTTAGAAGAAGTCAAGAAAAATGGCCAATTATTACAAACAGACACTTTGATACATGGAGATTATTGTCTTCCTAATGTTATCTTAAATAACTGGAAGTTTAGTAAATTTATCGATTTTGATAGTGCGGGTGTAGGAGATCGCCATGTTGATATCTATTCAGCTATATGGTCATTAGGCTTTAATCTGGGAACAAATCGTTATTCGCAACGGTTTTGTGATGCCTATGGACGGGATGAAATCGATCCTGAAAGACTTCGAGTGGTTGCTGCTTGTAATGCACTGTGGTAAAGTCCATCTTTTCGTTAAAGAGATCGGTATCTACGAGAATAGATCAATATAGAATAACCTGAAACTAATGAATAACGAGTAAGTATCGACTTTTTTTCTGACTTGACGTAATTGGAAAAACAATCGCCATACCATTTTGATTATAGGTTTGATTGGAGACAACGACAACTGGTCGGCGGATATTCCCTTTTAGGCGATGTCCACCTTCTTCGTGTCGCAAATAAGGCTCAGCGTTTACCCAATAAATTGCTCCTTGCCTAATAGTCAATGTTTTCTCGTCCATAATTTCCTCCATCATCATAAGAGCCCATTTCTTCATTAAATAAATATCTTTAGGATCATCGTCTCATATTGGCGGATAGTTATCATTGTTTACCAGATGAAAAAGCAGTGTTCCATCAGAAAGTTGCTTGACTTCAAACGCTTGATGTTCTTTGACATGGTACTGAGAGGGAATCGTCAAAATTAGAGTAGTACCTTGTTTGCGTGAGTTATCCTTCATGGTTGTAGCCTCCTGTATAATTATATGAATAGTCATATCGTGAAGTTTCTTTCTATACAAGGATATTAGTGAAACATACAAGTTAGGTAAATGAGTATTGAATACTCGGCTATCTCATACAAGTTGAGCTGGTTTGTATTGAACACTCGATGCTGCATGCCCTCATTTGCTAGCGAGATTGAATCTTCTTTGTATTGAAAAAAATTATGCGTCATTTTAGACTTTAGCCCTGTACAGTCTTCGTTTTTCCTAGTTTTTTCTTATTTTCCTGTCCGTTGGCTTTACTAATTTGCCAATTAACTGTACAATTCAAAGTGAGTAGATGAAATTTACTAGTTGATAGAAGAGGAAGATGAAAATGTCAAAAATACGTGTACGTTATGCACCAAGTCCAACCGGTCATTTACATATCGGCAATGCCCGTACGGCGTTGTTCAACTATTTATATGCACGACACAATGACGGGGACTTCATTATTCGAATTGAAGATACAGATAGTAAAAGAAATATTGAAGATGGTGAAAAAAGCCAGTTAGAAAATTTGACTTGGTTAGGAATCGATTGGGACGAATCACCAGAGAACCCAGGAGCTTATGGTCCTTATCGTCAATCAGAACGTAAAGATATCTATGACCCTTTGATCGATCAATTATTAGCAAGCAATCACGCTTACAAATGTTATTGCACCGAAGAAGAATTAGAAGCTGAACGTGAAGCGCAACGTGCCCGTGGTGAAATGCCACATTATAGTGGAAAATGTGCGCATTTGACGCCAAAAGAACAGGCGGAAAAAGAAGCGCAAGGACTGGAATCAGTGGTCCGATTCCGTGTACCCCGCAATACAGAATATCGTTTTGATGATATTGTCAAAGGTGATATTGTTTTTGAATCCGATAATATCGGTGGTGATTTTGTCATCAAGAAACGTGATGGCATGCCAACTTATAACTTTGCCGTAGCAGTGGATGATCACATGATGAAAATTACCCACGTATTACGTGGTGATGATCATATTGCCAATACACCAAAACAGTTGATGGTCTATGAGGCATTTGGTTGGAAAGCTCCTAGATTTGGTCATATGACCTTAATCGTCAATTCAGAAACAGGGAAAAAATTAAGTAAACGGGATGAATCCATTTTACAATTTATTGAACAGTATCGTGCCTTGGGTTATTTACCAGAAGCTATGTTTAACTTTATTGCTTTGTTAGGGTGGACACCAGGCGGAGAAGAAGAAATCTTTTCTCAAGAAGAAATTATCAAACTTTTTGATGCCGATCGTTTAAGTAAATCACCAGCAGCGTTTGATGCCAAAAAATTAGAATGGATAAACAATCATTACATTAAAGAAATGGATCTTGATACTCTTGTAAGGATGTGTTTGCCTCATTTGACAGCAGATGGACGGGTTGAAAAGAATCTTTCAGAAGAAAAAATGGCTTGGGTTAAAAAACTAGTCAGTTTATACCAACCACAAATGAGCTATGCCGCACAAATTGTGGATCTTTCCGATTTATTCTTTGTGGAACATCCAGATTTAGATGATGCTTGTAAAGAAGTATTGGCTGGCGAAACAGTAATGACTGTATTAAAAGCCTTCCGTGAAAAACTCAAAACTTTAGAAACGGTGGATGCGCCAACTGTTAAAAAAACTATTAAAGATGTACAAAAAGAAACAGGAATCAAAGGCAAAAACTTATTTATGCCAATTCGTGTAGCTGTTTCTGGACAAATGCATGGTCCAGAATTAGATCAAACCATTGAATTATTAGGAAAAGAAAAATCATTGGCACGTTTAACAAAAATTATAGAAGAACACTAAGAACAGACGAAGTACAAGGAAATTTTCACAGAGAGGTTGCACTAGCTGAAAGCAATCAAAAGGAACTTGGAAATGCATCTGGGAGTGGCTTTGAAAAAATCAAAGACGAAACTGGCGCGTTAAGCTAGTAATAAGGCAGAAAACATTTCTGCAAATAAAAGTGGAACCACGCCAAACGCGTCTTTTAACTAATCGATTAGTTAGAAGATGCGTTTTTGCTTTTGAAAGAAGGGATAAGACATGGGCTGGTGGAAAAAAGCAATTGAAGCAGCGAAAGAAAATGATCCGTCTGTACATTCAACAGCCGAAATCATTTTAACGAATTCTGGAGTACATGCCTTGTTTTGGCATCGTTTCTCACATTTTTTGTACCAACATCATTGGTATTTGTTGGCTAAAGTTAATGCACAATTTTGGCGCTTTATCACAGGAATCGAAATTCATCCTGGCGCTGTGATTGGACAAGGTGTTTTTATTGATCATGGCATGGGCGTTGTAATCGGTGAGACGGCAATCATTAAAGATGATGTGGTCATGTACCACGGCGTGACACTTGGTGGGACCGGAAAAGAAAAAAAGAAGAGACATCCAACGATTGAAACGGGTGTTTTACTATCCGCACATGCACAAATTTTAGGGCCTATTACCATTGGAGCTGATGCGAAAGTTGGTGCTGGTGCTGTTGTTTTAGAAGATATTCCCGAGGCTGCCACTGCTGTAGGGGTCCCAGCTAAAGTTGTTCGTATCAAAGGGAGGAAAGTGACATGATTAAAATTTACAATACATTGACAAGGAAAAAAGAAGTATTTCATCCAATTGAAGCAGGAAAGATCCGCATGTATGTTTGTGGGCCAACTGTTTATAATTATATTCATATTGGTAATGGGCGCAGTACGGTCGCCTTTGATACCATTCGACGCTATTTTGAATACCGTGGCTATAACGTTCATTATGTCTCCAACTTTACTGATGTGGATGATAAAATCATTCGTGCTGCTAAAGAACTAGAGACCACAGCACCTGAAGTAGCAAACCGTTTTATCAAAGCTTTTGAAGAAGATACGACAGCGCTTCATGTCAAAGAAGGAGAGCATCCTCGTGTGATGGATCATATTGCAGATATCCTTTCTTTTATCGAAGTTTTGATTCAAAAAGGATTTGCCTATGAGGCAGATGGCGATGTTTACTATCGTACGAGAAAGTTTAAAGAATATGGTCAGTTAAGTGATCAATCGATTGATGAATTAGAAATCGGTGCTAGTCAACGGACGGGAGTTGAGCAGCAAAAAAAAGAAGATCCGCTTGATTTTGCTTTATGGAAAGCAGCCAAAAAAGATGAAATTTCTTGGGATTCTCCTTGGGGAAAAGGACGTCCGGGATGGCATATTGAATGCTCGGTAATGGCTACGAAATTACTCGGTAATACCATCGATATTCACGGGGGTGGACAAGACCTAGAGTTTCCTCACCATGAGAATGAAATCGCTCAAAGTGAAGCAAAGACAGGGGAAACCTTCGCCAATTATTGGATGCACAACGGCTATGTGACAATCGGTGAAACCGATGAAAAGATGAGTAAATCCCTCGGTAATTTCGTGACTGTTCATGACTTGATTCAAAGAGTCGACCCGCAAGTTTTACGATTTTTCCTAGCAACAACACAGTATCGTCGACCACTTCGTTATAGTGAAGTGACGTTAAAAGAAGCGGAAAGTAATTTACATCGTCTAAAAAACACGTATGAAAATGTCCAATTTCGTTTAAAAGAAGCACTTGAAGAGTTATCCAATGATGCTGAAAATTTGGCTGTCCTGGAAAAGTTGAAAGCACGTTTCATAAAAGAGATGGATGATGACTTTAATGCTGCTAACGCAATGACTGTTCTTTATGAATTTGCTAAGTGGATCAACCGTTATCTTGAAAAAGAACAGGTATCAAAAGTGGTGCTGCAAATGGCGATAGAACAATTGAGTGAACAGTTGGAAATTTTCGGAATCATTTTTGAGAACAATACAACAGACGAGGAAGTCGAAGCTTTGATTGCAGCACGTGAAAAAGCACGAAAAGAACGGAACTTTGCTCGAAGCGACGAGATCCGTAATTCGTTGAAAGAACAAGGGGTAATTTTAGAAGATACACCGCAAGGAACGCGATGGAAAAGAGAATAGGAGAATTTAGTATGAAGGATTACCGACAGTTAAACGGTCTTGCTTTGGCTTATGTGGGCGATGCTATTTATGAAATCTATATTCGTGATTACCTTGTTTCCCTAGGGAATACTCGACCGAATCAGTTGCATCATTTAGCGACACACTATGTTTCAGCAAAAGCACAAGCGTTTTTGATTGATGCTTTGCTGAAGGAAAATAAATTAACGCCGGAAGAAGAAGAGTTTTATCGCCGTGGACGCAATAGCAAGAGTCATACCAGTGCCAAAAATGCTGATATCATGACCTATCGTATGTCAACTGGCTTTGAGGCATTGATGGGTTATCTTCATTTGACCGAACAGACAATGCGCATGGAAGAGTTGATTCAGTGGTGTATCAGGAAAGTGGGTGAAAAAAATGAAAAATAAAGCTAAAAATGTTTCACGTGAAACAAAACGAAAAACAGCAGAAATGGATGAAAATTTTGTTTTTGGCCATCATGCAGTAGTAGAGGCTTTAAAAGAAGGCCGAGGGAATAAACTATTTATTGCAGAGGATGCCAGAAATGAAAAAGTTGATCAACTAAAAGAATTGGCAGCGACAAATGCGGTACCGGTAAAGTGGGTACCTAAACAAAAACTTGATACGTTAAGTAATCATGGGGTTCATCAAGGCTTTGTCTTGGCTATTACTCCGTATCGCTATCTGGAATTAGAGGAATTATTAGTACAAAGTAAAGCTGAACCTTTCTTTTTAATGCTTGATAACTTAGAAGATCCCCATAATTTTGGCTCTATTTTACGTACAGCAGATGCTAGTGGTGTCGATGGCGTAATCATTCCCAAACATCGTTCCGTAGGCATTACCTCAGTGGTTGCTAAAACCTCCACTGGTGCACTAGAACATATTCCAGTGGCCCGAGTTACAAATCTTAGCCAAGCTATTAAAACACTCAAAGAAAATAATTTCTGGATTTTTGGTACTGATATGAAAGGAACGCCCTATCGTAACTGGAAAGCAAAAGGCGCCATTTGTTTGATTATTGGAAATGAGGGCCAAGGGATGAGTAAGGGAATCAAAAAAGAGGTAGATGAACTATTGACGATCCCAATGACAGGACATGTTCAAAGCTTAAATGCATCTGTGGCGGCAGGATTATTAATGTATGAAGCCTTTTACCAGCGAAATGAGGGAGCGCGATGAAAAAGCCTCTCTTAATTGTGGATGGGTATAATATGATTGGTGCTTGGCCTGAGTTAGTTAAATTAAAGAATCAGGACAATTTGGAGGATGCACGCGAACTTCTTTTACAACGACTCTCAAATTTTGCAAAATATGAGGGATTACCGATTATTGTTGTATTTGATGCCCAATTTGTTCCAGGAATTACCAAAAGCTATGATAAATATGAACTCGAAGTTGTTTTTACAGAAGAAGGAGAAACTGCAGATAGTTACATTGAACGAGTGGCAGGGGAATTAAATACGATATTGACACAAGTGACTGTTGCTACCAGTGATTTAGCTGAACAATGGGTTATCTTTTCTCAAGGAGCCTTACGGACATCTGCTCGAGAATTGTATAAAAATGTTCAAAAAACGGAAAAAACGATTCATCAGCATCAAGAAGATATTCAATTTAGTCAATTTCGTCGGAACTCCCCATGGAATGTAGAACAATTACAAAACCTTGAAGAAAAGTTAAGAGAATTAAGTCAAAATGACTAAAATTATGAAAAGAAACCTTAGTAACGATAGGCGTTACTAAGGTTTTTACTAATAGTGAACTTTTGATCAATCAAATGAGAACATTGGCTTTCTTTTTGTGGTATGCTCTTTTTGTTCAAACTAGTTGAAAGGGGTTTTTTAGTTGAAAGAAGAATTGTTAAAAAAGGCAAAGTTAGGGGATGGGTATGCGTTAAAAGAATTATATCTTTATTATCATCCTGTAGTTTATAGCTTAAAAAGAAAGTACGATGTCAATACTTATGATGAAGATGATTGGTTACAAGTCGGCTTTATCGTTTTTCATCGTTGCGTGTTACTGTTCAATGATGCCTTTGAAGTGACATTAGGGAAGTATTTTAAAGTTTGTTTTCGTAACTATATCAGAAGTTGTCTCAGAAAACAGCAATCGTTTCGGCGGAAAAGCAATATACATACTCTCTCTCTTGATTATTACGTAAATAGCATGGAAAGAACCAGGTTGAATCCTCTAATTAGTGAAAGTGACCCTTTGAAACAATTGTTGCTTAAAGAAACAATTGAAGAAAGTGCCTATAATTTATCTGATTTGGAGCAAGAAGCATTGTACTCTTGTTTAATTAAGGAAGAGAAACAAGAGTATCCAAGAGATAGAGAGGATGAAAAGCTAAAATTACAGCGGGCACGTAGTCGGGCAAGGAGTAAATTGTTTTTAGATTTTCATACGTACTAACAGATTTTTCGTCTTGAGAATACAGCTAGACAAATAAGTTTAAAAGAAAGTTATGTAGATAGTGTTGATAGTGGGCAATACCTTTGTAAATATAAAGAAAAAACTTGCTAGAAATTATTTTTAGATAGGACCAAAATAAGTTGATTCAAGTACCTGTTACCGATAAAATTTCAGAACTACAGACACGAATGTTTCTGCTATTGTCAGCTGTGGAACAACTTAAGTCGTGATCTCAGGATGGCCAAGTTTCAAGCAAGAGGTTCACCATTTCGCTTTTGTAGCACATAAGTATTTTTCAACGAGGCAATTTTGTAAGGAAGCGATTGATTCGTCTGGGAATTGTAATATTTGAAAAAAGTATGTGCACTAATGATCAATATTTTATGTTGAATTTCATATTATTTTATGGTAAACTTGAAATTTTCTGAAAAATGTGATAAGGTGGAAAATGAGGTGAATGCCATGCCAATTACTTTAGCATCGATCAAGAAAGACTTGGAAGGTCGTATTGGTAGTGAAATCATGCTAGTTGCTCAGACCGGAAGAAAACGCCAGACAGAACGACGTGGTATTTTGACAGAAACATATCCCGCTGTTTTTGTAGTGGATCTTGATCAAGAAGAAAACTCATTTGAACGGGTGTCCTACAGTTACTCAGATGTATTGACAAAGACAGTAGAAATCGAATTTTTATCTGAAGCTGTATAATCAATGGATATCAAAGAGCTTAGCTAAGTGCGAGCTCTTTTTTCGTGGAGAAAGAAGAAAGAAGGCAGGCTTATGCAGGTGAAAATAAAGGCTTTTAATGAATTAAACACCAAAGAATACCACCAACTTCTTTTCCTACGTGTCGCTGTTTTTGTAGTGGAACAAAACTGTCCCTATCAAGAAGTGGATGCAATTGATTTACAAGCCATGCATTTGTGGTTAGAAGAAGAAGGGAGACCAGTTGCTTATGCTCGTGTTTACGAAGAAGACGGGCATGTTCACTTTGGGAGAGTTTTAGTGGAACAAGCGAGTCGTCATCAAGGGTTAGGAAAAAAATTGCTTGATGAGGTTTTGCAATGGGTCAGGAAAAATAAGCCAAATCAAAGTATTTTGATTAGCGCGCAGTATTATTTACGTCATTTCTATGGATCTTTTGGATTTCAAGAAAGTTCTAGTGTGTATTTAGAAGATGGTATCAAACATATTGAAATGAAAAAAACTTGGCCTTAAGATTTGTCCCGCTGTAGAAGTTAAATGGCAAATAAAGGGAATATAATAAAAAGTCCTGATTTTCAAGAAATAGAAAATCAGGGCTTTTTTAGTGACCTATTAAAAGGACTAATTCGTTATTAAACGTCTGATTCCTCTGGAGCGTCACTCGTTTCGTCTGATTCTTGTTCAACAGGAAGTCCTTGTTGAAGACGTAAAAGATCACGGATTTCCGACAAATAATCTTCAGCTGTTTCAACAGCTTCTTCTTCCTCGGGTGCTTTATGGAAGTTTTTCATATTATTGACACCTTTGACAACTAAAAAGAGGACAAATCCCGTAATAATAAATGTAATAAGAGCACTGATCACATCGCCAAATTTAAAAACAACTCCGGCTGTCGGGGAAACATCAAGAATAGAAAGAGAACTTTCTAAATCATTAGAACCAGTGATTGCTGCTACAACCCAACCAATTAAAGGCGTAATCAAACCTTCGACTACTTGGTTAACAATTGCAGTAAAGGCACTGCCGATAACCACCCCAACGGCTAAATCAACGACATCTCCTCCTGCAATAAATTCTTTAAACTCTGCCAACATTTTTTTCATTTAAAAATTCCTCCTAAATTCTTTTTCTTTTAGAAATAGTATAACGGAGCTTAGAAAAAAATTAAACAATTCTGCCTTGCAAGAAGTGTGTTAATTTTGTTTACGTACTTTTCAGAAAGTAGATGATTTTTTTCATTCAAATATTTTGTATGATCTTTACAAATATACTCATGCTTGGGTAGTGGTATGTTATAATAAAACAGCGAATAAAAGAACTAGGAGGAATAGTATGACCATACAATTACAATCGGGTGTGCGACTCCATTTGATTTCCACAGATAAATATAAGACGACACGGATTTTCTTACGCTTTTCTACTCGGCACAATAAAACAAGTGCAAGTAAACGAACTCTACTGACGAGTCTTTTAGAAACAAATAGTCTTCATTATCCGAGTCAAACTGCATTGAGTACCAAATTAGCAGACTTGTACGGCGCCTCTTTTGGAATGGATGTTGGGAAAAAAGGAAATATCCACCAAATTAATATGTTGTTATCTTTTGTTAATGGAAAATATATTGGAGAAGAACAAATTTTTAATCAAGGAATCGAGTTTTTGCATAGTATCTTGTTTTATCCAAATATAAAAGAAAACCAGTTTGATGGTACGACTTTTAAGCTAGAAAAAGCCAATACAATTGCTTATTTAAAAAGTGTTGAAGAAGATAAGCAAGCACTGGCTTCTTTAAATATTCAATCTCTTTATTTTGATCAAGATGACAATCAAAAAACTCCTAGTTTTGGTACTGTTGAGGATATGGAAAAGGTGACAAACGAAGAGCTAGTTGAGACTTACCAAGAAATGTTAGCTAATGATCAAGTGGATATTTTTGTTGTAGGAGATATTACAGAAGCACAAGTAAAAACTGCTTTTAAAGAATGGGTTTTTCCACAGACACAACGGGCAGAGATTAAAATGTTTTATCATCAAGATCCTGTCTTTTCTGTTAAGAAAAAAACAAAATATGAAGATGTCATGCAAGCAAAACTAAATCTAGGGTATCAAACGAATACGTATTATGATGATGATCAAAGATTAAGCCTGATGGTGTTCAATGGTCTATTTGGAGGTTATCCTCATTCAAAATTATTTTTAAATGTACGTGAAAAAGAGAGTCTTGCTTATTATGCCTCAAGTAGTTTTGATTCTTTTCGAGGATTCATGACTGTTCAAACGGGAATTGATGGTAAGAATAAAGAGAAAGTTTTAGCCTTGATTAACCAACAGTTAGAAAGTATTCGTCAAGGAGACTTTACTGAGGTTGAATTAGAGCAAACAAAAACAATGCTAAAAAATGACTATCTGCTTTCCTTAGATAATGCTCAGTCATTAATTGAACGGGCCTATTTGAACACATGGCTGCCAGAAGTAGTAGATGATGAAGAAGAGTTTCTAAGTCGTTTACAAAATGTAACCAAAGAAGACGTGCAACAACTAGCCAAAAAAATTAGTTTACAAGCAATCTTCTTTTTGGATGCGGAGGGCAAAAAATGAGAAAGATACGTTATGAACAAATTGATGAAACGCTTTATTCGGAAGTACTAGATAATGGATTAAAAGTGTTTGTTTTACCAAAGCCTGATTTTCATAAAACATATGGTTTATTTTCAACCAATTATGGTTCAATCGACAATGAGTTTGGTTACACAAAAGATACAATTCAAAAAGTACCAGATGGCATTGCCCACTTTTTAGAACATAAAATGTTTGAAAAAGAAGCAGGAGATGTTTTCCAAGTGTTTGGCAAAAATGGTGCTTCTGCCAATGCATTTACTAGTTTTACAAGAACGAGTTATTTATTTTCTGCAACAGATAAGATTAAAGAAAACTTATTGACCTTGGTAGATTTTGTTCAAGATCCTTATTTTACTAAGATGACAGTAGAAAAAGAAAAAGGAATCATTGGTCAAGAGATTCAAATGTATCAAGACGATCCTGACTGGCGGTTGTTTTTCGGACTTTTACAAAATTTATATCCTGACCATCCACTTCATATTGATATTGCTGGAACGGTTGAAAGTATTGCTGAAATCACTGCAGAAGACTTGTATCACTGCTATCATACTTTTTATCATCCTAGCAACATGACTTTGTTTGTTGTGGGAAATGTAGATCCTAAAGAAGTATTGTCTTGGATTAAAGACAATCAAAACCCAAAAGAGTTTGCACCTATTCGCGATATCATTCGTCATTTTCCTTCTGAGGAAAAAACAACCATTAAAAAAACCGGGCGTTTACAGATGGCTGTTCAACGTCCGAAAGCGGTGGTTGGCGTTAAAGGTTTGCAAAAAGATTTACCAAAGGATAACCGTGAGCTGTTACAATTTAAAATGGCGACAAGCTTGTTATTGCAACTATTATTAGGAAATACAAGCAAAAATTATCTACGCTTATATAATGATGGAGTACTTGATGATTCGTTTGGATATGAGTTTTCTATGGATCGTGGGTTTCATTTTGCTGACTTTTCTGGAGATACTGATGAGCCAGAACGCTTTTTAGAAGCTATCAAAGAAGTGTTACTGAACTTTTCCAAAGATCCGGGAATCAATGAAAATTCCTTGAACTTATTAAAGAAAAAAATGCTTGGCAAGTATTTTCAATCGTTAAATTCGTTGGAATACATCGCCAATCAATTTACTCAAGGTTTATTTGGAGAATGGACTTTGTTTGACTTACCAGAAGTGATCTCATCCATCCAATTAAAGGATGTGTTAAAAGCTGGAGATCAATTGATAAAAGAAGAAAAAATCAGCTCCTTTTTTATTGAACCCTTAAAAAGAAAAGAAAGTTAAAAATTGTTTGAAGGTCATAAGTTCCCCTAACTTGAATGCCTATTTTATGGTATTCTTAATTTAGATATGTTAAATAGACTGGAGTAGATGAACGAGTGGGCAATGAAATACTGATTGGGGAAAGATTACGGAAAGCCCGATTAAATAAAAATATCAGCTTAGATGAATTACAACAAAAATCTAAAATTCAAAAACGCTATTTAGAATCTATCGAACGAGGACAATTCGAAAGTTTGCCTGGTGAGTATTATATTCGGTCGTTTATTCGCCAATATGCTACAGTAGTTGGTGAAGATGGTGACTTTTTAGTGGAAGTTCTTGATGGAAAGAAAAGTCTGGGACCAACACCTGCCAAGCGTCCAGAACCTGAAAAAGTCGAAGGGTCAAGAACGGCTTTACATGATGAAAAAGATCGTAATAAAAAAGTACTGAATGCTTTACCTATGATTTTGTTAGGGTTGATTGCTTTGACAATTGTGATGATCGTAGGGTACATGATGTGGCAAGATAGCCATTCTACTCCTTTGATACAGACGACGGCTACTTCTATTTCAATTGATCAAAAACAAACGACAGAAACAGAACAAACAAGTAGTTTGACAACTTCATCTTCTGAAAAAACAAGTGAAACAAGTAGCTCCGAAGAAAAGAAAATGACTGTCAAACTCTCAGATACCACCGCAGATTCAGCAACAATCACACTTACTAATGTAAAAGAGCCTTTGAAACTAACTTTTAAAGGGAAAGAAGGACGTTGCTGGGTGGGTGTGATGCCAAATGGAGCCAACGATTTCACCTATCAAAAAACATTTGAACCTGGTGCAGAAGATACAATGACTCTACCAGAAGAAACAAAATCTTTTTTGATTAGTTTAGGAGCAAGTGCTTATATAGAAATTGAAGCAAATGGCGAGAAAGTGGCTTTTTCAGATCCAAAATTTGAAGATTTACAGAAAAAATTGAATGTGAATGTTTCTTATTTAGAGTAAGAGAACAGTCCATGAAAAAGAGAAGAGGAAATCGTGTGAATTTGCCAAACAAGTTGACTGTGCTACGAATCTGTATGATTCCAGTTTTTATTCTTGTTTTAGTGATCCCTTTTGATTGGGGAATCCTTCATATAGGAGCAACACAATTAGAAGTTACTCATTTAGTGGCGGCCATCATATTTGCTGTGGCCAGTATAACGGATTGGTTGGACGGAAAGATTGCGCGCTCACGACATCTAGTGACAAACTTTGGAAAGTTTGCTGATCCACTGGCAGATAAGATGCTAGTTATGACCGCTTTTATTTTATTGGTCGATCTTGGAAAAGCTCCAGGTTGGGTCGTAGCAATCATTATTTGCCGTGAATTAGCAGTGACTGGCTTGAGACTACTACTAGTCGAACAAAATGGAGAAGTAATGGCAGCTGCATGGCCAGGTAAAGTGAAAACAGCAACGCAAATGGTTGCGATTATTTTATTATATTTAAATAATATCTTTTTCCAACAAGTAGGTCTTCCTATGGATCAAATTTTATTGTATAGTTGTTTATTCTTTACAGCCTATTCTGGAATAGATTATTTTGTTAAAAACACTGAAGTATTTAAAGGATCCATGTGAAGAAAATTAAAGGTAGAAAAAACTTATAAGACTGAATCTTTCGTCTTATAGGTTTTTTTGAAGTGAAAAATAGTAATAAAAAAAAAGAAAAATCTATTTACTGCGTATACTAATAAAGGAGCAAAAAAATGAAAGCAGAAATCATCGCTGTAGGAACGGAAATTTTATTAGGACAAATCGTTAACACCAACGCTACTTTTTTATCTGAGGAATTGGCAAGTCTTGGAATTGATGTTTATTATCAAAGCGTGGTTGGGGATAATCGTGAGCGTTTGGAAAACCTAGTTGCTGTTGCGGAAAAAAGAAGTGATTTAATCATTATATGTGGTGGTTTGGGGCCTACTGAAGATGATCTGACCAAGCAAGTCGTTGCTCAACATGTTGGTCAAACTTTAGTGCGTGATGAAGCAGGTTATCAAAATTTATTGGCTTTTTTCAAAAAAAGAAACCGCAAGATGACAACTAATAATTTGCTTCAAACACTTGTTTTTAAAGATGGACAAGCTTTACCAAACACAACTGGACTTGCGGTAGGTATTTTTTTCCAAGATAAATTAGGAACTGCCTATTTACTACTTCCAGGTCCTCCTAATGAATTAAATCCCATGTTTGTAAATGAAGCAATCCCATTATTGAAACACAACTTTCCTCAAGAAGACTTCTTTGTCTCGCGTGTGTTACGTTTTTTTGGCATCGGTGAATCACAACTTGTGACGGAATTGTCAGATTTAATTGAAAAACAAACCAATCCTACCATTGCTCCTTATGCAAAGACTCATGAGGTGACCTTACGTTTGACAGTCAAGACAAGAGATAAGAAAATAGGGATTCAGCAGCTTGACTTTCTAGAAAACCAAATTCAAAAACGAGTGGGTCACTACTTTTATGGGTATGGCGATGAAAACTCTTTAGCACAGGTGGTGGTCAATCTATTAAAGAAACAAAATAAGACGGTAACAGCGGCGGAAAGTTTAACAGCAGGAGCTTTTCAGGCAACTTTAGGAGCGATATCTGGTGTTTCTGAAGTGTTTCCAGGTGGCTTTGTAACGTATTCGCCAGAGACAAAGGCTTCTTTTTTAAACATCGAACCAGTATTTTTAGAAAAGTATGGAACGGTAAGTCGCGAATGTGTCGAAAAAATGGCTGGGCAAGCACAAAAACTTGCGCATACTGACTTTGCTTTAGCTTTTAGTGGTGTGGCTGGGCCAGATCCTTTAGAGGGGCATTCAGTTGGGACGGTTTGGATTGCACTTGCTGACTCTGAGAAAATAAAAAGTGAATGTTATCATTTTTCACGAGGACGAAACGATATACGCCAAAATGCTGTAATGACAGGTCTTAATATGCTTCGACGTGAATTATTAAGTTAATTAAAAGGTGGGAAAACTTGTTCGATTTTTCTTGCTTTTTTAGTCGAAAAGCGCTATGATAGATTTATTGAAAGTTGTTTTTTACTCGTTAGAATTAAAGGAGGATTTTATTTAGTGGCAGATGATCGTAAAGCAGCCTTAGAGACTGCGTTAAAGAAGATAGAAAAAAATTATGGCAAAGGCTCAATCATGAAATTGGGTGAAAAAGCCGATCAACGAATTTCAACTATTCCAAGTGGCTCTTTGGCTTTGGATGTAGCTTTAGGTGTTGGAGGCTATCCACGTGGGCGAATCGTTGAAGTTTATGGCCCTGAAAGTTCAGGGAAGACGACAGTTGCTTTACATGCGATTGCAGAAGTTCAAAAAAATGGAGGCACCGCTGCCTTTATTGATGCTGAAAATGCTTTGGACCCACAATATGCCGAACATTTAGGTGTCAATATTGATGAATTACTGCTTTCTCAACCAGATACTGGGGAACAAGGATTAGAAATCGCAGATGCTTTAGTATCTAGTGGCGCCGTGGATATCGTGGTTATCGACTCCGTAGCAGCTTTGGTACCAAGAGCTGAAATTGACGGTGAAATGGGAGATGCCCATGTTGGCTTACAAGCTCGTATGATGTCTCAAGCGATGCGTAAATTATCGGGGACTATCAATAAAACAAAGACCATAGCAATTTTTATTAACCAAATTCGTGAAAAGGTTGGGGTGATGTTCGGAAATCCTGAAACAACTCCAGGGGGACGCGCGTTGAAATTTTATTCAACCGTTCGATTAGAAGTGCGTCGTGCCGAACAATTAAAATCAGGAACGGACATTATTGGAAATCGTACAAAAATCAAAGTAGTGAAAAACAAAGTTGCACCACCATTTAAAGTGGCAGAAGTTGATATCATGTACGGTCAAGGAATTTCTCAAGTAGGAGAACTTCTTGATATGGCTTCAGATAAGGATATCATCAATAAAAGTGGCGCATGGTATTCTTACGAAGGTGATCGAATCGGTCAAGGTCGTGAGAATGTTAAAAATTACATGACGGAACATCCTGAAATGGTAGCAGAGGTTTCTGCAAAAGTTCGTGACGTCTATGGAATTGGAACCGGCGAAACAATAGATGAAAAAGAAGGACAAGAAGAGCTTCCGTTAGAAAAATAAAGAAAAAAACAGTAAGAAAGGCTAATCTTTCTTACTGTTTTTTTCATGAAGGATAAGAAATCACCTAGACATTACCTAGCAATCACCTAGGCAATGTCTAGGTAAAAAGTGCCGAAAGAAAATAAGAAAGTTTTCATCTTAAACTTTTTCCCTCAAAGGATATCTTTTTACATAGAAAATTTTTGTTTCGACCTCGCTTTTTTTAAAACAAGAAAATGTTCAAGAGGCCGGAATGGATTTTCTTTAATTAAAAACAATCATTCAGTCGCTCCATACAAACTTGCTTTTTAAGTTGACACCGACACTTACAAACATTAGAATAAATATGTGTACTTTACACACATATGCGAGTAGGCATATTTGATAATTTTAAGGTAAGTATGTTTATCAAAAAACTACAAATTAAAATAAGAAAGATAGTATGGAGGTGACTTATCATGGGAATGAACATTCTCCTCGCTATCATCGGTTTAATTGTCGGACTTTTCGTAGGGTTTATGGTTGCAAAAAATCGTCATGAGAAAGAAATTGAAGGTGCCAATACAAGTGCTGAAAGTATCTTAACGAGTGCGAAAAAAGAAGCAAAAACTCTGAAAAAAGAAGCGTTGTTTGAAGCAAAAGAAGAAAATCAAAAGTATCGGTCAGAAATTGAAAGTGAGTTGAAAGAAGATAGACTTGAATTAAAATCGCAAGAAAATCGCTTACTAAAAAGAGAACAATTACTTGATCGCAAAGATGATTCTTTGGAAAAACGTGAACATTCACTGACTAAAAAAGAAAATAAAGTCGGTGAAAAACAACAATTAATTGACGAGCGAGAAAAAGAAGTAGAAAAATTGATTGAAAGACAACAAAACGAACTAGAACGTGTTGCTGCCTTGTCTAGAGAAGAAGCGAAGTCAATTATCATGAAGTCAACTGAAGAAGAGTTGAATCATGAATTGGCCTTAATGGTAAAAGAATCTGAGCAAAAAGCAAAAGAAGAAGCTGATCGCAAAGCTAAAAATATTTTAACTTTAGCGATTCAACGATGTGCTGCTGACCAAGTATCAGAAACAACAGTATCGGTTGTTACTTTACCAAACGATGAAATGAAGGGGCGGATTATCGGTCGTGAAGGACGTAATATCCGTACACTAGAAACGTTGACCGGAATCGACTTGATTATTGATGATACACCAGAAGCAGTGGTGTTATCCGGATTTGATCCGATTCGTCGTGAGATTGCCCGCATGGCGTTAGAAAAATTAATTCAAGATGGTCGAATTCATCCAGCTCGTATCGAAGAAATGGTAGAAAAATCAAGAAAAGAAATGGATGAACGAATACGCGAGTATGGGGAACAAGCTGCCTTTGAAGTTGGCGCCCATACCTTACATCCGGATTTAATCAAGATTTTAGGACGTTTACATTTCAGAACAAGCTATGGACAAAACGTATTAAATCATTCGATTGAGGTGGCGAAATTGGCAGGGGTAATGGCTGCTGAATTGGGCGAAGACATTCAATTGGCCAAAAGAGCAGGATTAATGCATGATATTGGAAAAGCTCTAGACCATGAAATTGAAGGTTCTCATGTTCAAATCGGAGCAGAATTAGCTGCTAAGTATAAGGAAAATCCTGTCGTTATCAATGCCATTGCTTCACATCATGGCGATATAGAAGCGACCTCAGTTATTTCTGTATTAGTAGCAGCAGCGGATGCATTATCTGCCGCACGTCCGGGTGCTCGAAGTGAATCGTTAGAAAATTACATCAGAAGATTAGAAAACCTAGAAAACATCTCCAATAGTTTTGAAGGTGTCTCCAATAGTTTTGCTGTACAGGCAGGACGTGAGATTCGTGTCATGGTTAAACCAGAAGAAATCTCTGACTTGGATGCTACACGATTGGTAAGAGATATTCGCAAACGTATCGAAAATGACTTGGATTACCCAGGGAATATCAAGGTAGTCGTTATTCGTGAAACACGCGTTGTTGACTACGCAAAATAAGAAATCGACTAAACCCGTTCTGAAAAAATCAGGACGGGTTTGTTATATCATATAGTAGAGGAATAGCTATCATTTTTAAATATATCAATATTTTTACATAAAACATTCGAGCTTTTGTGAAATCTCTGACTTTAGTAAAGAAGTCATATAAAAAGGCTGTTTGCTACTGTCAGTTGCATAAACGTAATGTTAAATTGGTTTTTTTATGAAAAACTATATAAGTTACGGAAAAAAGCTGGTTTGACTCAAGCAGAACTTGCTGAAAAGTTGAATGTATCAAGACAGGCTGTTTCAAAGTGGGAAACTGGTTCAGTTTTACCTGAAACAAAAAAGATGAATGCTATTGCTGTTTTTTTTGGCGTAACGATTGATTATTTGCTGGATAAAAATAAAGATCAAGAAAATAATGAGATTCCTGCACAAGCCAGCTCAGTATCAAAAAACAAATCAAGAAAGCATATAATTTTTATGGCTGTATTGATTGGTTTAGCATTTGTTTTAGCTTTGGGTATCGTACGTCACAGTTTAGTGAGTGTTTTAACGATACTGTTACTAATCATGGTAGTTTTTTCGATTATTTTACTTGCAAAAAAATTGGTTGGTAAGAAGAACGAGTCATAAAGATTCTGAAAGAGTAACTGAATCAGATAGGAAAAGTTTTCATTATGTGGGTTTAAATCGGATGGTCTATGTTAAACATAAGGATATTTTACCCAAAGTCTTGCCCACTTTGCTAGATAATTACTATAAGCGGTATAAAAATAAAATCCTTATTTTTACAAGTAAGGGCTCTAGTTTTTTTGTTATTGTGTGGCTGTTGCTATTACTCATAACATTTAGTTAAATTTCACAATATTTTTGTTCAAAACGAATAGCCAAAAGGACTTACAGTCAACTGTAAGTCCTTTTTAGGTATCAAATTTTTCTTCGTCTTGCAAAATCAACAAAGCGAAATTTATCCAGGCGGTGAATCGATTCTGTGTATTCAAAGCACCGAGTATCTTCTAGATAAACCAAGCTTCTAACAATGACGACATGTTGATCTTCTGGTCGTAAATCCATTAGATCACGTGTTTCTTTGGTGATAGGCTCCACGGTGATTTCTTTTTGTGCATAGGAAATATCTAAGCCCAATTGATTTTCAAAATAGTCATAAATAGATTGTTCGGCGGCTTCTTTTGGAAGTTCCGGAATAATTGAAGCATCGAGATAGTCTTTATCTAAAATGACGACTTCACCATCAATCGAACGTTGGCGAATCAATTTCCAACTTTCTGAAGCGACTGGCCAATCAGTAATCTCATGTAATTTTGGGGAAACCGCAATTTTCTTAATTTCCGCGACTGTTGTTTTGCTAGGAATACGCTGTGTTTCTTGCAATTCTTTAAAGCTTGTCAGTCCAGAAATAGGAAAGTCAAAACGATTCAAATCTAAAACAATCGATCCTTTGCCTTGTTTTTTTTGGATATAACCAGCATCTCTTAACATATTTAGAGCTTTACGTACGGTTTCTCGGGAAACGCTATATACTTTAATCAGTTGATTCTCACTAGGAAGTAAGGAATGGGCAGGATAATCGCCGGCAACTATTTTCTGTTCTAAATCCAAGAAGATTTCCCTAAACTTATTCATTCATATCTCCCTCCTTCATCCATTATAACGGTGCGGAGTCAGAAAGCAACGTCATTTTTGCAATAATTCAGGGACCGATAGTTCGGTTAGTTTTTTGACAACGATGTCTGCCCCATGTAAAGCTTCGTTTGCCATGACACCAACTGCAAACATCCCGCTAGCTTTGATACCATCGACTCCAGCTTGGGCATCTTCAAAGCCAACTGCTTCTTCAGGTTTTAAGTCGATCGCTTGGGCAGCTTTAATGAAAATTTCAGGATCAGGTTTTCCTTTGCTTAATGTTGCCGGATCGACGATAGCATCAAATTCATCGGCAACTTCTAATTTTTCTAGGATGAAAGGCGCATTTTTTGAAGCAGAGGCGATAACACAAGGCACGTGATTTGCTTTTGCTTCATCCAGAAATTCTTTAACGCCAGGTAAAAGATCGGCCGGTGTCAAATCTTGTAATAGTTCTACATAGTGGGTATTTTTTTTGGTAGCTAAAGCTTCTTTTTCATCCAAAGAATACTCATTTTCTTTTCCTCCGTGGACTAAAATACGTTCTAAAGAATCCATTCGGCTGATTCCTTTTAATCGTTCATTAAATTTGATATCAATTGAAATACCAATTGAATCTGCTAAGTCTTTCCAAGCGAGGTAGTGAAACTTGGCGGTATCTGTAATCACTCCATCTAAATCAAATACAAATCCTTTTTTCATGTTCTTTCCTCCAGTAGTTAATAAGCTATTTCTTTTGGTGTATTGGCTGTTAATAAAACTTCTTTCTTATTGGCGGCTATGGTGATTTCCTTATCCGCTGTAAGTGTTAACTTGTTTGGTTCGACTAAGACACTAAAGTTGACTCCCCGACTCTTGAATTTGAAAGCAATGGATGTCCAAGCATTTGGCAGGTTTGGTTTAAAACTTACGATAGGTCCTCTAATGTCAAGACCGGCAAAAGTAGTTAATGGAATATATAAAGTAGCTGCCATGACACCAGCATGAATACCTTCAGCTGTTGTACCACCTTGAATATCGCGATAGTCTGAGTATAAGGCTTCTTGATATAAATCCCATGCGAGTTTTTGATTGTCAACCATTGCTGCTAATTGGGCATGTACAACCCGAGAAAGTGTCGACCCATGGGAAGTCCTTGCTAAGTAATAATGCAAGTTGGAAGTGACATAGTCTTCAGGCAATTGATAATTTAAATCGTCTAAAATGGTATCAACTTGGTCTTTACCAAAGTTATAGAAAATCATCAAACTATCGGCTTGCTTTGAAACTTTATAAGCATCTGCTGATTTGCCTTCAGCATTTAAAATACGATCCATTCGATAGATATTGCCGTATTCTTTACGGTAATGGTCCCAATCCAAATCTTTCAAGTCGAAGTATCCTTCAAATTGGGCGATGATCCCATCCTCATTTATTTCTAGTGCGAGTTGATGCTTGATAAGAGCCATTGTTTCTAATAATTCATCACTTACCTCAGTCTTTTCTTGTACTGTTTTAAATGTTTCTGGTGCAAATTGATTTTTGAGATTTTCAATCTCTTCGAATAACCAAACCACCATCATATTTGTATAGGCGTTGTTTTTTAAACCGCCTTTTTCACTGTTGGGATAGCTTTCGTGAAATTCATCCGGTCCCATGACGCGATCAATGTCGTAACGTTCGCTTGTGTTATTTAAGACTGTAGCACTTTGCCAAAAATGGGCAATTTCTAATAACATTTCCAAGCCATAATCTTGCATGAAAGTAGTGTCTTGGGTATTGTGCCAATACTGCCAGATATTATAGGCAATAGCCAAAGAAACATGGCGTTGTAAGCGACTGTTATCTTCTTTCCAAGTGCCATTGATTGGGTTTAGGTGAAGTTCTTGTGATTGTTCTGAACCATCCAATCCCGATTGCCAAGGAAACATTGCCCCTTCGTATCCTGCTTTTTGGGCATCTTCTTTGGCTGTTTCCAAGCGACGATAACGGTACATCAATAAAGATTTTGCCGTTTCAGGAAAATGCAAGATATAAAATGGGAAGATGAAGAGTTCGTCCCAAAAAATATGGCCACGATAAGCTTCTCCATGTAGCCCACGAGCTGTGATGCTAGCATCTAATGTCGGATTAGCAAAAGGTGAAGCAGAACTTAAGAGATGATAGGTATGCAAGTTCAATAATTTTTGTGACATAAGATCTCCCTTGACACTAATGCCAGCTTGCTCCCAAAGTTTTTCCCAAGCATTTTTTGAATCAGCGTAGCTTTCCTCAAAGTTTTGGAAAGTTGGTTTTTCCTCTGGTGTCTGTTCATTTGGACGTGCCTGATGAACAATCACGCTTTTTTCAAGGGAATAAGTTGTTTCTTGTTTGGTCTGAACCGTTAATTTTTGCCAAACTTTTTGATCGTCTTTTGTTGTTTTCAAATCAGTTAAGTCAAGATTATCACTTTTTAGCTGACTTTGTTGTAAGATGGTAATATGAGAATGAATTGTTTTTGCTTCTAAGGACGCGTAATGATTAGATCCCGTGGTATTACTTACCGTTATGTGATTTTGTTCCAAACTACGATAACGTTCGACATTATAGTTGTAAACAGCGCCATCTGCTTCTGAAATCACGTTGATTTCGCCGGAAAAGTTTACCGGCGTAAATGAGTAACGGATATTGTATTGGTGGCTATCTGCCATGTTGGCAATTTTTTGACTGTGAACGGCAATTTCTTTACCATTTTTCAAACGATAGGTTACCCATGACTCAAAAAGCCCGGTCTTTAAATTTAAACGTCGTTTCATTTGAATGATTTCGTTAGTAGCTACATCAATTCGTTCATTATCGATGACCAAATAAATTTTTTGTAAGTTAGGGGCATTGACAAAATCTTCATTATAAATGGTGCGCTCAGCTACCTGAGAAGGTGCACGATCATAAAGACTTGCCAAATAAAGAGCGGGATAATTTTGATTGCTGATTTCCATTTCAGGTGTCGTTCCACGTAAGCCCATAAATCCGTTTCCGACTGTTAAAAGCGATTCAACTGAATATTCATCTTTTCCCGGGTGATAACCGTGGTATATTATTTCCCAAGGTAATTGTGCTACTTTTTCTTCGAATTCTTCAGGTTGGCCGATAACAAAGGGTAGGTTTGTTGATTCTGTTAAATATTGTGAAAGTTCAACAGCCGTGTCATCTTTTTCAAAAGGGACTTCTTGACTGATTGTACCTGCGTGCACCTCGTGGATTTTTATATCGTCTTCTAACTGGCTAAGTCGATCCAAAAGCGCGCCTGTGTATGTGCTAGTGCTGTGGTTTTTCCAAAAAGCTGTCCAGTTTTCTTTAATTTCTACATGTAGGGTTGTCATTTTTATATTAGCTCCTTTCGTAGTCATCTTGTCTATACAGGCAACTAAATTATAAAGGATTTTGAAAGCTTTTACAAGTATTTACCGTGTTTTTTAAACCGAATAATTGTGAAGTAGTATTGTTTTGACTATCTCATGTAAAAAAATAAAACCAGATTAGCCTTTATATATCAAGAAATGTAGTGAATTATAAAAATAAAATAATAAAAAGTAGTGTGAAACGCTTGCAATTTATTTTCTTTCACGTTATTATATTTTTGTAATCATACATGTATATACAATTTTTTTAAATTAGGAGGAATTATTATGGGAAAGTACCAAGAAGATGCCAAGCAGTTATTAAAAGACATTGGCGGCAAAGAAAATATTTCGGCTGTTACCCATTGTGCCACGCGGATGCGTTTTGTGTTAAATGATGAGTCAAAGGCGGATAAAGATGCGATCGATGATATTCCTAGTGTCAAAGGAATGTTTACTAACGCAGGACAGTTTCAAGTAATTATTGGAAATGATGTTGCAACGTTTTACAATGAATTTTCTGATATTTCGGGAATTGAAGGTGTTTCAAAGGAAGAAACGAAAAAAGCTGCGAAAAAGAATCAACCAGCTTTGCAACGTGCAATTGCTGTTTTAGCAGAAATATTCACTCCAATCATCCCAGCTATTATTGTTGGTGGGTTGATCTTAGGTTTCCGTAATATCTTAGAAGGTATTGAATTTGGCGGATCGACTATTGTTGAAAATTCAGTTTTTTGGGCTGGCGTAAATGACTTCTTATGGCTACCAGGAGAAGCTATTTTCCACTTCTTACCAATTGGAATTACGTGGAGTATTACTCGTAAAATGGGGACCACACAAATTTTAGGGATTGTCCTCGGTATTACCTTGGTATCTCCACAGCTGTTAAACGCCTATGATGTGGCTACTACAGCCGCAGCTGATATACCGAATTGGGATTTTGGCTTTTTCCAAATTGATAAGATTGGTTACCAAGCACAGGTCATTCCGGCCATGTTAGCTGGTTTCTTACTCGCCTATTTGGAAATCTTTTTCAGAAAACACATACCAGAAGCTGTCTCGATGATTTTTGTGCCATTATTGTCATTATTACCAACAATTATTGCTGCACATGTTATTTTAGGACCAGTCGGTTGGTGGTTAGGTGATTTAATTTCTAAAGTTGTCAATGCGGGATTGTCTTCTTCTGTCAGCTGGTTATTCAGTTTCTTGTTCGGAGGACTCTATGCGCCATTGGTTATTACAGGATTACACCATATGACCAATGCCATCGACTTACAGTTGATTTCAAGTTTTGATACAACCAACTTATGGCCGATGATTGCCTTATCCAATATTGCCCAAGGTTCTGCCGTATTAGCAGTTGTTTTCTTACACCGTGGGAATGAAAAAGAAGAACAAGTATCGATTCCAGCTACCATTTCTTGTTACCTAGGTGTTACCGAGCCGGCGATGTTTGGGATCAACTTGAAATATGTTTATCCATTTGTGGCCGCAATGATAGGTTCTGCTTTTGCTGGGATGTTTAATAATTTAATGAACGTACGGGCAAATTCGATCGGTGTCGGTGGCTTACCAGGTATCTTATCGATTAATGGAGAAATTGGAGCTGGATGGTGGGGCTTTGCTATTGCCATGCTTATTGCTTTTGTCATTCCACTTGTTTTGACGGCTGTTTTCCGTAAATATAATATTTTCAATAAAATTGATCGCGTTGAACCTGAACTGGTTACACCAGAAGGCGTCGTGATGACAGGCGAAACGACTGTGGAAGACCCCTCAGTTGCCAATGAAAAAACAGAAACTGTAACGACAGAAGAACTATTTGCACCGACTGATGGGACGTTACTACCCATCGAAGAAGTATCAGATCCAGTATTCTCTCAAAAAATGATGGGAGATGGGTATGCCGTACAACCTAAAAATGGGCACGTATATGCACCAGTAAGTGGAACGATTTCAAGTATTTTTGAGACCAAACATGCCATTGGAATTTTAACGCCAGGTGGGGCTGAAGTGCTTGTTCACATGGGCTTAGATACGGTTGAGTTAAAGGGAGAACCATTTACCATTAAAGTCGACGAAGACGAAAAAGTAACACCAGAAACGCTTTTAGCTGAAATGGACTTAGAGAAAGTGACGCAAGCAGGGAAGAAAACCGATATTTTGACGGTCTTTACCAACGCTGAAAAAGTTTCTGACTTAAAAGTAGAAAAATCAGGGGAAGTTTCTGCTAAATCTCGTTTAGGTGAAGTGATCCTAAAAGGATAGTAAGAGTTAAACAAAAAAGCTAGCTGACGACAGGCTAGCTTTTTTGTTTTTGTTCACGTTTAAAGCAACTTATTATCTAAATTTTTATAGGCGAAAGTGATTTTTTTAATAGATTAGAATTTTTTAAGTGTGAACAAGCCTAAAATTTGCTAAAATAGACATAAGAATGAAAAGGGTGAATGATTCACGAGAAAAATATGATATACTTTTTGGGTTGTCTAATGAACGTGACACTCTTGTTATAAGTGGGTGATAGAATGGAGATTATTGAAAAAGCGCCAGCCAAAATCAATCTAGGACTTGATGTTTTAGAAAAACGAACAGATGGCTATCATGAATTAGAAATGGTTATGTCTAGTGTTGATCTGGCAGATCGTATAGTACTAGAACCGATTGAAAAAGATCAAATAATTGTTCAATCCAATAAAGCCTTTCTTCCTGTTGATAAACGCAATAATGTTTATCAAGCAGCAGCAATTGTAAAAAAACAATACGGTATCAAAGAAGGAATCAAAATTTCTGTGACAAAAAACATTCCAGTTGCAGCTGGCCTTGGTGGGGGCAGTACCGATTGTGCGGCAGCTTTAAGGGGTATGAATCGATTGTGGAATCTGAATCTTTCCATAGAAGAATTGATTGACATTGGTATGCAAGTTGGTACTGATGTGCCTTATTGTTTATATGGCACAACTTCTTTTATTTCGGGAAAAGGTGAAAAAGTAGAGCCGTTATTACCCATGCCTGCCTGTTGGGTAGTTTTGGTCAAACCTCGTATGAGTGTTTCTACAAGAAAAATTTTTCAACAAGTTGATATAGAAGAAATCTCTCATCCAGACATGATGAAATTGTCTGAAGCTATTTTGCAACAAGATTATCAACAAATGATTCAACATATGGGCAACAGTCTAGAAGATGTTACGATTCCCAAACATCCGATTGTCCAACAAATCAAAGAACGTATGGTGAAATATGGTGCGGATACGGCTTTAATGAGTGGTAGTGGTCCTACAGTTTTTGCCTTGTGTAAAAAACAATCACGAGCTCAACGAATTGTCAATGGTTTGAAAGGCTTTTGCGATGAAGTTTATTTAGTAAGGACATTAAGTTAACTCATCTCCCTAGGTATTACATCGGTAATGCTTAGGGGCTCTTTTTTTGCTTGCTTGGCTGTTTCCGATAGATTTAAACTAGGTATTTCTTTTTCTTGACGGATGAGTTTTTCTTTGGTAAATTATTTATTGTTTTAAATCGTAATTTATCCGATTTAGGTATAGAATTATTTTTATACAAAGGAGGCTATTTTTTGAACTATATTAAAGTCGAAAACCTAACCTTTTATTATGATGAAGAGCCAGTCTTAGAAGATGTCAGCTATCATGTGGAAGACGGAGAATTTGTCATATTAACTGGAGAGAATGGAGCGGCTAAATCTACTTTAATACGAGCAACTTTAGGTTTATTAAAACCAGCAAAGGGACAAGTAACGATTTCTAAAAAAAATGTGGACGGAAAAAAAATCAGCATTGGCTATATTCCTCAGCAAATTTCTTCTTTTAATGTCGGGTTTCCTAGTACGGTCTATGAATTGGTCAGTTCAGGACGCTATCCTAGAGATCGTTGGTTTAAAAAGCTAACAGAAAAAGATCATGAGCATGTGAAGAAGGCTTTAGAAGCTGTAAATATGTGGGATATGCGCCAAAAGAGGATTGGTGAGCTCTCAGGGGGACAAAAGCAACGCATTAGTTTGGCCCGCGTCTTTGCGACAGATCCCGACCTTTTTATTTTAGATGAACCAACCAATGGTATGGATGAACAATCACGTAAAAATTTTTATCGACTGTTGCGACATAGTGCTCACAAACATAATAAAGCAGTTCTTATGATTACGCATGATCATGAGGATATCAAAGAATATGCCGATCGCCAAATTCGATTGGTACGAAAGGAAGATTCCCAATGGCGTTGTTTTCATATGAGTTCATGAGACGAGCTTTTTTAGCTGCTCTGTTTATTGCAGGCATTGCACCAATGCTGGGAGTGTTTTTAGTATTACGAAGACAGTCCTTGATGGCTGATACATTATCCCATGTCTCGTTAGCAGGTGTTGCTTTGGGATTTTATCTAAATTTGAATCCTACTTTGACGACACTTGTTGTAGTCGTTTTAGGAGCTATTTTACTGGAATATTTACGAACAATGTATCGTGGCTATTCAGAAATTTCTATTGCTATCTTGATGGCAGGTGGATTGGCACTAGCACTTGTGTTGATGAATCAAAGTGGTGGTAATTCTTCGGTAAGTATCCAATCTTATCTCTTCGGATCGATTGTGACGATTACCCAAAGTCAAGTAATCTTTCTAGGTGTTTTATTTGTCATTACGGCCTTACTATTCTTTTTGTTTAAAAAACCAATGTATGTGTTAACTTTTGATGAAGAAACAGCTTATGTGGACGGTCTTCCGACTCAAAAGATGTCAATGGCTTTTAATATTTTGACAGGGGTAGCAATAGCAATCATGATTCCAATTGCGGGAGCTCTTTTAATCTCAGCAATCATTGTTTTACCCGCAGCAATTGGCATGCGATTAGGTAAAAGTTTTAATGCCGTAATTTTTATTAGTGTTGTGGTAGGTTTAATAGGTATGGTCAGTGGTCTAACAAGCTCTTTTTACCTTGATACACCACCAGGGGCGACGATTACTTTGGTCTTTATAGGTCTTTTTTTGTTTATTAATTTGCTAAAATTGATTCTAGTCAAACTTCGACGTAAACAACAAATCGATTAATCAATCTAAAACACGAGAGACGAAAATTTCTCGTGTTTTAATTTACTGTTGAGTAAAAAGCACGAACAATATTTCAAATTTTTAAGAAAATACTCGAAATAGTTCTTGAAAAGCTTTATAATAGAATCAAATAGAATTATAGAAAAGGAGTTGGATCGTTTGAAAGTTCGTCGGAGTGAACGGCTGATTGATATGACCCACTATTTGTTAGAACATCCCCATGAATTAATTTCCTTAACATTTTTTGCAAAACGGTATGAATCTGCTAAATCTTCTATCAGTGAGGACCTAGCTATTGTAAAGAGGACGTTTAAAGAAAGAGGAACAGGTATTTTAGAAACACTACCTGGAGCTGCAGGTGGGGTACTTTTTATTCCGGTTATTAATAAAGAAGAAGCAAAAAAATATATCGATTCGTTGGCTGAAAGACTGTCTGAGCAAGACCGTTTATTACCAGGGGGTTATGTATATTTATCTGATCTTTTAGGAGAACCACAATTATTGCGACAAGTAGGAAGAATTATCGCTTCAAAATATGTCGATAAAAAAATAGATGCAGTAATGACAGTTGCCACAAAAGGAGTACCCATTGCACAAGCGGTCTCTTATTATTTGAATGCTCCCTTTGTTATCGTTCGTAGAGACTCTAAAATAACTGAAGGCTCAACGGTAAGTGTTAATTATGTTTCTGGTTCATCTGAACGAATCGAAAAAATGGAGTTGTCCAAGCGTAGTTTAAAACGAGGCTCTCGCGTTTTGGTCGTTGATGACTTTATGAAAGGCGGCGGCACCATTAATGGTATGCAGAGCCTGATTCATGAATTCGAAGCAGAACTTGTGGGAGTAACCGTATTTGCTGAGGCGAATTTTAAAGGAAAACGGATTGTGACTGACTATGATTCTTTGTTATATGTAGAAGATGTCAACACCCAGACAAAAACAATTTCAGTTGTGCCGGGGACTTACTTTAACGAAGAGTAGAAAACAAAAAAGTGGAGAGTTCACTCTCCACTTTTTTTGCTTTGGTAATACCTAGGTAAATCACCTAATCTATTTTTCTTTTACATCGATATTAAATCTTTTTAGAAGTTTGAGTGCCTCTTCATCTTGGTCAGAACTTGCGACCAACTCACAATTAATAATGAAATCTGCTTCAGGAAAAGCGCCTTGTAAAGCAAGTGTGTTTGAAAAAACGCAGAGATTCGTTTCAACGCCGACTATTTCAATTGTTTTTTGTTCTTTTTTACTTTTAAAAAGAGTCCTCTTTAAATCAAGAAGTATCTCAGGAGAAAGAGTATAATAATACTTCTGTAAGACCTTTTCGTGTGCTAAAGGTTGTAACTGTGAAATAATTTGAAAACTATCATTCTCTTCAGTTAATGTTCCTTTATATCTTATGGGAACATCTTTTGTAAAAAGAACATATTCTCCATTTTGCCGAGCGCTATTCAGTCGCTCGGCAATTTTTGGGATAATTGTTTTTGCCTTTGCAACGTAACTCCCGTTTTTATGATCTAAAATATGATTTTGCATATCGATAATAACTAACATCTTTTTCCCCTTCTTCAAAAAACTACTTACTATAGTATAGCAGGTTAAGAAAAGAAAATAAACAAAGAAGAAGCTATAGAATGGATCTCGAAATAGCAAAAACATTACAGCAAAGAGACAATCAATAAATTGGAAGCTGAATTTGACTCTGGTGTGTCTGAGATATTTATTTCTGGGTTATTTACCATGCGTGCTCAAAATATCAATTATTATACTCACATGATGAAAAATGCTTCTGATGATTTTAGTTTTGAAATTATACCTTTGGCCAAAATGGGAGGGATTCAGACTATACTTAGGGTGGAGGTTTTGATGTGGAACTTCCCTATAATGCTAAAAATCCAGAAACTTCGTATCAATTTATGGCGTATTTAACAAGACCAGAAGCATAAGAGAAGTTTGGTAAACAAAGTTTTGACATCATGGACAATTAAGAAGCAAATGAAAATCTGACAACTAGTGACGAGTTGACAGAAAAAGGAAGACTTGTTTATAAACAGTATTCCTTACAATCTGTTTTCTTAGGTAAGACCGGGGGAATTCTATCGATCATTTAATTTTTAGGAGCAAGCTTTTTCCGAGAAATAAGTTTTATTGTAAGTGTTTTCTTTTTGCTGTCATTTCGTTATACTAAAAGAAACAGTTGGAAAGGAAGCGGTAGAGAAATGGAAAAAACTTTAGTTATTATTAAACCCGATGGTGTAAAAAGGCAATTGATTGGACGAATTTTACAACGTTTTGAAGATAAGAATTTAAAAATTGTACAAATGAAATTAACCACGCTGTCAGAAGCCTTGTTAAATGAACACTATGAACATCTAAAAGAAAAAACCTTTTTTGAAGAACTGATTGAATACATGATGTCTGGCCCGGTAGTAGTAATCGTTTTGGAGGGAGAAAATGTAATCAAAAAAGTGCGTCAACTAGTCGGCGTGACCGATCCTCAGGAAGCCGAGATGGGAACTTTACGCGGTGATTTTGGTCTAAACAAAACGCAAAATTTAGTTCATGCTTCAGACTCATTGGAAGCGGCAAAAAGAGAGGTTTCCGAATTCTTTCAATGAAATTGGTCTAGGTAAAAATTGCAGATATAGTTGAAATTTTTGGGCCATTGGGCTACACTTAAAAAGCAATTAAACCGTAAAAGAAAATGGAGTTGAGACACATGGGCGAACGTTATGCCATTATTTTGGCTGCTGGTAAAGGAACGCGGATGAAATCAAGCCTCTATAAGGTACTTCATCCTGTTTGTGGAAAGCCAATGGTAGAGCATATTATTGAACGTGTAGAAGAAGTAAATCCGAATGAAATTGTAACGATTGTAGGGCATGGAGCTGATAAAGTAAAGGAACAGTTAAAAGATCGTAGCCAATATGCGTTGCAAGCAGAACAATTAGGAACTGGCCATGCGGTGTTACAAGCGGCTGAGTTTTTAAAAGGAAAATTAGGAACAACGCTTGTAATCAGTGGGGACACGCCTTTACTAACGAGTCAAACCTTAGATAATCTTTTTGACTATCACCAAGGAAAAAAGGCAGCAGCAACGATCTTAACGGCTCATGCTCAAGATCCAACAGGGTATGGACGTATTTTACGAGACCATGTTGGAATCGTTGATCGAATCGTCGAACAAAAGGATGCTTCTAGTGAAGAGGCACAAGTTCAAGAAATCAATACAGGTACTTATTGTTTTGACAATGAGCTTTTATTCGATGCGTTAGAGAAAATTACCACTGATAATGCCCAAGGTGAATATTATTTAACAGATATTATCAGCATTTTAAAAGAAGCAGGGAAAAATGTAGCTGCTTATCAAACGGATGATTTTTCAGAATCATTAGGAGTTAACGATCGTGTCGCTTTGGCACAAGCTAATAAAATCATGCGACAACGAATCAATCGTGGTCATATGCTAAGTGGCGTCACTTTTATTGATCCTGATACAACCTATATAGATGCAGGCATAAAGATCGGTGCAGAGACAGTTATTGAGCCGGGTGTCTTTTTAAAAGGACAAACAGTGATTGGGGAAAACTGTATGATTACTGCTCAGTCACAAATTATTGATAGTACCATTGAAGATGAAGTAACTATCAAGTCCTCAGTGATCGAAGAAAGTTTGGTGCGAAAAGGAGCTGATGTAGGGCCATTTGCTCATTTACGTCCGCAAGCAGAGATTGGATCCCATGCACATATTGGTAATTTTGTTGAAGTGAAAAAAGCTGAGATTGGTCAAGGTACAAAAGTAGGCCATTTGACATATGTTGGCGATGCTACCTTAGGAAAAGACATCAATGTGGGTTGTGGCACAGTTTTTGTCAATTATGATGGAAAAAATAAACATCATACGACCGTTGGAAATCACAGTTTTATTGGCTCTGGAACAAATCTCATTGGACCAGTAAACATTGCAGCAAATAGTTGCACCGCGGCAGGTTCCACAATCACCCAAGATGTTCCAGAAAATACCTTGGCAATTGCCAGAGCTCGTCAAGTGAACAAAGATGGCTATGCGGATCATGTACCTTATCAACAATAAATTTTTTCCCTCTGAAACTTTTTTCAGAGGGATTTTTCTACTAGAAGGATTAAAATGTAGTACAATAAAAGAGAAAAAATATATTGAGGTGAAAAAATGATTCAAGAAAAAATAATGCTTCCGATAAAGGATGGGAAAGCTACACTGAATACTTATGTCATTGAAAATTTTCGAGAAATTCAACTAGACCGAAAACGGCCAGCAGTCATTATCTGTCCGGGAGGAGGCTATGAATTTATTTCAGAAAGAGAAGCTGAACCAATTGCAATTAAAATGCTCAACTATGGCTTTCAAGCATTTGTATTAAATTATAGTGTCAAACCAGCTGTTTTTCCCCAAGCGCTGTTAGAATTAGCTAGTGCAGTTAAAATGGTCAGACAAAATTGTGATAAATGGGGAGTAGATCCTGAAAAAATTGCCGTCGCAGGTTTTTCAGCAGGTGGCCATCTTGCTGCCAGTTTGGGTGTTTTTTGGGAAGAAGACTTTTTATCAGCAGAACTAAAAGGAAAGAGTTCAGATTGGCAACCAAATGCCTTGATGCTTGCTTATCCTGTGATTACTAGCGGTGAATTTTCGCATGAGGATTCATTCAAAGCACTTTTGGGTGATGACCTTTCACATAAAGAAGAGTTTTCCTTAGAAAAGAAAGTGACCAAACAGACACCACCAACCTTTTTATGGCATACGTTAGAAGATGGCTTAGTCCCGGCGGAAAATAGTTTGCTTTTTGCACAAGCCCTAAGAAAAGAAGATATTCCTTTTGCCTTACACGTTTTCCCTAAAGGCGGTCATGGCCTTAGTTTAGCAAGTGTCGAATCTGACTTGCCACAAAGTGATAATATAAGAGACGATGTAGCGGTATGGCCGGATTTATTTTCCCAATGGCTTAAAATAACACTGGCTTAATGAAGCAAAGGAGGCAGCTCTTTTGAAAAAAATCTTGATTATATCAGGAGGTTGGCAAGGCCACTATCCTGATGAAATAAGTGAGCAGATGGCAAAGCTACTTTCTAAACACGACGTAGTCATTAAAAAGGATTTAGCAGTCCTTGATGATAAAAAGTATCTCCAAGAACAAAATTTATTGATCATGAATTGGACGCGCGGGGAACTGAATTCCGAACGATTTGAAACAATCCAAGAAGCTGTTTCTCAAGGAATGGGACTTGCCGGAGTTCATGGTGGATTGACTTCTGCTTTTCAAGCAAATAAAAACTGGCAATTTTTAACAGGTGGACTATTTGTGGCTCATCCTGGAGGCAATCAAACAAATTACAAGGTCCATATAGATCAACCAAATCATCCAGTAATGAAAGGGACCCAAGACTTCTCTCTAGTAAGCGAACAGTATTATTGTTTAGTCGATCCCGCCATCAATATTTTAGCGAGTACAACATTTGCTCAAGCGAACCATCCCAATGCAGTCAATGGAAGAATTACCCTTCCTGTGGCTTGGACCAAGAGATGGGGAGCTGGTCGTATTTTTTATCACAGTTTGGGGCACGATCCTAAAGTTTTTTCTCTGCCCCAAGTAAAGCGATGGACAAAACAAGGCTTTGAATGGGCGATGTCTAATCAAGAAGAGGAGGGAATTTCGTGCAAAAAGCAAAACGATTAAAAGTAGGAGATAAAGTAGCAATTGTCAGTTTATCTTCTGGTATGCTCGGAGAAACTGCCAATGCACATAACCTTGACATTGGAACCAAACGTTTGCAAGAATTTGGCCTTGAAGTTGCCTTTATGCCAAATACGTTAAAAGGGCTGGACTATTTACAGCGTCATCCTGAAAAACGAGCGGAGGATCTAAAAGCCGCATTTTTGGACCCTTCGATTAAAGGAATTATTTGTGCCATTGGTGGCGATGATACTTATCGTCTGCTTCCTTATCTAATGGACGATGAAGATTTCTTGACAGCTGTCAAACAAAATCCAAAATTATTTACTGGGTTCTCTGATACGACAATCAATCATTTACTATTTTATAAGCTAGGTCTGTCCACTTACTATGGCCCAAGTTTTGTGACAGATCTCGCCGATATTTCAAATGAAATGCTTCCTTACACAAAAAACTGGTTTGCTAACTTTATTGAAGGTCAAAAAGAATTGACAGAAATAAAACCTAGTGAGTTTTGGTATGAGGAACGGACTGATTTTTCCAAAGCAGCAGTTGGAACTAAACGGGTGAAGCACCGAGAAACAAGAGGGTATGAAAGTCTACAAGGACCCACGTCTTTTTCCGGTTCCTTATTTGGGGGCTGTTTAGATAGTTTTTATGATATTTTAACGACGGCTCGCTATTCTGATGAAAAAGAAATCTGTGAGACTTATGGCTTATTCCCAAGTAATGAACAGTTAAAAGGGAAAATTTTATTTTTAGAAACGTCAGAAGAAAAACCAAAACCAGAAGAATTTAGAAAAATGCTAGAAACGTTAAAAGTAAGAGGGGTTTTTGACGTAGTAAAAGGTGTCCTTTTCGGCAAACCACAAGATGAAGTTTTTTATGAAGAATACAAACAAGTCATAAAAGAAGAACTTGATGATTTTCCTCTTTCAGTCGTTTGCAATGTGAATTTCGGTCATGCTTTTCCAAGAGCAGTATTGGCTTATGGCATCGAAGTAGAAGTGGCTATTGAAAATCAGTGTATTCTTTTTATGGAGTCTCTTTTTACTAATAAATGACTTATTTTTTAGTTTGAAAAGGATTATCCTAGGCTAACTCTTGTTTTAACAAGCAAGAAACATTATAATAACAACAGAAGAAATAATTAAAATGTATCTGTAAACGCAAAGAAAGTGGAGGTTCTCATGTCAAACCATTATTTTGATCCAAGATTAAAGATTTTTGCGCTAAATTCAAATCGACCATTGGCAGAAAAAATCGCAGCCGCTGTAGGTGTGGAATTAGGAAAATGTACCGTGAAACAATTTAGCGATGGTGAAATTCAAGTAAATATTGAAGAAAGTATTCGTGGTGCACATGTTTATATCATTCAATCAACGAGTAGTCCTGTCAATGATAACTTGATGGAAGTATTGATCATGATTGATGCGTTGAAACGGGCCAGTGCAAAAACAATCAATGTAGTGTTACCTTATTATGGGTATGCACGGCAGGATCGGAAGGCTCGCTCGAGAGAACCAATCACAGCTAAATTAGTAGCCAATATGATTCAAAAAGCAGGGGCAGATCGCGTTGTAGCACTAGATTTGCATGCTGCACAAATTCAAGGTTTCTTTGACATTCCAGTGGATCACTTGATGGGTGCTCCTTTGATTGCGAATTATTTTGTAGAACAAGGAATAAAAGGCGATGATGTCGTAGTTGTTTCTCCCGATCATGGGGGTGTGACACGTGCTCGTAAATTGGCGGAATTTTTGAAAGCTCCAATTGCGATCATCGATAAGCGTCGACCAAGAGCCAACGTGGCAGAAGTGATGAATATCATTGGCGATGTTGAAGGAAAAACCTGTGTGATTATTGATGACATGATTGATACAGCAGGTACCATTACTTTAGCAGCCAATGCTTTGAAAGAAGCCGGTGCTAAAAAAGTATATGCTTCTTGTACGCATCCTGTTTTGTCAGGTCCTGCTCTACAAAGAATTCAAGATTCAGCCATTGAACGATTGGTCGTGACCGACTCAATTTATTTACCAGATGATCGCAAAATCGATAAAATCGATGAAATCAGTGTGGGTGATTTGATTGCAGAAGCTATCAAACGAATTCATGAAAACAAACCAGTTAGTCCTTTGTTTGAAAAACCAATGCAACTAAATAAATAAGCAAAAGATCCAGGAAATATTTTCTGGATCTTTTATTATCGTACGTTGACACGGTTTCGAACTCGTCTAGCTAGCTATGAGTTAGAACACCATACAAATCTTATGCAACAAACATTTTATGCAATCAAAGAACACTTGAAAACAATGATGAAAATTAGCCCCTTAACTAAACGAATGGATAGCGCTATGATCGAGTCTAATATCAAAGGGATGAGTCGACTTGAACTACTTTATATTTGCGCCCAAAATGTTGTAAAAGAATTGGAAAAAGAAGGACTAGCTATCCCGGATCAACTCGTTCA
>DXDB01000176.1 GCA_019115705.1 Candidatus Tetragenococcus pullicola | reverse complement strand
TGCAGCACTCCCCCCCGAATTTTAAAGAGCATAAGGAAACGTGTACCCACTTTCTAAAAAAAGTGGGTAGATAGGCTGTGCCTATCACGTTTCTCAGAAAAAAATTTGATATCACTTTTTCGCCATCGTGGCTAGCTTATGTATAGTATTTTAGCAAAAAACAGCTATACAAATACTATATTCGTATGATATACATAAATTATACACAAATGCGAAAGGAGTTTTTCTATGGACATTTTAGTTCGGAAGATCGATTCAAAGGTTATTGCAAAAATAGACAAACGTTGCCAAGAACTCACAAATAAAACTGGCAAAAAATGGAGTCGAAATCGCTACTTAAAAGTCCTAATCGAAAACGATTTTGACCACGCACTTATGCATTACAAGAAAGATCAATTCGATTTATTACTCGAAAAATTTATCGCTATTCAAGAAAAAAATACTGAAACGCTGAATGAATATGTTCGTACAAACAACCAACTCATTGAAACACTTATCGGAGGAAGATAACATGAGAAAAACTTCTGTTCAAAAACACGTTACCCTTTATCCCAGTCACGTGGACGTTTTAGATTCCATTATCGAAAGAAATCCAGATATCAACAATTACTCGGAAGCCATTCGTTTTTTATGTATGAGTTATGAACCTGATACCAATACTACGACTACCAGCAACCAAGCCAAACTAAATGCTATGGGAAAAGAAATTTCCATCATGTCCGAAATCATTGCAGAATTTGCTGATTTATATCTAAAAGATACAGGTATTCTTATTGGCACAAATTCTAAAGTGTATCAAGAAACGAAAGAAAAAATTGAAAAACAACTTAATCCCTCCAAACGAAATCAACCAAAAAATCGTCAAAAAGAAACCAATCAAACATTTACTTCTAAAAATTTCGACCCAACAAATTTTCTAAAAAGATAAAAAATAAACCAGGAGATTTAAATTCCTGGTTTATTTTTTGGGTAGGATCACCATCTTAATAGCAACATTTACAATAAGATAGTAACCAATTGAATGAAAAAAACGAATTTCAGAAGAAATAACAGAAAAAAAGATAAAAACAAAAAAATTATAAATACATGATTTGAATTCATAATCGTAAAAAAAGCTGCTCGTACGAGCAGCTAAATAAGAAAAAGATTGGTATGTTTTAAGGATAAAATAAGTATAACAAATTTTTCACATAGAGCAAAGGGGGCGAAAATCGCCCCCTTTTTTTCGTTTTAAAACCCCAAAACCCAAAGACATAAATTTCGGTCAATTGACCACTGCATTTTTTTCTTTATACTGAGCAAGGTCAAATCCCGAATTGACCAGTTGATTGCGCACCGTATTTTTCGATACACCCAATTCATCAGCAAGTTTTTTTAGGGTCATTTTTTCTATCGAATCACTCATTCAGCACCTACTTCCGTCACATCAAGTCCTTGAAGCCATGTATCTAATTCTCGTTTCAAATCATCTGCCGACTCCGAAAATGTTTCTCGCAAATGATTCGTCAACTCATCATTTTGACTTTCTTGCTTTAACAATTCACGATATTTATATTTTGAATTTCTATGAATTTGCCCCCAGTAACTATGTTCCGTTATAAGAGCAGTAATCATCATTCTGTCAGTTACTTTCACATCTTCTGGCAAATAGTGAGGACTTGCAAAGCTATCTAAACTTTCATGAACCATTGCATGCCAATCAGTTGCTTTCCCCCTTCGCAATTGCAATTCTAGTCGCCACCAAGTATCGATTTCTTTCGGAACAACTTTCCGTTTTCTTTCTTGTTCCAATTTTTTGTTATACATCCGAATCTGTCGTTCACTAGCACGACTTCCCCAATATGCTGTTTCCAGTTTCCCAGACCGACCGTAAATTGGTTTGAAAGAAACAGGATCAACCACCCGATATTGGGTAATGAAATCATCTGGCACGTCAATAATGTCACAAGCAATATCTGCACGTGAGAAATGTGGTTCTAAAAATAAATCATGGATAAAGTTCTTCATCGAGCCCGCCAGAAATTGGCTAATTTTATTGGGGTTAAAGTCAATCCGCCCTTTTCCCTCTTGAAACTTAAGAATCTCAATATAAGCTATATTTTCCTCATGTTGGTCTAGTAATTGCCAGCCATTATTTCCAACCGCTTTTAAATATCCGTTACCTTCGTTTAGACGCATAAGCTGTTCAAAATCTAAAATCAACACATCATGGGGAGTGTGATAATAAATATTTTCCCTTAATGTACCAACAATGGTAATTCGGTCAATTGACCATTGCATTTTTAAGGGGGTGCACATAGTTTGTGCATTTAACCGCCTGTTAGATATGCGGTTAAGTTTTTCCCACTCATTTATGATCGTGCCACGTTTACTCAAATTTTGTTCCTCCTCAAAGAAGAAAGAGATTTTTGGAAAGAATTTCCAGAGTTCACGTAACTCTAAAAATCCATATCCAAAAATCTCTAGCTTGAAGAAACCTAAAAATATTCGTATAATGAATTTGAGTTACGGAACTAGGTGAGTAGTTTCCGTAATTAGCCGAAGGGTGCTTCCAACACCGTTCGGCTTTTATTTTGCTCTTTTTTCTCGTTTTCTTTGATTATAGCACTCCTCTTAAAAAAATAAAAAGACCTCAGGGAATTTCATTCCCCGAACCCCTTGAGCCTCCTCCTGCCGAAATTATTTCACGCTTCCGCTCTTCATTTCATTCAGTTCTCGGCTTGCACAATCTAACACGCCGTTTCGCTACCAGTCGCCTTACAGGCTCCATTCTCGCTTCTCTTACGTGTTTTAACGATTGTGCCGATAACTAAACGAAATGAACGCTAAAACGTCTTAGAACGCAAAATACGCGCTTATAAAATCATTTCATCTTGATTACATGCCCGTCATAATCGTTCAGTTTAGTTTCATTTTCGTAAACTTTTTTTATTTTTACGAACAGAAAAAAGTCGCACATCACCATTTTATAAAGAGCATAAGGAAACGTGTACCCACTTTCTAAAAAAAGTGGGTAGATAGGCTGTGCCTATCACGTTTCTCAGAAAAAAATTTGA
>DXDB01000175.1 GCA_019115705.1 Candidatus Tetragenococcus pullicola | reverse complement strand
CGTTGGTAATAATAGACTGGCAACTGATTGCTTGATCGCGGATAACTAATACTAAGTTTTCCAGAAGGATTATTACGCCCACTTAATGTATTCGCAATTGCCTTACTTCCCATTTGTCCCGGATACCAAGCGAGAAGTACAGCTTCTGATTTATCGATGATTTCATTTATCTCGTGTGGTCTTCCTTGAATCAAAACTGTTATTATTGGTATTTCCAATTTATAAAGTTCATGGAACAGCTTGCTTTGTTGCCCACCTAGGGTTAAGGAAGCCAAGTCAACATTTTCGCCCGAATCCATGTTTATTCCTTTTGATGAAACAGCACCATTACTAAGAAATTCCATATCAAAATTTCTTGCGCTCGAACCCCCAAGTACCAAAATAAGTTTATCCGCTCTTTTAGCAATGTCTATTGCCTGTTGAAGTAATTTTTCTCGGTTCTTTTCATCACGTATATCGCACCCTTTGGCAAAAAGTACTTCTTTTTGAGCAAATGTTTGAGAAATTTCGTTGAAAACAGTGTGTGTTTTCATCTCGTCGGTTTGTGGCGCTGTATAATCACCAAGCAGATTATAAAGATTATTCCCATTTGGGCCAATGACAGCCAGTGTTTCTTTTTTATTATCAAGTGGTAAGAGATCATTATTTTTTACCAAAGTTAAACTTTCTTCGGACAAAGCTAAGTTTTTCTCTTGGGCCATTTTTATTGTTTGCAAATAGGCCCCTTTATTTTCGTTCACATAAGGATGGTCGAAAAGTCCCAATAAAAATTTAGTGCTTAACACCCGATAAACAGCTTGATCGAGTAGCGTTTCGTTTATAATATTTTGATTGACACCATTTTCTATTGTTAGATACGTTTGATCCCACAAGCTTAAGTCTACGCCTGCTTTCAAGCCTTGATAGGCAGCTTTTTCTTTGGAACCATAGATGTCAACCAACCGATCCAAAGCCGTACCATCAGCCATCACAATTCCTTGGTACCCAATTTCTTTTCGCAATAAATCAGTTAATAATGCTGGATTGGCATGACAAGCAATCCCATCAATATCATTATAGGCCGCCATCACCCCGACAGCATGTTTTGTACTCTTTACTAAAGGATAGTAGACATCCATAAACTCCCGTTGACCAATCATAACTGCCCCAGAATTATGGCCTCCTAATGCATCGCCTTGAGCAATTAAATGTTTTAAAACAACCCCAATATTATTGGTTTGTTTTTCAATCTGACCTACTGTTTTTTTAGTAAAGGACGCATCTGTTATTAAGTTCCCTTGAAAACCAGAAATAACTGACTTGGAAAATTCCGCTGCTAGATAGGGATCTTCACCAAAGCACTCTTCCGTACGCCCCCATCGAGGATCTCTTGCTAAATCTAACGTTGAAACAAGGGCTAAATGAACGCCCTTATACGCCAATTCCTCTGCCATAAGAGCTGCTGTTTCCTTAATCAACTCACGATTAAACGAGTTGCCACGTCCGATATTTGTCGGATACGAGGTGCTCTGTAACCCTTGATGACCATGTGGACATTCTTCTGACAATAAGACAGGAATACCTAATCTCGAATGGGTTATCACATAGTGTTGAATCTCATTTGATATTTTCCAACTGTCTTCTGCCAGAATTCCTGTAGTTTCTGTTATTTTAGACCACGGATCTGCTCGGAAAAGGCCATAGAGAGCCCCTAGGCCAGATCCCCAGGCGACGTGATCTTTAAAATAATTTGTCAACTCAACAGCACCGGTATTTTTCTTTTCAAAAGATTTCCATCCATACAAATGTTGATTTACTTGTCCAACTTTCTCTTGCAATGTCATTCGCTTCAAGAGATCGATTGTTCTTTCATGAATTGTCAGTTCCGGATTTTTATAATTTTCAGTCATAATGATCCTTTCTATCCAATTTATGCTTAGGCATCTTGTTGTTGAGCGGCTTTGTTACTTGCCATAACAAACGGAATATACAAAACAACATCTAAAACAAGCAGTAAAGCTGCTAAAATACCAGCGGGAACATTTCCTCCGGTAGATAACCACGCTTGGATTACGGGTGGCGTTATCCATGGCGCAGCAGCCACTGTTCGTCCAATCAAACCGACACTCGTAGCAAAATAAGCGATGATCAAATTGATTGATGGAATGATTGCAGCTGGAATCATGAAAATCGGATTCATAACAACTGGAAGTCCAAACATAACTGGTTCCGCAATGTTAAACAAACTTGGTACGATTGCTAAACGTGCGACATCCTTTTGTTCTTTTCGATGAGCCACAATAAAAATAGCAATAAGTAGTGCTAATACACACCCACCGCCACCTAAAAGTCCAAAACTTCCTACAAAGGGTTCAGTCACAATATTAGGAATATCTTTTCCAAGTTCAAAAGCTTGCATGTTTTCTTGAATAGACTCAAGCATTGGCGCAGCTTTGATTGGCGATAAGATACTTGATCCATGTAAACCAAACACCCACAATAAATCAGACATGAATTGAAGGAATAACATCCCAGGCGCTGACAAAACAAATCCACGTAGAGGTACTTGAATGATTTTATTTACTAATTCAGGTACTGCTAATCCTGTCAAACCATCTAAAGCAAAGACAGCAACAGCAAAAATCACAATAACCAAAACTTCTGGAACTAGCGAATTAAACGAAGTAGCAACTGCAGGTGGAACATTTTCTGGCATAGAAATTCTTAGCTTTTCAAATTTGGATAACTTCACAAATAGTTCTGTTCCAACTAATGCTGCTAACATGGCTAGAAAAAGACCTGATGAAGAAGTCAAGCCTTGAAGGTAAACTTCGCTAGCTTCAGCCGTAGATCCGTCAGTCAAAGTAACCGTACTTGTTAAAGGCATCATTACAAACATAGCTGCTAAACTAACACCACCAGCATGAACTGCGCTAAAACCTTTATTGGTGATATTTCCATTTCTTATATACCAATTTGCCAAATTATAACCAATATTATAACAAACTAAAATAGCTAAAATACCCATCGTCCCGTTGTTCACAATTCCCGCCAGTCCACTGAAATAACTCAAATCTATGAAGCGGTTTACAAAATCATTTGAAAAAATAACTGAATTCAATAAAATAAACAAAGATGCTGCCATAATTAGTGGCATGGTTACAATAAAACCATCACGAACCGCGGTAAGATGTCGTTGATTATTCATTTTAGCTGCGATTGGTAATAGCTTTTCTGATAATTTGTCGATAGCTTTCATTTTCTTCTCCCTTTCAAGTTAAGAGATTACCTTATTTTTTAAAAGATATTGGCAATCCTCTTTTTTTCTGTTAAGCTAAATTTGAATCGATTCAATTTCAGCTTAACAGAAATTATTTCTTTGTCAATACTGAGAGCTGATAAATTTATTCGTATTGCTTAGCTTTCAAAAATAAGCGATAATCAAGAA
>DXDB01000017.1 GCA_019115705.1 Candidatus Tetragenococcus pullicola | reverse complement strand
CATTTCTTTAGCAGTCGCACTCAATGTACCGCCCATTAACTCAATACGTTTTTTTAAATCGTTGGCATTGGTTTTTTGTGCATCGTAAGATTTGGTCAATTCATCTACACTTTTTTTGTAAGTTTCTACATCTTTATTGCCGAACTTGATGTTATTCATATTAACTTGAGCGGAGCGTCTTAGAGCGCCGAAGGAGTTTTTAATCTCCGATAGACTCCTATCTATTTGAGCAGTTTCCATATCTAGAGAAATACTCAAACCACTGATTCGTTCTGCCATATATTTTCCTCCTTTCCTCAAAAATTCAAAAATAAAAAAGCGTTACATGAACGCTTCTAACATTGACTCTTTTCTTTCAACTTTTACTTCCGGCTCGTCTTTGCTTAACAAACGAATCAAATCGTATATATCTGATTCATCGATATCATTCATCTTCCAGCCGTCCGAAATTAACTGCCTGTATATTCTATCTAAATTGGCAGACTGCGCCTCACATGAAAAATCTATTTCTTCGAGGTCACTGTCTTCAAATCTGACTTTCCCTTAGCTTCATTATCTGTACGTTGTAATACTGCTTGAACTTCTCCGCTTAATGCTTGGAAGAAATCACGTGCGTCTAGTCCGTTCTCTAATTCATCAGCCGTGAATTGTCCGTTATATCCGTACTCAGCGATAAATTGAAGCATCTCATCGATTAAATCATCGCCTGGCATACCATTTTCCAATGACTCCATTTTCTTCCCTAACTGCAAGCCCACACGTGCCGCTTTACCTTTAATGCGTGCTGGCTGGTGGAACGTTTTCTCTACTTCTTCACCTTGATCGTTCTCAATGTATAATGTAATTTTTTTAGCCATGTGTATTACTCCCTTTTATTTATTATCGATATTGAACTACCCACCACTTAACACCCCTATGGGTTGTTTGAAGTGGGGGATTCCTAAGAACACCCTCGTAACCGAAAGTTTTGATTAGGCTATCCCCGCAGTCCCTGCGGTTAGAAGTCTTATTGCTTCGTTTTTAAGGTTTTGTCCTGCGTTAATATCTCTATCGTGATGGCTGTTGCATTCTGGGCAATCCCATTCACGCAAATTAAGGTTTTTAACGTCTTTGTTTTGATAACCACAGCACGAACAAAGTTGGGAACTAGCGAATGTTTTTCCAACGACAACAACCTGCTTACCATACCATTTTGCTTTGTACTCAAGCATGGTTCTAAATTGAGACCAAGATACTTCACTAATCGCTTTCGCTAACTTGCGATTTTGTATCATATTGGACACCTGTAAATCTTCAATCCCGATTACATCGTGGTTTTTGATGATTTCGGTACTGACTTTATGCAAGTAGTCCGTGCGTGCGTTCGTTATCTTTTCATGAATACAAGCCACTTTCACCTTTTGCTTTTGATAATTTTTTGCTTCATGGAGTGGACACTTTCGATTCATAGCCTGCTCTTTTCGGCGGGATAGTATCTTTTGTTCTTTTGCTAATTTCTTTTCAAGCGAACGGAAAAACCTCGGATTCTGATACACTTTTCCATCTGACAAAATGGCAAAATCTTTCAACCCGACATCGACGCCAACAACGGAACCCGTTTTCTCTTTTGCTTGGATGTCGGTCTCAGCGAGAATCGAAACAAAATATTTTCCACTTGGATTCCGTCTGATTGTAGCATTAAGAATACGACCTTCGACTTCACGGCTTTTAGCGAACTTCACTAATCCAAGCTTAGGCAACTTAATTTTATTGCCTACAATGGCGATATTTCCATTTGTGTGCTTAGTTGTGTAAGATTGCACCTTGTTATTTTTAGACTTAAACCGTGGCGCTTTGTTTTGTTTTTTGAAGAATCTTGAATATGAATCCGCAAGGTTTTTAAGTGAGGACTGAATAGCAGTACTGTCAACTTCTTTTAACCAAAGCAAATTTTTCTTTAGTTGTGTTAATTGAGAAGAACAAGAGTTATAAGTTAAACCTTTACCTGTTTCTTTGTAAGCATTATTCCATTGTGCTAAAAAATGGTTGAATACAAAACGGGAACATCCAATCGTTTTTGCAATCAGAATCTCTTGTTCTTTGTTTGGGTGTATGCGGAACTTATAAGCTTTATGTTGCAACATTGACTTTTCACCTCCTTATACTGTATACTTAGTGTACACCATATTAGGAGGAATGTCAAATGAAACGAATACCTAAACACATCAAGTTTCCAGCAGATTTAGTCGCTCAAATTGAGCAATACCAAAAAGATAATTATATTTCGAGTTTTGCGGGGGCAGTGTATGAGCTTATCCGTAAAGGACTTCAAGTATAGGACAATCGAGACTACTAACGTCATCCCTTGTCCGAAGCCGATTCATCCTTCACCTCTAAGCGAAGGTGGAGGTTTTCTCGGCAGAAATAATAAAAAAAGAGCGGAATAAATCCGCTGATAAGTACTTTATTCTGCCGGAGTCTCTAACGCTTCTAATCTAGCAATGATGTCGTTGTACTGCGCTTCAGTTCCGAAGCCGTCCGCTCCTGGTGCACCTGCGTCGCCTTTATCTCCCTTGTCGCCTTTAGCTCCAGTAGCACCAGCTGCTCCA
>DXDB01000174.1 GCA_019115705.1 Candidatus Tetragenococcus pullicola | reverse complement strand
CATTTGATGCTTTGGCGAGTCTTGAAACAAAAAAATGAGACATAAAGTTTTCAATAGATTGACTAAAACACGTGCTTTCTTCATTGTTTTGTGTTATTTTATTCATTGTAGAACACCCCTTGGTTAGTTTGACTTTTCACTTACTATTATACCACTTTGGGGTGTTCTTTTGTGTATTTTTCACTGCTAAATCCCATATATATCAAGGGTTTATCCCTGTTTTTGGTGTTTCAAGTTTTAGTTATCATTTTATTTTTCTAAGAGTTGGGGAATGGATAAGACAAGGATATTATTAATTGGTGAAGTTTTCTTTTGATAAGCAGATGCGCCACTTTCGAATACAACATAAAGAAAATTATCATCTACCGTTATTTGTTCAAGATAGGGAGGGAACTTGATAACTTTCAGAGCTTTGTTTTCCTGCAGATTTCCTTGTAATAGTTGTTCTTTCGAAAAAATGAATACTTTTGACGATCTCGGACCAAATGATTGTGATACTAGGCAATAATGATCTTTATAAATTGCCACTCCTTGCGCTTTTTTTAAAAAGGAGACAAATCTTGGGATATTATTTGTTTCGTCATTTAATGGGAATAGACCTAATGTACCTGTTTTTGACCGTTCAAAAGTTCCTGCTAATAAAAAATCAGACCATTTACTAATATAAGAAGCTTGAGAAATACCAGGAAAAGTATAAATTTTTGTATAAGCAATAGGAAACGTTGCTTTTTCTGGAAACGTTAGAATATCAGACAAAGAAATAGCTGCGGCACGACCATGTTTTTTGCCAGTTATCGTGACCCAAAGCTCTTGTTTATTTTTGTTAAAGGCAAGCCCACCTACATGAGGACGTCCAGGTAAGGGAATTGTATTGATTAGATTTGCTTGTTGTTTATCAAAAATATAAAGAACCGAATAGTGTTGGCGACCATGACAATAGGCACTTAAAAAAACCAAATCATCTGAAACGGCCAATCCTTGTGGTGTCATTTCTGTACAGATGGTTTTCAGAGGATGGCTTGCTTCAAGAGTCCAAGTGTGTTCTAATTCTTTGATTGGATAAAATAAAGGAGTATGCAAGGAATTAGAAAAAGCTTTTTTCACGAGTGGATATCTTTTTAAAATGAAAAGAGTTTTTTTATATTCTGAAGAAAAATGTCCTAGACGAAACTGCCTATAAATAAAATGAGTCACTATAAGTAGTAAACCTAGCGATAAAACGATTAATAAACTATCCAACTGCATTTTAAGTCACCTCTTTTTACCCATTTTAACTAAAGCGTTTCAAAAGAACAATTAGAGTGTTTAAAGAAAAAAAGGATCTCATCTTAAAAGATGAGATCCTGCAATTATTCACCACTTGCCAATTTGGCCCGAATTTTATTAGAAGCTACTTCAATGATCAAAATCAATAGAATCAAGCCAATCAGAATGGAGCCAACTTGGTTCCATTTATAGCCATTTATAGCAAACATTAATGGAGAACCAATCCCCCCAGCGCCGACTAAACCAAGAATCGTTGCATCTCGTAAATTCATATCAAAGCGATAAATTGTGATTGAGACAAAGCTACTCATTAACTGAGGCAAAATGCCATAACGAATTTTCTCATAAGTGGTAGCTCCCAGTGAATCCATTGCCTCTAAAATTCCACGATCGATTGTTTCAATGGCATCAACATAAAGCTTAGAAACCATACCAATCGACGTTAAAGACATGGTCATTACACCAGCGAATGGACCGGTACCTGTCACACGAACAAACATCAAACCATACACTAAAGCAGGAATGGTTCGAATAATGACAACTAGAAATCGAGTAATCAGATAAACAGGTTTTGGCATAATACTTGGAGCCATCAAAAAGGCGATGGGAATGGAAAAAATAGCACCTAAGACTGTTCCCAAAAAGCCGATACAAATGGTTTCAAATAAGAGATAGCTAACACCAGTCTTCGTAAAGTCAAACAGAAAATTTAAATCAGGAGAGACGATTCCTTTAAGAATATTCAAAGCAACTTGTGTGCCATCTGTACTTGTTTTATTGATAGAAATAGCCGAAAGCGACCAAGCAAAAATAAGGACGATCAAAACAACTAGTAGGCTATACTGTACCTTTTTATTAGGTTCTTGTGATAATTTTTCTTCAATATGTGCGTTCATGAGATCCTCCTTATTGTAATTTTTGGCGAATCGTTTCGCTAAGTGTTTCAATCAAGACAACTGTCACAACTAAAGTAACTAGGATAGCACCAACACTTCCATAGTCGCGCCAGCCGAGACGTTCATTTAGTAATAAACCTAATCCACCAGCCCCGACATAACCTAAAATTGAAGCGTAGCGAACATTTCCTTCAAAACAATAAAGAGAAGTAGACATAAAATTCGGTAAAATTTCAGAAAGTACGCTGTAACGAAAGGCCTGGAATTTGGTAAGACCGAAAGATTCTAAGGCTTCAAACGTTCTCATATCAATATTTTCAATTTGTTCATACATTACTTTTCCAACATAAGAAATCGTGAAAATAAAAATAGCAATTGTTCCGGCAAAAGAACCAAGTCCGACAATGAAAGTCGCAATCAAGGCTACAACTAAAGTGGGAAGGGTTCTTAAAACACTAAGAAGAAATTTGAAAAAGCCGGCCACAAATTTATTTCTTACAATATTAGCTGAAGACAGCATGGCTAAAGGTAAAGCAACAATAGATCCTAATAAAGATCCTAATAAAGACATCTTGATTGTTTCTAATAGAGGTTGCCAAACTTTATGAACAAAAGACCATTTTACATCGAATAGTTGACTTAAAATCACATTAAATTGTTGACCACGAGCAATCAATGTGGCCAAAGAAAAATCAGTCACTCGGATGGAAAGAATTGAAAAGGCAAGAACGAGCGCAATGTAAAGTGGAACAAAAGAACGCTTAGGAGTGATTTGTTTGCCATTACTTAAGGTCATTGGTTTTTTTGTTAGCATTTTCTCACCTACACTTTCGCTGCTTGCTCGTTGCGACCATAAATTTCATCAAGAGTCTCTTGGGTAATTTTATCTGAGGAACCATCATAAACCACTCGGCCTTGACGGATTCCGATGACACGATCACAATATTCTAGAGCTAATTCCACATGGTGGATATTTAGTAAGATGGTAACATTGGTTTCTTGATTAATTCTCTTTAAGTCGTTCATGACTGACTTTGCAGTGACAGGATCTAAAGAGGCGACAGGTTCGTCTGCTAAAATAATTTCTGGATTTCGAGCCAAAGTTCTTGCTAAAGCGACACGCTGTTGTTGACCACCTGATAATTGATCCACACGAATGTAGGCTTTATCTAAAATCCCCACTTTGTCTAATGCATCAAGCGCTTGGATTTTGTCTTCTTTGGTAAAGATACCTAAAAGCTTACGCCAACCCTTTAAATCAGGAACAGAAGAAACCAATACATTTTTTAAAACATTAGAACGAGTGATTAAATTAAATGACTGAAAAATCATACCAATTTTTTTACGGAAAATGCGGACTTCTTTTCCTTTTAAGGTACTTACATTTGTGTCATTTACCGTCAATGTACCACTACTAATGTCATGCATTTTGTTGATACAACGAATGAGTGTTGATTTACCAGCACCTGATAAGCCGATAATAGCCACAAACTCACCTTGTTCGATTTTTAAGTCGATGTTTTGTAAAGCCGTGGTACCATTAGGGTAAACTTTTTGCACATTGTCAAACTTGATCATGTTTTTAAACCTCTCTCCTTTATTAAATCAATCCCTAGAAAGTATATCATAGCAAAGGCTCGACTCCGAAATGGAATCAAGCCTTTACCTTTTGTTTTTGCACTATTTTTATTCACCTAAGGATTGAATTAATTCTTGGGCTTTTCTTTCAGCGTCATAGTCAGATGATTCTGCTGGGGCATAGCCAAAGTGATTATAAATCGAAATAACTTCTTTTCCTTCGTCTGTATTTCCAATTTCGATGAAGGCATTACTTAACGCCTTTTTCAAATCATCATTCATGAGGGGCGAATTTTTACTGACACTAATCGTATCGTTGTAGATTGGTTCAGTGACACCAATGACATTTGTTTCATCCCAAATTGATTCTTTGCGGCCAAATTCATTGGTCCATTGATCAATGTAGTCGATCCGAGCATCTGCATAACTAACCATCACGTCAATTTGACCAGCAGCTAAACGAGCCGCTGCACTAGCATAAGAGTCCGCTTGAACAGCACTATCTAAATCTAATAAAGTTTTGTCGTATTTTTCATTTAACCAAAGCGACGGATAAATGTAGCCAGCAGATGAGGAGGAAGAACTGATTGCCCAAGAAGCACTATTTAAATCATCCCAAGTGAGTTCTTCACCACTATTTACTTTATCGGCTAATTCTTGACCTTTTTCAGAAGGTCCTGCTATTGCAATCGAACGGTAGGAAACGACTTGGTCATCGGTTTGTTCGATTGGTTTATTGTCATTCCATTCTTTTGGATCATCGGAATCAACAGAAAGGCCCTGACGGGTTGCTGTCAAAAGAACTTCTGCGCCATCGTCGTATAAGGTATATGTTCCACCCGGAATAAATCCAACATCCATAGTTCCAGACGAAAGGGATTCACCAACTGCTTCATAACTAGTCCCTACAGAAATATCGACATCTTTAATAGTGTAACCTTCTTCTTTCATTTGGTCGATGACTAGTTGTTTCAAGGGTTCAGTTGCAGTAACGATTTCATCGGCATCCCGAGAAGGTACGAACCCAATGGTAAGTTTATCGATCGTTTTGCTATCGGAACCGCCTTTTTCTGAATCGTTCGAACTTGAGTTACCACATCCAGCTAATAAAGCGAGTGAAGCTAGGGAAAACATGCCTAATTTGACAAATTTTTTCACAGTTATGAATCCTCCTAAAAAAGATTTTATTTTTTCTTCATGAAAATTGTAGCATATATTTCATACTTTTCAAGATATTTTCTTGAAAAAACGAACAAGAAATAGCTAACTTTCTGGAATTGTTTGTACTGTGAAAGTTTTCTTTTATTTTTTTCATCGAGTGGATACATTCATCCTATAATGAAAGCTAAATTTGTGAAAAATAAAAAAAGTGAGAAAGGAAATAACGGTTCTTTGAAATATTTAAACAAGCGCAAAACTTGCCAAATCAAAGTATTTTTACTATTATATAAATAGAATATAATTTGAATTTATCATCAAGGAGGAATTTCCATGGCTGAAAAATCAAAAGAAGAAGTATACGCAAAACGACAAGATGCCTATAAAGAAGAGAAAAAGGAAGTTTTTAAAGAAGCACGGAAAGAAGCAAAAAAGAAGAACATTATTCCTGATAAAAAGGCTGAAGAACAAAAAAAAGAAAAAGAATAACCGAAAACCTCGATCACAAAACGATCGAGGTTTTTTGCCAATGTTAAAACCAATTCTGTCAGTCTGAAGGAAGTGTCGTAAAGAACCGGTCCTTTCCCTGAAAAACAACAAGAGAATCTACAGAAAACTCGGCTAAAAGAGCGCTCATTTCTGGGAATAACAGGTGAAAATCGGAAGCAACATGGGCATCAGACCCCAAAGTAAATAAGGTTCCACCTAAACTTTGATACAGTGGGATGGCATATTGGTAAAGTTTTGCATTTCCATAAGGACCAAAACTTTTGGCATTTATTTCCATGGCCATTTGACGAGAAATTACTTTTCTAAAAATCGTTGTTAGTTTGTTTTCGAAATGTTCTTCTAATTCTTGTGCGGTAAAATCAAAACGTCGCAAGCCGTAATCAAAATGAGTCAGTATCTGTCCTTCTGGAAAAGAATCAAGGACAGTTGACATCTGATCAAAATATTGTTTAGCCACATTGTATTTGTCTTTTTTTAAAACGACATCATCCATGTAATCAAAAACACCATTTTGATGGATACTTACTAATTTGAGATCATAAGGGTGTTGATTTAAATAAGACAAAATCTTTTCTTCTTGTCCTGGTACAACGCCAATTTCAATTCCTTTTAAAAATTTTGTGTCATATCTTTCCTCTAACTTGTTCATTTTTTTGCATAATTCTTGATAATCAGGAATATCATCGTTGTAATTGGTATAAGGATTTTTCAAATCGAAATGATCGGTTGCAACAAAATACTGAGGGGAATCGATCAAATAATTTTCAAACCTTTCCTGTGAGTCAAATGAAAGATAGGTGTGCAAATGTTGATCGTAATAATCCATTTTATAGAGTCCTTTCCAATAAATAAAGTAACATGTCTGTTTTATTATTCGTTAAAAATCAATTTTCTAAGATGGTGCGCATTGTTTGATTCACACCATGGGCATAGATGCCTCCAAACTTATACAGATGGACCATCAATAGATATAATTTATAGAAATTTAAACGAAGCTCATAACCATCTTCAAGTGGATATTCTTTTTGATAGGCTTGATAAAAATCATTGTCAAATGCATTAAATACTAAACTTACACCAAGATCAAATTCGCGATCGCCAAAAAAAGCATCGGGATCGATTAAAACGGGTTGACCACTTTTAGTAAAAAGATGATTGCCGCCCCAAAGGTCACCGTGAACTAAGGAAGGTTTTGAATCATGTTGTGAAAGAACCAATAAAATTTTTTGCCGTACCTTATTATATTGTTCTTGTTCTCTTTGATTCCAGAGATTGTTTGCCATGATTGCTTTAGCGATACGATCCAAGCGCCTTTGTACGAATAGCTCACTCCAAGAAGAAGTCCAAGAGTTGTCATAACGAAGAGTTGCGGACGAACTTTCCGAAAACCCAAATTGTCCATTGGGGTTGTGGTAATGATGTAACTTAGCAACTAATCGTCCCAGATCTGCCTGACTTCCCACACCCTGGTCAATAAATTCCAACAGTAAATAAGCATCGCCGTCTATTTCCCCAGAATCTAACACTTCAGGTGACAGAATATCTGCTTGTTGGAACATTTTTAAACCGGCAATCTCTCCAGCATAAAATTCTTTGTCATGATCCGGTTGTACCAATAAAAAATAAGTGTCTTGAGCAGTTAGCACTTGGTAGGCTTTATTGACATCACCACCTGTTACTGGTTTAATTTCTTGTATTCCGGAAATCGGTAAGGACTTTTTCCAGTTTTCATTTACCATACGAGCACCTCCTGATCTTATTATAACGAAATTTTCTTTTAAAAAGCGAATAAAACACGCTAAAAGATGATGTTTAGCGTGCTTTTACTCTTATTTTTCATGCATTTTTTCTAAACGTTTGTTGATTTTATCTAAATCAAAAGAGACAAATGTTTCCTCAAAGTGACTGTCTTCTTCAGGAGCATCTTTTTTTCCTTTCAGACAATAAGGAAGCTGTTTTTTGGCATCTAATTGGTAAGAATCTTGAATGGACGTGACTGTTTCAATGGATTCCAATACAATTTTATGCTCCCACCAATCACCAAAATCATAGACGTACTCGATTTTTTCACCAACTTCTTCAAAATAATCTTTCAACAAGATATCTTTGGAAGCTACGACTTGATCGACACCAAAAGGTATACCAAATAAGTCATCTTCTTCTGGTTCACGCTCAATCAAAAATCCGTCCCCTTCAAACTGGTAAAGGTGATAATCTTCCCATTCAAAAAGGGCTTGAATGACCTGATGAAATTCTTCAAACGTATAATTGTCAGGGATTAAAACCCGACGCCAGATTGGAGGCTTATAGCCAACTAAGTCGATACGAAAACGTAAATAGTTGGAAGGTGCTTCTTTTTTTCGTTTACTCGTCTTCTTTTGCTTAGAAGAACCAGGAAATTGAATGACATTATTGCCATTATTTTTTACCATTTTAGTAGATGTTGGACGACTGTCAAGAGTAGAAAAAAGTTCGTCGAGTTTATCAAATATTTCTTGCTCCTGTGGTGATAAATCGCCATACAAGTCTTCTCCATAGGAATCAATCATCTCAGTTTTTGATTTAGACCAATAGTTTTCGTCAAACATGCGTGCAAAATATACTGGTTTTGTTTGTTGAAAGAAAAGCAACATCTCTTTGTACTCTTTAACAGAAAGATAATTGAGTGCATGGAGATAACAATAAAAGTCAACGACTGCTTCATAAACATAAACAGATTCTTCTGGGTAGACGGGCAATTCTTTGGGCAACATCTCAGTTAAATAAATTCCTACCAACGATTGATCGGAAAAGCCTTTTTTTAAATCTGTAAATTGTTGTGTGATTAACTCCTCAAGTATTTGTAATGGAGGAGACATGTAGGTAACGATATCTGGATCATCAGAATAATGATTGAAATAGGGTGAATTAAAAAAATCTTCAACCAATTGTTTCTTCTTAGTCATGTTGCATCCCTCTTTTCTTTGTATAATCCTTATTTTAGCAAAGAATGTTAAAAAAAGAAATCGTTCTTAGCGATAATTTAGCGCTTTGTTTTTTGAATATTAAAAATTACCTATAAATAGAAACTATCAAAAAAGGCTGATATGACATTCCTTTTTTGATAATTTCCATAGATTTTCATGAAAAAATACCGTATACTAGTCCTAATTTCTAATAATAGAAGGGAGAAAAACATGGGAAGCAGAAATTAAAAAAAAGAAATTTCATTGACAGGAGCACTTTCAACAGTGATGGGCACAGTCATTGGAGCGGGTGTCTTTTTTAAAACTGCAGCCGTTGTTTCACAAACACAAGCAGCAGGTTCTGCACTTTTTGCTTGGCTCTTAGCAGGACTTTTAACAATGTGTGCAGGACTGACTGTAGCAGAGTTAGCAACTGCCATTCCAGAAACTGGAGGACCAGTTCAATATATCGAAGTTATCTATGGGAAATTACCAGCTTTTTTATTGGGATGGGCTCAAAGTGTCATCTACTATCCTGCGAATATAGCTGCCTTAAGTATCATTTTTTCTACTCAACTCATTCACTTATTCCAACTGAATGAAATACTTTTATTGCCCATTGCTATTTTTAGTGCTAGTAGTGTCACCTTACTTAATTTATTAGGAACTAAAATTGCGTCTACCTTCCAATCTCTTTCATTAGTCATTAAACTCTTACCAATTACAGCGATTGTTCTTTTTGGTTTGTTCCAACCAGGAAAAGTTCCTGTCTCGCTTGTGGATCTAAGCATTCAAGGAGATAAAAGTTGGGCTGTTGGTTTTAGTGGCGCCTTATTAGCTACATTATTTGCTTATGATGGTTGGTTAAGTGTCGCAAATATTGCGGGTGAAATGAAATATCCTCAAAGAGATTTACCCAAAGCAATCATTTTTGGAATAAGCTTTGTGACAATTATTTACTGGGTAATCAATTTTGTCTTTTTAAGAGTATTGCCTATTGAGAGTCTCGCTGGTAACTTGAATAGCTCGTCTGATGTGGCGCAAATCCTTTTTGGACCAAGTGGTGGAAAGATTGTCACAATTGGTATTTTGATTTCTGTTTATGGTGCGATCAATGGCTATACAATGACAGGAATACGAGTACCTTATGCCATGGCAGTCAAGGGAGATTTTCCTTTCAGTTCACACTTGAAAAAATTGTCTAGAAAAACGACGATACCTTATGTAGCAGCATTGACCCAATTAATTTTAGCGTGTGTCATGATGCTTTTTGGTAGCTTTGATTTACTAACGGATATGTTGATTTTTGTCATGTGGGTATTTAATCTGCTATTGTTTATAGGTGTTTTTGTCTTTCGGAAAAAAGAACCAGAGAAGACACGACCGTATCGCGTTCCGCTGTATCCGTGGATTCCATTGCTTGCTATTTTAGGTGGCTTTTTTATTTTAGTGATGACAACCATAACCATGACAAAACTTGTCATAATTGGTCTTGGTATCACCGCCTTAGGAATTCCCGTATATTATTATATACAACGAAAACATCACTAATCAGGTGATGTTTTTT
>DXDB01000173.1 GCA_019115705.1 Candidatus Tetragenococcus pullicola | reverse complement strand
GGCGAATTTTATAATCAAGTTAGCCACCTTAAGAAAAACTAAATAAAAAAACACCAAGACGTAAAAATCAGTTATCATTGGAGTTCCGACACTAACAATGAAAGAGGTTTTTCGTCTTGATGCATCAACAGAATACCATAATTCGCAAAAAAGGACAGCACTTAACTGAGATTGAACGAGGCAGAATTGCTTCTTTACATGAACTTGAATGCTCTAACCGGCAAATAGCTTCAATTATTGGTGTTTCTCCACAGACTATTAATAACGAGATCAATCGTGGAACTGTTTCCCAGGTGAAGAAGGTCAACAACAAGTTGATATATTCTTCTTCATACTTTCCTGATACAGCACAAACTAACTATGAGAATAACCGTTTAAGATGTCATCGACCTTCTAAGTTCAATCAAGTAAAACCCTTCTTGAGCTTCTTTGTGGAGAAGTTTAAAGATAACAAGTGGTCTCCTGATGCGACAGTAGGTAGAGCTCGTGTTGATGGTTTATTTACATCTGAAGAGATGGTATCCACAACTACTTTGTACAAATACATAGACAGGCAGTTGCTGGAGATAAAGAACATCGACCTAGTTGAAAAGACTCACAGATCTACCAAGATCCATATCGCAAAGAAACATAGACGAACCCTAGGAAGAAGTATTGAAGAACGTCCAAGTCATATCAACAATCGTGAGAGGTTTGGGCACTTTGAGATCGATACTGTAGTGGGTAAAAGAAACGGAAACGAAAGTGTCGTTCTTACCTTGACAGAAAGACAATCACGGTTTGAAATAATGAGATTGATTGACGGTAGAGACGCCGACTCTGTAGACTACGCCATGGAGGAGATTAAGCTCAGTTATGGTAGAGCCATCAAATCTATTACTGCAGACAACGGGCCGGAGTTTGCCAACTTAGAACGAACCATGTCAGATACCTGTGATGTCTATTTCACTCATCCATACACATCTAGTGAACGCGGAACTAACGAAGTACATAATAGAATGATCCGACGTGAACTTCCAAAGAGTTTGTCCCTAGATACTGTGAGTCCCCAAACCATCTCTGTCATAAACGCTCACCTTAATGAACTACCAAGGAAGCAACTAGGATACAAAAAGCCACAGGAGGCATTCTCCCTGGCTTGCGGCTACTAATAATCTGGCACTCCAATCCTGATAGATCTTAAGTTTTTTTTATTTTTTCGGAGTGGCTAACTTGTTCTTGCAATTTGCGGAATGAATTAAATATAAAGCTGCCGTATTTAATTTCTGCAAGGTTATTAATTGAGTAAAAGATTTGCCAGTAGCTAATTTCAATTTTGCTGATAAGTAATTTGGATGAAAATGAAAAGTTTCTGCCATTTCCGTTAAAGTTAGATTACTAAAATTGTTCTCAATAAAAATTAACATATCAAAAACATCCGATGTCCGATTAGCAATTATTTTTGGCTGTTTAGCTTGACGTAATCTAATCAATTCAACCAATAACTTCAAAATGTCCAAATTGATGATTTGTTGGCTACCGAAGGTGGGTTGATAGTATTCAAAAATTATTTCTTTCAAAGTGATTTGTATCTTTTTACTATCGGCTGTATCAAATAAATTATATTCGCTCTGTTTAATGTCTTCATTTTGTAAAACTGAGAAAAGTAATTTAGCAACTGTTCCGACATCTCTTAAAATTCTTAGACGTTCTTGAGTTAAAAAATCAACAGTTATAGCAATATTAAAAACAGTTGTTTTTGAATCGATTGTTTTGATTGTATGTATGGTATTTTTTCCAATTAGAATAATTTGGCCTTTTGAAAGGGTAACAGTTTCTTTGGGGAAATCTACTTTAATTTGTCCATTAATGACTGTAGTTAATTCAATATAATTGTGAATATGCCAAGGAGTATTTCCTAAAGGTTGCATGGAAATAGCAATACTTCTTTGAACAGCATCCAATGGTTGGTTTAAACCGTCAGAAAGAGTTTGATAGTATTTGAAAACTTTACCATATGGTTGAATTTGAATACTATCAGGATCAAATTTATTAATTGATGTTTTTTGAGGGATTCGAGAAATTAAGTCGGTTAAAGTTTTATCCATAGTATGAGCCTGCCTTTTAGTCTTTCCAGTATATTATATAAAAAATATGAGGAGTTTCTTATATGAAAATAATCAAAACAAAAATAAATAATTTGTCTATCTCTAGTGATCAAATCATTATCCCACTGAAAGACGCATTGTTCAGTTGGGTAACTGAAGATGATAAGCAAAATAATTACCAACTTGGATTCAAATTGATTATCCAAAATGAAGATGGAGAGAAAATATTCGATTCAGGATTTGTTGAATCGGATGAGACCAATTATCATCTTGATTTATCGAATTTGTCACCACATTCAACGTATTTTTGGCAGGTCAAAGTTTATGACAAAGATCAACAAGTTAGTCCTTGGTCAAAAAGAATGTATTTTACTACTGAATTGAAAAATTGGGATGCTAAATGGATTGAGCCTAAACAAGCTCACGTTACAAAAGAAGCAGAACTTGATTTGGCAGCCATGTTTGGTGGTAAGCCAATGCCTAAACAAGCTTCTCCTGATGAACGTTTGCGACCAGTTCAATATTTGAAAAAGAGCTTTGAACTCACTAAGCCGGTAAAAAAAGCTCAACTATTTATGACCGCCCATGGAATTTATTATCCAATGATCAATGGTCAAAGGGTGACACAAGCTCAGTTCATGCCTGATTTCACTTCTTACAAAAATATTCTTCAATATCAATATTTTGATGTCACCGATTTATTAGCTTCCGAAAATAGCTGGACAACAGTTTTAGCTGACGGTTGGTATTCTGGCCGCATTA
>DXDB01000172.1 GCA_019115705.1 Candidatus Tetragenococcus pullicola | reverse complement strand
GCTTGTGGGATGGATAAAATTATGACAAAATATATTTTACATGCGGCAGGAATTCCTCAAGTTCCCTATGTTCCAGTTTTGAAAAGTGAATGGAAAGAAAATCCACAAAAGATTTTTGAACATTGTGAAGGATCCATGCTCTATCCAATGTTTGTAAAACCAGCGAACATGGGATCAAGTGTAGGTATTTCGAAAGCACAAAATCGTGCCGAATTGCAAGAGGCATTAGAAGAGGCTTATCAGTATGATACGCGCGCTGTTATCGAACAAGGAATTGAAGCTCGTGAAATTGAAGTTGCTATTTTAGGGAATGAAGATATCCGTACAACCGCGCCTGGTGAGATTGTTAAGGAAAAAGCCTTTTATGATTATGACGCGAAATATATCAACAATACGATCGAAATGCAGATTCCTGCACAAATTCCTGAAGAAGTTCAACAAAAAGCACAAGAATACGCCAAAACGGCCTATCAAATGTTGGGCGGAAGTGGACTGAGTCGTTGTGACTTTTTCTTAACCGATAAAAATGAACTATTTTTAAACGAATTAAATACGATGCCTGGTTTTACACAATTTAGTATGTATCCTGCTCTTTGGGAAAAGACAGGGCTTCAATATGGGGATTTGATTGAAGAATTGATTCAATTAGGTTTAAATCGTTTCAAACAAAAACAAAATCTATTTTTTGACAACGAAAAATAAGCAAGAAAAAGGAAACAGGGGCTGTTGGGCAAACTCGCTTACGACGGACCTTGTTTTTTATAAGGAGAAAAAAATGGAAGTAACCTTAAAAGAAATTGCGACTCTTTTTGATGTACCGATATCAGAAGAAGCGGTCGTAACAAGTGTTGAATTTGATAGTCGCTTGATTCATGCCAATAGTTTATTTGTACCATTAAAAGGAGTCCATGATGGTCATGATTTTGTTACTCAGGCAATTGCCAACGGTGCGATTGCTACGTTATGGAGTAAGGATTTAGAGACAGCTCCTAAAAACATTGCCGTGATTCCTGTTTCTGATACAAAAGTAGCTTTTCAAAAATTAGCTCGCTTTTATCAAGAAAAAGTTGCCCCAAAAGTTGTGGGGATTACAGGAAGTAATGGAAAGACGACAACCAAAGATATGACAGCAGCCGTTCTTTCTCAAAAATTCAAAACTTATAAAACACAAGGAAATTATAATAACGACTTGGGAATGCCCTATACAATTTTACACATGCCAAGTGATACTGAAATGTTAGTATTAGAAATGGGGATGGATCATGCAGGAGAAATAACCTTTTTGTCGCAATTGGCTAAACCCGATGCGGCAGCGATTACCTTAATCGGAGAAGCCCATATTGAACAACTTGGGTCTCGCCATGGAATTGCCCAAGCTAAAATGGAAATTGTTTCGGGTTTGGCTAAAAATGGCTTATTATTGATTCCAGCAGATGAGCCTCTTCTTGATCCTTTGGCAGATAACTTAACACAAGAAGTCGTGAGTTTTGGATTGGGACAAGCACAAATTCATGGAGAGATCTTAGCTGAAGAAAAAGAAAGAACACGGTTTAAGATTGCAGAAAAAAATTATGAAATTCCGGTTTTAGGAAGCTATAATGTAAAAAATGCCTTGATTGCTTATGGATTCGGATGCTACTTTGGACTTGATCATGAAAGTATCGCAAAGGGGTTAGCTCATTTTCAATTAACAGCAAACCGTACACAGTGGTTAAAAGCTTCGAATGGTGCAGATATTTTAAGTGATGTTTATAACGCCAATCCCACAGCAATGAAACTTGTATTGGATAGTTTCTCAAAGCTAACGGTTGCGGGATCTCGCCTGGCCGTTTTAGCAGATATGAAAGAATTAGGGCCAGATTCGCCAGCAATGCATGCACAAATTGCGAATCATATTGGACCGGAATATTCAGAGGTGTTTTTACTTGGCGAAGATATAGAGTCTTTAGGATATGCTTTATTGAAAAAAGGAGTGAATGTTCATTACTTTTCTAGCAGTCAAAAGCAGGAATTGATTCAAAGCGTGAAAAAAGCTTTGCGTTCTGAAGACAGTATTGTTTTAAAAGGAAGCAATGCAATGGGACTTTCTGAAGTGGTTGATGCCTTAGTCGTAGCGTAGAACAAGCTGTTAGCAAAATATAAAATGAAAGGATTCGATGGTTTTATCCGAAATATGTAAGTGAGTTCTGTAAACTTGCTGAAATTTTCATTTTATGGTAAGATGTAAAGTGCCGAAAGATGAAGTAAAGATTGGAACAACAAACAGTTGGAATTTTTAGGATCTTTAAAAAATGATCTTAATAAATATGTATAAATTCAAAATGAGGCTAAGACAAGAAAACAAGATCCTTTTGTCCTAGCCTTTTCTAATGCCTTCAAGAAGCGGTTTTTCGGTAAAAAGTGAATGGTTTGTAAAGTTAGGGGCCAGTGCAAAGAATTCATGGAAAGACACCTTCGCTTCAATAAAACCACACAATTGGTTGTGGTTTCATGCAATTGTAGAAGACAGTAAACGAAAACCAAGGAGGATTTACTTGAAATTTAAAGAATTTAAATTATCAAAAGAACTATTAGCTTCAGTAGAACGGTCAGGCTTTGAAGAAGCAACGCCGATTCAAGAAGCAACAATCCCGCTAGCATTAGCAGGAAAAGACGTGATTGGACAAGCACAAACGGGAACTGGAAAAACGGCAGCATTTGGATTGCCTATGTTAGAAAAAATCGATGTGAATAAAAAAGAAATTCAAGGATTGGTCATTGCCCCTACGCGTGAACTAGCCATTCAAAACCAAGAAGAAATTTTTCGCCTAGGAAAAGACAAGAAAATAAAGGTTGCGGCTGTTTATGGCGGTGCAGATATTGGCCGACAAATTCGTCAATTGAAGGGAAATCCACATATTGTTGTTGGAACTCCTGGTCGGATGTTAGATCATATCAAGCGTCATACCTTGAAATTAAACACCGTGGAAACTTTAGTCTTAGACGAAGCTGACGAAATGTTGAACATGGGTTTTTTAGAAGATATCGAAGCAATTATTTCAAAAGTGCCTGAACAAAGACAAACCTTACTATTTTCAGCAACCATGCCAACTGCTATCAAAAATATTGGCGTGAAGTTCATGAAAAATCCCGAACAAGTAAAAATTAAAGCCAAGGGAATGACAGCTGAATTAATCGATCAGTATTATGTTCGGACAAAGGATTATGAAAAATTTGATGTTATGACGCGATTATTCGATGTTCAAAGCCCTGAATTAGCGATTGTATTTGGTCGAACAAAACGTCGGGTCGATGAATTATCTCGTGGACTGGAAGCCCGTGGTTACAAAGCAGAAGGAATTCATGGCGATCTTTCACAACAAAAACGTTTGAGTGTTTTGCGTTCCTTTAAAAAGGGGGACTTGGATATCTTGGTAGCAACAGATGTCGCTGCTCGTGGATTAGATATTTCCGGAGTAACGCATGTTTATAACTACGATATTCCACAAGATCCAGAAAGCTATGTTCACCGTATTGGTCGTACCGGTCGTGCTGGAAAAGGTGGTATGTCTGTTACTTTTGTTACACCAAATGAGATGAATTACTTACGTGTGATTGAGGATCTAACTAAAAAACGTATGACACCTTTACGTCCACCAACCGAAAAAGAAGCTTTCAAAGGTCAACTTGGAGCAGCAATGGATATAATTGATGAAAAAATGGCTGCCAATGGATTTGACAAATATCTTCAAGGTGCTGATGAATTAGTTGAACACTATTCAGCTCAAGATCTTGCAGCGCTCTTATTAAAAACAGTAGCCAAAGATCCCGCTGATTTGGTACCAGTAAAAATAACACCAGAACGTCCTTTGCCACGAGGAAAGAGCTTCAATAATAAAGGTAAGAACCATCGGAATAACTCTCGTAATCGTCGAGATAACAATTACCGCGGTCGTGATGATCGTCGTCGCAATAAAAAAGATGGCAATTTCTCCAAAGGAAAAGGCTCTTATAAAAAAGACGGACAATATAAAAATAAACGTCGCTCCAATGATAAAAAACATGATTTTGTGATTCATAATAAAAAAGAACAATAGAAATGTTTATTGCCTGAAAAAGTCTCAACTTTTTCAGGCTTTTTTAAACTATTAAAAAAGTCTCTGGGTTAAGTTTATAACTTATGATTTGAAAATACGTTCTCTGTGGGTGTTTTTCTACTTGTCCAAAGTAAGAGAAAATGCTATAAAAAGGTGAACGACTATAGAAATGCCAAAAAAAGCTTCTTTTATATTCCACTTTGCTTTTTATCAGAAAAGTCAATTTTTTTGGAAAATAAGTGGTAATTTTACTGATATTTGATAGAATAAGACTATCTTAGTGTAGAAAAGAGGAACGCCATGATTCAAGGAATTGGGATCGATGCAGTTGATTTGGAACGAATCCATAAAATCATTCTAGAAAAGCCTAAATTAGTGGCACGAATTCTTACTGCTAATGAAAAAATTGTATTCGATAATCTCTCTTTGAAACGCCAGATTGAGTTTTTAGGTGG
>DXDB01000171.1 GCA_019115705.1 Candidatus Tetragenococcus pullicola | reverse complement strand
TTGTTTGGCAAAATATCGTTCCAATCTTTTTTGTCCCGCTTCGATTAGCATGCACAAGAGCCAATAAATAATGGCGACTAAGACATACATGGACATATAATCGAAGGTACGACCTCCGACAATTTTTGCTTTTTGAAAAATATCCGGAATGGTAATCATCGCCGCTAAAGAGGTTCCTTTTAATAAATCCATGGCGACATTACTTAAGGCGGGAATGGAGATTCGAAAAGCTTGTGGCAAAATGACAAAACGCATTGCTTTAGGAAATGATAGCCCTAAAGCAAAAGCCGCGTCAAATTGTCCACGGTCAACGCCAGCAATTGAACCTCGATAGATTTCACCAATAAAGGCACTACTGGTTAAAGTAAAGCAAATAATCGCTGCCGCAAGTGCGGGTAACTGATAAGGAAGACCAAAATACAATAGAAATAATAAGACTAGAGCGGGTACTCCTCGAAGAAAAGAGAGATAGCCACGCACAAACCCACGAAGAAAACGATTGGGTAACATTCCTAAAAAGGTAAGTAACAGCCCCAAGAGATTGCCACCGATAAAAGATACCAAGGCAATCCCTAAGGTGTACGATAACCCAGATAATAAAAAGGGAATCGATTCAATCATTAATGGAAAATCAAGTGTAGGAATATACATTATTTTGTTTCAACCGTTTCGATTTCTTGATCCGGTTTGACAGATACATCAGCTTGGAAATAGGTTTGAGAAATTTCTTCTATCGTGCCATCTTCTTTCATATCTGCTAGGATACTATTGACTTTATCAAGAAGTGCTTGGTGGTCTTTGACAAATAAAAAGCCTGTTTCGCTTGGATTAAAATATACATCTTCTAAGATTTTTACCGGTACGTCAGGCATTGCCGCAACAGTCATTTTTTGCAAATAATAATCGTTTAAAATCACGTCAGTACGACCGTTTGCTACGTCGGTCAAATATTGATCATTAGTGGCGTTATCATAAGTAACTAATTCGGCACCATACGATTCAGCTAGTTTCATGTAGCTCGTGTTGGGTTCGCCGGCGGTCTTTTTTCCCTTTAAATCTTCTAAAGAGGCAATTCCTGAATCATCACTTTCGCGAACAATCATACTATCAAAAGAGTATTTTAGCGGTTGGGATAAGTTAAATTTATCAGCACGATCTCCTTCAAGACCAAAGTCATTGGCCGCAAAGTCAGTTTCTCCTTTTGTCAAAGAGGTCACTTGGCCGTCGACATTGTATTCTTTAAAGGAAATGTCTACGCCTAAACGCTTCGCCACTTCTTTGGCGATATCGACATCATAGCCAATCAACTCGTTGTCATCATTGTAATAAGAAGAAGGATAGAGCGTTCCTGAAGTTGCTACGACTAATTCCTTATTATCTTCCACATCAGTTAGACTCGTGTCGCCGGTTGATTTTTGTCCGCAGGCAGTTAAGATAATTCCTGATAAGCTAAGTAGTGCCAGTGTTTTCCATGTATTTGTTTTTTTCATGAGATCCTCCTAAGATGTCTATTGTATTTGTTTTGGTAAGTGAAATTTTTGATTGGCTTCAAAAAGTTGCCCAACTTGTAGCAATAAATCTTCTCTTCCTTTTGAAGCCATGAACTGAATGCCTAAAGGTAAGTTTTTTTCAGTGACAGCGGTCGGCAAACTGATGGCAGGTTGACCCGTTAGATTGGCTAGTTGGGTGTAAGGCGTCAAGTGATAACTTTTTTCAAACATTTCGTATACCAGATTTGCTGCTGTTTTTTCATCGACGGCTTCAATTTCTTTCAAGCGTGCTCGAATGGAATCACTTTGTAAGTCTTCTTCAATTAAAGGGGCTGAAAAAGCAGTGGTTGGCGTCAAGAATAAATCATAAGAAATAAATAAATCTTCCATTTTTTCAGCTAAATAATCCCAATATTGTAGGGCTTTAATGTAGCTTGCGGCCGCTATTTTTTCGCCATATTGATAAAGTGCCCAAGTCATTAGCTCCATGTCTTTGGATGTGACAGCTTTTTCACGAGTGGCGTTGATATCAGAAAACATGGCCGCTGTTTCGCCACCATTCATGACATAATAGCTTTCCATCATTTCTTGTCCGTCAACTGGATAGTTGATTTCAACGACTTTGTGACCTTGCTGTTCTAAAAAAGTCGCGGCCTCTTTGACTGCTTGAACGGCCGTGTCGGAAATTTTGTCTCCCACAGGTGATTGTGTGGTAAAAGCAATCGTCAACGGTTTGCTTGCTGTCGTTTCTTTGGTATGGTTCCACTCAGCTTTTGGGGCTTGATAAGGGGCGCTAGGCTGAGAAGTTCGCATGGCATAAAACAAACTTTTGGTATCACGCATGGAAATTGTTAAAGCAAAACTAATCGAGGCGCCTTGCCAACTACGCCATTCGTCCGGTCCTACTGGCATCGTTCCTCGGGTCGGCTTTAAACCAATCAACCCTGAGAAAGAAGCAGGAATACGAATCGAACCACCGCCATCACTAGCACCAGCTATTGGGAAGATGCCACTAGCCACCGTAGCCGCAGCTCCACCACTTGAACCTCCCGGTGAGTACAATGAATTCCAAGGGTTCCGAGTATCTCCATAAAGCGCGGGATCGGTAATATTTTTAAAGCCAAATTCAGGCGCATTGGTTTGGCCTAAGGGGATAAAACCAATTTGTTCCAGACGCTTAACAAAATGGTTGGTTTGATTGGCAGTTGCTTTTGAAAATAGTTGGGAAGCAGACGTCGCTTGCCAGCCAGCTTTATTTTGTCCGAGCATTTTTAATGGAATTGGTTGTCCACCAAATAAGCGCTCTTTATAGGAAGTATGTTGATGTTGCTTTAAGGCAGCTTCGGGATCAAAAGTTACCAAGGCGTTTAAGTCCGGATTGTATTGTTCCACTTTCTCAGCAATTTTGGCGACGTGCTCTGAAAAACTGAGGGTGCCTTTTTTTAATTGGTCTGTCCAATATGTTGCATCTTGCATCGTTTTCCTCCTTTTTTATGAAACAGTAATAGAGATAAATAAATACAGTTCACAAAAATTACTATAGCAAAAGGTGCCATTTATTTCAACAGAAGTGCAACAGTTTAAAAAGCTGTATCACATAATTTTATTTTCACAAAACTGCATGAAGTATAGGCGGAGGGAATGTTTAAAAAGCATCAAAGTTTAGGATATTTCATTGAATTTACTTTGAAGAAACAAAGGGAACGTCTTCCATTGACCATAAGTTTGTGAAATTAGCTAATTGGCCATGAAAACCGGAATCTTATGTCCAAAAACGGCTATTCGGCCATGAAAACTGGTGGTATGCTTCCCATATAAGGAACGTTAAATAAATAAAACGATTCTCTATTAGGAGGGCATTGAAAATGAAGCTTCACAAATTTAAAGGAACGTACAAACAACGGATAGCACTAGTAGAAAAATATCTAAA
>DXDB01000170.1 GCA_019115705.1 Candidatus Tetragenococcus pullicola | reverse complement strand
GTTATGATAAGCGTGAATTAAGTAATGTTTTGTCTATGAATCGAGGCATTGCTGAAAAAAGGGCGGACCATGTCATTGGTAATATCGAAAAATACACCACCTCTATTGTTGAAATGAAAGCTTTAGGTTTTTGTGTCTCCAAAGAACATGCCAAATTCATGGCTGACTTTTTTAACGAACACGGCATTCCTGCTATGGAATTAGATGGGGATACTAAAAAAGATGAGCGGGCATTAGCTAAAAAGAGATTAGAAACAGGCGAAGTAAAAGTTCTCTTTGTCATCGATTTATACAATGAGGGAGTGGACATCCCGGCTGTAAATACCGTCCTTTTCTTACGACCAACCGAGTCCTTAACCATTTTCTTACAACAATTGGGACGTGGCTTACGTTTAGATGATGAAAAAGATTGTTTGACGGTTCTTGATTTCATTGGACAAGCGAATAAAAAATATAACTACGAAGAAAAATTTGCGGCTCTTTTAGAAAATACCAAACGTAGCGTGCAAGATGAACTGAAAAAAGGCTTTGTCTCAATTCCTAAAGGTTGCTACATCTATCTAGAGAAACAAGCCAGTGACTATGTCTTACAAAATATCAAAAGCTCGATTGAAACAAAGAGCGGCTTACTAAATAAAATCAGAACTTTCTCTGAAGATACTGGAAAAGAATTAACCTTTACCAACTTTTTATCCTATTATCGCTTGGATCCAAGAGCGGTGTATAAGAAAAATAGCTTTTCTCGATTATGTGTGTTGGCTGGTGTCAAGGATGATTTTGACGAACCTTTTGAAACAGAAATTTCCAAAGCCCTCCCGAAATTAGCTGCGATTGATTCACGCCGTTTTTTGGTATTTTGCTTGGATATTCTTGAACACATGAACACAATTGATCTGGAATCACTCAATCAGGAAGAAAAACGAATGCTACAAATGTTTTACGTCACTCTTTGGATGGAGACCATTGATTTTTCTGAGACTACGCTTGTTAAGGAAAGACTAGATTTGTTGGCACAAAGTAAGACGCTGATAAATGAAATGAAAGAGTTGTTACACTACCGTTTTGATCATATTGATCTTATTGATAAAAAATTGGCATTTGGTTTTGATTGTCCTATTGACCTGCATTGTACTTATTCTCGCGATCAATTGTTAGTGGCCTTAGACTTTATGAAGCCGACGACGGTTCGTGAGGGCGTGAAGTATTTGTCAGATAAAAAATTAGACATTCTTTTTGTAACGCTGAATAAATCTGATAAAGACTATTCGCCAACAACCATGTACAAGGATTATGCGATTAACGAAAGCCTCTTTCATTGGCAAAGTCAAAGTACGACAAGCGATACCTCAAAAACTGGTCAACGCTATATCCATCATCAGGAAAAAGCAAGTAAGATTCTTTTGTGTGTCAGAGATGGAAAAAAAGATGACTGGGGAAACACCGCTTCTTACAGTGTGCTTGGCTTTGTTAATTACCTACAACATACCGGCAGTCGACCGATGAATATTACTTGGAAATTAGAACGTGAAATTCCGGCTAAATATAGCAAGCAGACCAAGAAGTTGATTGTGAGTTAGGACTTTATTTTCACAAGGCTTTTTAAATTATATCGAAAAATTCCTCAAACACGGTCATAATTTTGAGGAATTTTTCTTCTCTGATATTTTTTGTTGCCTTTATGCTATAATTAAAATAATCATTGTTTTAACGGAGGCCAATCCATTGAAGAATTTACCATCACCAATTATTTATGAAATCGACTATAACTCAAATGCTATCAAAAATATTGAAAATTCAGTTACTGACAAAAAAGCAAAGTACATTCTTGACTATCCGACAGTTTATATCGTAAATGATAAAAATAAGAGGCAATGTTTTTCCGTTTATATCGGAGAAACTACCAATATTAAACGGCGATCTTTTGAACATTTAAAAAATGATCCGGATACACGAGAGGACTGGGAGAAATTTGCTCAATCATCAACAGCAAAAATGTTTGTCATTGGACATGATCACTTTAATAAGTCATTAACTTTGGATATCGAAAACAAATTGATGCAATATATGTCTAGCGTTGGAACGGTTGATTTTGTTTATAATAGACGCTACAATCAACAGAATCAATATTATACTTCTAGTGAGCTAGATGAGATTTTTTCAAAGATTTGGCGTAATTTACATGCAAAAAATAAAGAGTTGTTTCCAGTTGAAAGTGTTATTAAAGATTCGGCTATTTTCAAAGCCTCTCCGTTTAACAAGCTTACACAAGAACAATTAGATGCAAAAGACCGAATTTTGATGCGTATTGAAGAGTCTCTTAGCCAAGAAAAAACGGGCCAATTGATTGTTGTTGAAGGAGAAGCAGGATCTGGGAAAACAGTGTTAATGAGTAGTCTTTTTTATGAACTTCAGCAATTATCTAAAACCAATGAAAATATTTTATTGGATGATATCAGTTGTCATCTTTTAGTTAATCATGACCAACAGTTAAAAATCTACCAACAAATTGCGACAAAGCTTGGTATTTTTGATTCGAAGAAAAGCGATATTGTGTCTAAACCGACCCATTTTATTAATACGCATACTTCAGAAGAAAAGATAGATGTCGCTATTGTTGATGAAGCACACTTATTATTGACACAGGGAAAACAGGCTTATCGTGGAAAAAATCAATTAAATGATATTCTTGAGCGAGCTAAAGTTGTTGTCGCTGTTTTTGATCGTAATCAAATCCTTACTACTGAACAATATTGGGAATCGGATGAATTATTACCTATTTTGCATAATGCTAATTTGGAAAAAAATCTGATTAATTTAAAAAATCAATTGCGTATAAATGCCAGTGAACGAACAATAAAATGGATTCGATCACTTGTCGATGAGAATGTCGTTACCAATATTCCAGAAGATACTTTTGGATACGAATTGAAGGTTTTCTCTAGCGTTGAGACAATGTATGAGGAAATTAAAGTAAAAGCTCAAAATGAAGATTCTGGGATTTCCCGTATGTTAGCCACTTTTGATTGGCCTTACGTGGATAAAAGAAAACCTGAGGGAGAAGATTATTGGCGAGTAAAAGTTGGAAAGTGGAGTCTTCCCTGGAACTTACAATTAAAACCCATTGGAAAGACACGAGCACACAAACAACTTTCCTGGGCGGAGCAAGAACAAACTATCAATGAAGTAGGTTCAACCTTTACGATTCAAGGATTTGATTTAAATTACGCGGCGGTGATTATAGGACCTTCTGTAAAATATAGAAATGGTAAAATTGTTTTTGACCGAGAAGCTAGTCATAATAAAAAGGCTACACAACGTCGGACACTAAAACAAGGGAAGGAATATTTAGCTGATACACTTTTGAAAAATGAATTAAATGTGTTATTGACCCGAGGCGTAAATGGATTGTATTTATATGCTGTGGATCCTCAATTACAAGAAGTATTATTACAAGCACAAAAAGGAGAATTACCCCATGAATGAACTCAATGATTTAATGCAAAAAGTCAATAAATTTCGTGATGATCGTAACTGGCGCCAATTTCATAATGAAAAGGATCTAGCAATTTCTATTAATTTAGAAGCCTCCGAATTACTGGAACTATTCCAATGGCAGACCTCTGAAGAAACTGTCGAAGAAAAGCTCCCTGAATTAAAAGAAGAATTAGCGGATGTTTTGATTTATGCTTTTATGCTGGCAGATAATTTGGACTTGGATATCAAAGAAATAATGGAGGCAAAGTTGAAGCTGGACGAGTTGAAGTATCCAGTTGAAAAAAGTAAAAATAGCAATAAGAAATATGATGAATTGTAGATGTTGAATTGTGATTCAGTATTCTCCAATCAAGAGTAATTCTTTTTTATAACCCCATTAAAAAGCTCAAAAAACTAATAAAGTTTTCTGAGCTTTTTATCATTTTTACCACCGAAACATGTTTCTATTCCCATGAAACATGGACCAATACAAGGTTGTCGGCTTTCTTTTCATTAAAATTAGGTTATAATAAATGAAATTTCTTAGCTATTTTGATGAGAATTGATGTATGAACAAATTAAATATTCGAATACCATCAAAGTTTGACCAAAGAACAATTGAGGCTGGGCAATATTAGTCAAGAAGGGACTAAACGTATCGGTAGAAAATACTAGATATGACTGTTTGGCAATGGACGATTGTTTGGTACCTACAAAAGCAATTACTTTGTTTCCTTGACATTTGGCTAATTCAAGCGTCTTTTTGAGACTGGGTTCCTCACCAGAATGAGAGATAATTACGAACAGAATTTTCTGATTATTTCGACTATTCAATAGCTGCGTATAGACAGTTTGAATATTGGGAAGATAATGGAAGTTCATCACTTCGCCCATGAAGGAAGCTAAATGAGAAGAAAATCCCATGCCTATGATTGCAACCAAGTTCCCTTCATTTTCAGTCAATAAGTCGACGAAACACTCTGTTTGTTGAAGGCTTGGTGTCCATTCACGTTCAATCGGACTAGCTATACTAGCTTCTTTTAGCTTGTAGACCAATTCATTGAAACCTGATAAATTCAATTTTTTGGACAAACGAATGATTGAAGCAGGTGAAGTGAAACAGGCTTTAGCCACGTGGCGGATGGTTAATTCATCAAGCGATTGACTATGATTGTCTAAATAGGTCAAGACGGTGCGTTCATTTTCATTCAATTGATAGGTATCTTGTAAATAATCGATGTTCATCGCAATCCCTCCTTAACATTAGCTAAGTTTATTTTACCAGAAAACAAAAAAAGAAAAAGAGGTGGGTCTATGAAAAAGTGGAATTTGTTGGTATTAACAGGTATGCTAGGATTATTTTTGACAGGTTGTTCGTATTCGAATAGTCAGACCGACTCAACGAATACGCCGTCAGATGCTAAGACTACCCCACAAAAATTAAATGTGGGAATAACAGCTGAGCTTACCACAGCAGATGTTTCTTTAGCCATGGATGATGTGGTAACAAGCGTGATGCGACAAGTCACAGAAGGATTGTATGGTTTCGACGAAACAGGTGGCGCGGTTCCAGCACTGGCTCAAGAAGTTGTCGAACCGACCGATGATGGTTTGACTTATACAGTCAAGCTGAAAGAAGGTGTTAAATGGAGTAATGGGGATCCAATCACGGCTCATGATTTTGAATATTCTTGGAAACGCACGGTCGATCCAGCCACTGCATCACCACAAGCCTACTATTTTGAAGGCATCGCGAATTACTCAGAAATCGCAAGTGGCGATAAAAAACCGGATGAACTAGGTGTGAAAGCTTTAAACGATCAAACCTTGGAAGTCCATTTAGCCTATCCGATGAGCTATTTCCCACAAATGATGGCCGTTGTGGCTTTCTACCCATTAAATGAGGCTTTTGTGGAAGAAAAAGGTGATGCCTATGGGACAACTTCTGAAGATACGTTATACAATGGTCCTTATGTATTGAAAGATTGGAATGGTTCAAATATGTCTTGGAACTATGAAAAAAATCCGGAATATTGGGACGCAGATAATGTGGCAATTCCAAATGTCAACGTACAGGTTATCAAAGAAAATGTAACGGGTAAAAATTTGTTTGATACTGGTGAATTAGACGTAGTCAAAATTAGCGGCGATCTTGTTGCGAATGAACAAAATAATGAAGCCTTGCAGATACGCTCATTACCAGGTACGTATTTTTTAAAGATGAATACGCAAAATGACATCTTGGGAAATACGGATGTGCGTAAAGCCATCGCATTGTCGTTTGATTCAGAATCCTTAGCCAATAATGTTTTAAATGACGGAGCGAAAAAATCAATCGGTTTTGTACCAACTGGTTTCCCGAATCCAGAAACCGGAAAAGACTTTACTGAAGAAATTGGGGATATCAATCCTTATGATCCCGATCAAGCCAAAGAACTTTGGGAAAAAGCCAAGACAGATCTTGGAGTCAATGAAGCGAAGTTAGAAGTTCTGTGTTCGGATACTGAAAGTGCTAAAAAATTAAGTGAGTTTGTTCAAGGTTCTGTATCCAGTACCTTAGATGGAATGGAGGTCACGGTGGCAGCTGTTCCGTTTAATAATCGCTTGGAACGCAGCCGTGGTGGTGATTTTGATATGGTCGTCGGTGGTTGGACGCCTGTTTATGCTGACCCCGTTGATTTCTTGAATCTTTTGCAAACTGGCAATAATGGAAATGATGGCAAGTGGACAAACGAGAAATATGATCAACTGATTGAAGATGCCCACTTAACTTATGCCAATGATGTAAATAAACGCTGGGAAGCTATGTAAGAAGCAGACAAGATTATTTCAGAAGAAGCGCCACTTGCTTCTTTGTATCAAATTTCTGAAGCTTATTTAGTAAATCCAGATGTTAAGGGCTTGCAGTTTGGGCCATTAGGTAGTATAGAATATAAGTACGCTAGTTTTGAATAAATAGGTGAACAGATTTGTGGACCTTTCAAGAATAATGTCGAATTCTTGACAGTCAGACGGGATTTATCAAAAAATTTTTAAATCGATGATAAGTCTCAATGCAAATCTGTATCTTTTTTAAGGAGGAATGATAGTTTTATGGAAAAAACACAAGCAGTTCAATTGATCCAGGACCTTTCTAATGCAAATGGGGTTTCAGGCTTTGAAGAAGAGGTGGTTGCTCTAGTTAAAAAGGCCACTTCAGAATTTAGCGAGGCACGTGTGGATGGTATCAAAAATTTATATTTATCACGCCCACAAAATACGGGTAAGCGACCAGTTCTACAATTTGATGCTCATAGCGATGAGGTCGGTATGATGATACAAGCGGTCAAAGAAAATGGATTGATGGCCTTTTTGACGGTTGGCGGTTGGGTGCCAGCGAATTTGACGGCACAGAAAGTACGGATTCGTAACCGTGATGGTCGCTATGTTCCTGGTATTGTGACGAGTAAACCACCTCATTTCATGACAGCTGAAGAACGAAAGAAAGCAATTGAGCTGAAAGATCTGTTTATCGATGTTGGTGCTACTTCGGCTGAAGAAGTGACGGAAGTTTACAAGATTGATATCGGTGCGCCTATTGTTCCTGATGTGACGTGTGTTTATGACGAAGAAACTGATAAATTTCTGGGTAAAGCTTTTGATTGTCGTATCGGTGTGGCATGTATGGTTGACGTTTTGAGTGAGTTGGCTGAAGATGATCTGCCTTTTGATCTTGTTTCTACTTTATCGGCCCAAGAAGAAGTCGGTGAACGCGGGACTAAGGTTGCCGCAAAACAAGTCCAAGCTGATTTGTCTATTGTTTTTGAAGGATGTCCGGCCGATGATACCGAAGAACCTTACAAAGTTCAGTCCGGCATGGGGCGCGGCCCGATGTTGCGAAATTTTGATATTTCAATGATCACCAATCCAGAATGGCAAGCCTATGCTGGGGAAATTGCTAAAAAATTTGATATTCCAATGCAAACTTCTGTCAGATCAGGCGGTGGAACAAATGGTGCTATCATTAATTTAGTCAAAGGTGCGCCAACGATTGTCGTTGGTATTCCGGTCCGCTATGCACATACGCCGCACTGTTTCATCGACTATAAGGATTATCAAGCGGCCAAACAATTAGTGCTTGAAATCGTGCGTTCTTTGGATGAAGCAACTTTTGATCGTTGTGCCAACCCATTAGGAGGTCTATTCAAATGAAAATTTATATTTCATGTGATATCGAAGGATTAGCAGGGATTGCTACTTTTGACATGGAAAAAGAAGACCATGTTGCTTTTCGTGAGTTGTATCATCAGCACGTAGCTTGGATGCTTGAAGGTATCAAACAAAGTTCTGTCAATGACCAAATTGAAGAAATTACCATTTCCGATTCTCATAGTCGTGGCGTGAATCTTTTGTACCAACGTTTAGCAGAAATGGATGAACGCGTTTCTTTGATTAACGGCTTTCCTCGTATGGATTACATGATGAGTGGGTTAGATGAGAGCTATGATGTGGTTCTTTTTCTGGGCTACCATGCGGGGATTGGAAAACAGTATGGGGCGATGGATCACGGCTATAGCTCAAGAGTTGCTTATGATTTGAAAATCAACGACCAATATGTCAATGAAACAACCATCAATGCGGCTTATGCTGGAGAATTAGATATTCCCGTTGGCTTAGTGGTGGGAGAATCTGGCTTAAAGACACAATTACTGGAAGAAGGTATGCTGCCAGAAGTTCGCTTTGTTTCGACCAAAGAATCATTGGGGCGTTATGCTATCAAAACATATCCTATTAAAGAGGTGCGAGCACAAATTATTGCTCAAAGCAAAGCATCTGTGGAAGCTGACTTCAAAGAGCTGCCACGCTTTACTTTTGACATGCCAGCAACAGTCGATATGGAATGCATGACCACCGCTCAAGCTGATCGTATCGAAATGCTGTCGACGGTCGATCGTATCGATGGGCGACATGTCCGATTTTCTGCCAAAACCATGCGGAAAACTATGAATGATATCGTAGCCATCGTTGGTTTGGGTGGAACGACTTTTTAAAATGAATCAAGATTCTCACTTGACGTTTACTGTTGAGTGGGAGTTTTTTGATGAGATAAAAAGCTAGTAATTATTTTTTGCCTTTAGAAACGAAAGAGTCAAGACTATGATGATAAGAATTTCAATTGGAAGTACTTGGTTTAGTGGAATTTTGAGTGTCTATTATTTTATTTGTCAGGCATGGTATATTGCAAGTCATATTAATTGACTTTGACCAATATCGACCTATAATAAAAGTAGATTCAGCTTACTTTATATAAGCAAAATGAATCTTCATAATAAAATTATAGGAGGTTTGCAAAATGGCAAAACAACATTATGAAAGAAATAAACCACATGTAAACATTGGCACAATTGGACACGTTGATCATGGCAAAACGACATTAACCGCTGCAATCACGACTGTATTAGGAAAAAAAGGCCTAGCAAACCCTCAAGACTATAACAGTATTGATGCAGCGCCAGAAGAACGTGAACGTGGAATCACTATCAACACTTCTCATGTAGAATACGAAACTGAAAAGCGTCATTATGCCCATATCGATGCTCCCGGACATGCGGATTATGTTAAAAACATGATCACTGGAGCTGCTCAAATGGACGGGGCGATTCTGGTAGTTTCCGCAACTGATGGTCCGATGCCACAAACACGAGAACACATTTTATTGGCCCGACAAGTTGGCGTTAAACATATTGTAGTATTTTTGAACAAGATTGATTTAGTCGACGATGATGAATTGATTGATTTGGTTGAAATGGAAGTTCGTGAGCTATTAAGTGAATATGACTATGACGGCGATAATATCCCAGTCATTAAAGGATCGGCTTTAAAGGCACTTCAAGGTGATCCTGAGGCTGAAAAGGCCATTATGGAACTGATGGATGCGGTAGATGAGTATATTCCTACACCTAAAAGAGAAAACGATCAACCGTTCCTTCTTCCGATAGAAGATGTCTTTACAATTACTGGTCGTGGCACGGTAGTTTCAGGACGAATTCAACGTGGGACAGTGCGTATAGGCGATGAAGTCGAAATCATCGGGTTACGTGATCATATCCAAAAAGCTGTTGTGACAGGAATTGAAATGTTTCGTAAGACACTTGATTTTGGCGAAGCAGGGGATAATGTAGGATTACTCTTACGGGGTATAACAAGAGACGAAATTGAACGTGGCCAAGTTTTAGCAAAACCTGGTTCCATTACGCCTCATAAGAAATTCAAAGGTGAAGTCTATATCTTAACAAAAGAAGAAGGTGGTCGACATACACCATTTTTCAACAATTATCGACCACAATTTTATTTCCATACAACAGATATCACCGGGACAATCGAATTGCCTGATACACTCGAAATGGTGATGCCAGGCGATAATGTGACAATCAATGTTACGCTTATCCATCCGATTGCTCTTGAAAAAGGAACCACTTTTTCCATTCGTGAAGGTGGTCGAACTGTTGGATCGGGGATAGTAACAGAAATCGATGATTGAAAATTGGATGCCTGATTACTTGTAAATAGTTTTTAAGTGTTCCTTTAACACAAACAATAACTGGTATCTGATTGATGGAACATTAGAAAAAAATCGATAGTTGAAGAATGCATCAAGAGACTTGTGGAGAATAAGTCTTTTGATGCATTTTCTTTTTGAGCTTCCATGATGTAAGAATTCTTGTAGAAATGAAAGTCTAGTTTTTAAAAAACGTTTTGACGAAAAAGTTATGTAAAGGGAAAAATTGTGTGAGCTATTGTTCATGCTAAAGCGGGCAACCCCAGAAAACATACTCCGTAAAGGTTTAATCGGAGTACGTATTAGGAAAACATGCTCCGAAAAGGTTTAATCGAAGTATGTATTAGGAAAACATGCTCCACAAATGAGTAATCGGAGTACATATTAGAAAAACATACTCCGCAAACGGATAATTGGAGTACGTATTGGAGAAACATACTTCGCAAAGGGGTAATTGGAGCACGTATTGGAAAAGCATATTCCATAAACGGGTAATATGTCCTTTGTTTTATGAGTAAACAAACTGTTATTGATTGTCTTAAACCTAAGCTAATGCTATCCTTTAATTAGTGAATTTTTTATCATGTTTAAGAGGAGGCAGCTATGGAGGCAAGCAAAATGAAACAAGAGGACCTTTTTGTTGATTGGGCAACGGAAAATTTAGGTCAAAAGACGGGGATTTGGTATAAACCTTATTTGGAAAAAATGGGACAAATATTATCAGAGGCTCAAATTTCAAATGAGTTTAACGACAATTTTTTTGAGTATCAAAGTTTTGAAAGATTTTTGCCTGTATATAAGGATATTTTAGGTGAATCGGAGGAAAGTGTCTTCCAAGTTCTTATGGGAAAAACATCATCATATTCGGATACAGCTAAAGACAGAGAGAAATCTTGTGAACTACACATTGAAAAAATCACATCTCAACAAGAAGAACAAAATCGACCTGAGAATTTTAGAGAAAATGAGGCTTTGGGTCAGACGTTACAATCATACTTGAAATTTACTTATTATTTAGACAATCCGAGCCAAATTTATCCAAAGCGCCCCAATTATTGGATTATCGGCTGTGGTAATGGTGACCTCAAAGATGATTTTTTAAAAAATAATCAAATTAAGATGGGTTGGAACTTTTTAAATAGAGATTTTACTAATAAAGATGATATCACGCAAATAATTTTTAAAAATAAATTACAGTTTGCTAGAGAGCATAATGGAGATTCTAGGCCTATAACAAGTAATTTTATGGCTAGAACAATGTTTCTTTCGATGAACGAAGCAGATATGGCATGGTCTTTTTTTAAAGAAATGAAAAAAGATGATGTGGTGTATGTTCGCAGTGACAATGATTTGGTATTTGCTCGTGCCATCATAAAAAGTGGTCATTTTTTTGAAAAGAATAAAAATTATTATCCACAACGTCGTATGGTTGAATGGACCAATAAAAATGAGGAAATTATTCTACCCAAAGAATTAAAAAATCCTTTGGTAGAATTAAAAGCGAATGATCCTCTAATTAGCTTGATTGAGAGAAATATTTTAGGATTATCAAAAATTGAGGAAGAAGAAACACAGGAAAATCTATCTATTAAAACAAAACCAGTCAATCAATACAATGATTCTTATACGAAAGAAAGTTTTTTAAAAGACGTGTTTGTAGAAGAGGATACTCTCGATCGTATGCAGTCTTTATTGGAAAATAAGAAAAATTTGATTTTAAAAGGAGCACCTGGAGTTGGTAAGACCTATATTGCTAAACGCCTTGCTTACGCCATGATGGGTGAAAAAGATGACAATCGAATTCAGATGGTGCAATTTCATCAAAGTTATAGTTATGAAGACTTTATCGAAGGAAATCGACCAAATAAATCTGGCGATGGCTTTTCTTTACATCAGGGACCGTTTGTCCAATTTGCACGAAAGGCAGAGTGTGATAAGGACAGAAAATATTTTTTCATTATCGATGAAATCAATCGTGGCAATATGAGTAAAATTTTCGGTGAACTCATGATGCTGATTGAAAACGACAAACGTGGGGAGTCTTTGGGACTATTGTATTCTAATGACGAATTCTCGGTGCCAGAAAATCTTTACATTATTGGCATGATGAACACTGCTGATAGGAGCTTGGCACTTTTAGATTATGCGTTACGGCGTCGCTTTGCCTTTTTTGAAATTCAACCCGCTTTTGAAAATAAAACCTTTAATGACTCTTTGCCGGATACCCCTAGAGTTTCACAAGTAATTAAAAAAATAAGAGAGATTAATCAAGAAATTTGTGGAGACTTAGGAACGGGCTTTTAAATTGGACATAGCTATTTTACAGGACTAATTGAAAATGAGAATCCTGATAAACGAATAGAAGAAATCATCGAGTATGAAATTATTCCGCAGTTGGAAGAATATTGGTTTGACGTTGAAGAAACAGCTCAGAACCACGCCCAATCGTTGAGGGATTGTTATGAGTAAGACAACTATTCCTATCAGAAATATCTACCACATGCTTTCGTATGCTTATCAAACGTTGTCTTTGGGTGAATATCAGGATATAGGTGAAGAAAAATTTGAGAATGTCACTGATTTGTACGGTGCCATTTTGATTAATGGGTTACCTGTTTTGATTCGTGGCGGTTTGTCACATGAATATCAACGTGTTACTGATACTTCGCCTGTTTTAAAAGGTAAAATTGATTTAAACGCGTCCATAAAACAAAACAGTATGGTTAAAAGACAAATGGTGATCCAGTATGATGAATTTTCACCGGATATTTTGTTAAATCAGATTATAAAAGCAAGCTTAGTGGCATTAAAAAGCTCATCAAAGGTAAAAAGAGCCTATCGGAGAAAATTTTTGGGGTTTTTGGCTTATTTTTCAGAAGTTTCATTAGTCGAGTTGAATGCAAAACTTTGGAAAAAGGTGCATTACAATAAGCAAAATATTCGCTATCAATTCTTGGTGGATATTTGTCGTTATTTATATGAAGAGATGTTGATTGATGAAAACCCAAAAGAACATCAATCTCCAAAAATCCTAGATGATCAGCAATTACCTACCTTATTTGAGAAATTTGTTTATGCTTTTTATAAACGAGAAACAAGCTATAACGTGTCACATCCAATGATTAAATGGCAGGTGGATGATGGTGTGGTGGATGCCTTACCCATCATGCAAACAGATATGGTTTTAAAGCAGGACAATAAAACGTTAATCATTGATACAAAATTTTATACAGAAAATATGGTGCAACGAAATATTTCTAGTGGGTATAGACAGCATTCGGACAACCTTTATCAAATTTATGCCTACATCAATAACTGGCCAACAAAAGCTGATGAAAAAGTAACTGGTCTATTGTTATACGTTAAAACTTCCGATAAGATTCAACCAGATCAGGACTATCAAATGAGAGGACATGGCGTAGCAGTGAAGACTGTCGATTTGCATCAGAAATTTACTAGTATTCAAGAAGAATTAAAGAAGATTGTTCAACCTTATTTGGAATAAAGGAATGGGGAAGTAAACCCTATGTCAAAAAACTTAATGGATAATGGCGGTCTCCCTTGTAATAAACGTTCTACTTTTTTTTAGTTTCCAAACGACTGCAGCCCCATCTCCTTTACTTGGAACCTATCAAAGTGAGGAAACGAATCCAAAAGGGATGGTCCGGCTATCTTTTTTGAGGATAGAACTTTTGAAGAATAGGACCACTCTGAATGAATAGATTCGAGGACTTTTACAAAAAGTTAGTGACACACCTACAGCCATTAAATAAGTGCTTCTTTTTAATCAAAAAGCCTGACTTCTTCTGATGAGAAAGTCAGGCTTTTTTTACGCAACGAAACGTTTAATAGTCACTGGTTTTGATTTGCAAATGACAATCAGCTAATTTTAAGGCATACTCATTTTCTTCGTTACCACGCACGGTCATTCCCATGTCGGTCGCATAAATGACTAAACCAAGTTGGTGACCGGCCAAAAGATGATAAAAGCTTGGTTGCAGATCGAAAGAAAATTCATAAAATTCATGAGCTTTTAAATCATCGACTTGCCAGGTATTGTGACGATTTTGAAGATTGATATGACCTTTTGTAATCATCTTCCATGGCGTTTCTTTTGTCAATTTAAATTCTCGTAAAGACATTTCACGCCAATGGTATCCTAATTGTAATTTTTCTTTACCGACAGGAGTTGGGTTTGCGCCTAGACGTTTTTCCTTACCATAATCGACCAGCATGACGGAAAGAAGTCCATGATCTAAAGCAGAAGCGACATTAACTTTAAGGGTAGCAGCGCCACGTAAAAGTACATCTTTTTCAAGAGGGTCTGTTTTAAATAAAAGACGATTGTTTGTAACAGGTGTTTTACTGTCAATCAGTAAATCTTTTTCCCAAGTCGTCACGTCTTTTTTATAATTGGTAGATTCTTTTTCAGGCAAATGGTCTGAGAAATGAAGGGTCAGATCCGTTCCTGATTTTGTTTCGCTTAACTTGTTTTCAGATAAAGCCAATGTTTTTGTTTCGACTTGACTACTTTCCCAATCTGGATAAGTGTGCCATGTTTGTTCTTGGGTGTTATCTTGTACTAAAACATCGGGTAAAATTTCTTTGGCACCATTTTCTACATCATACAGTTTATGTGTCAGCCAAAGATTCATCATTTCGGTAAAATCAAGTGATTGCCAGTCGTTGATATAGATGTGTTGTCCTTGGTGTAAGATTAGTTTTTTCGTTACAGGTACTTGTTTAAGAGCTTGATAAAAGCTGTAAACGGTCCGTAATTTGACATTCCAGTCGTTTAAGCCGTGAACCATAATCACATCGCACGTGACGTTTTGGATATTATTCAAATAATTCCGTTCATTCCAAAAAGTCGTATAGTTTCCTGTTGTCCGGTCTTGATCGTTTTTAAGTTGCTTTAATAGTTGATCGAAAAACGGTTTGATTTTTAAGTTGTCCGCTCCTAATTTTTGTCGGCTGAAGCAAAGGTCAGCTAAGACATCCATGTCCTCGCCGGGATATCCCCCTGGGGCAATCACGAGGCCACCGTCGCGATAATAGTCATACCAATTGGGAATTCCCGCTTCGGTAATGACCGTTTTGAGCCCTTTTACCCCAGAAGTCGCAGCAGCCATGGAGTTTGTTCCCAAATAAGAAATCCCAGTCATGGCAACAGAACCATTGCACCACCAAGCCTTGATTTCAATATTGTCAGTACGATTGGTGAAAGCCCGACGATTTCCAGCTAACCATTCAATCACAGCAATCACTGAGGCGGTTTCTTCACGAGAGCCACACGTCCGGACCCCATCAGAATCACGGGTACCGATACCAGCCGCATAAACTGTCGCAAAACCACGTGCTAAAAGATAATCATTTAACGTATAGGAAGCTTCACGCGAAAAACTTTCTTCACTTTCTTGACTTGTTCCAAGTGGCGTACGTTCGGCCGGTACTGGTGTCTTATTTTCTTGGGGTTTCAGGTCATCATAAGTTACCGAGTTTGGTTCTTTACGAGTCAAAGGCACGTCAACTGTATGCATCAATTGATCACTAGTGGCATCATTGGTTCCTTGACCATACGGACTGGAAGTATAGACCGCAGGAATCTTTAGGCCTGCTTTTGTATCTTGGGGACGAGAAATTTCAGCTTTGATCAAATCTCTTTGACCATCATGATCAGAATCCAAATCAGTTTCGATATAGACCACTTCACGAATCAATTTATCCGTATCATAGATAGGTTGAGATTTACCGTTAAAGAGCAAGGGCCTTTGATCGACAGGAAGTTCATAAAGTGGCACAAAAAAGCCTTGGCCCGCTAAATGATCCAATAAAACTTGACCATAAGCACCACGAGTATTGAGAAGATCATACCAAGCATTTATCAACTCTTCTGTATTGGTAATGGTTTCTTTGTAGTGAAGGTTTAAATCGGTCATTGCCTTTAAAGGCTGTGCAACATCAAAATCATCGCCACAGGTAAAGCCAAGTAATTGAAGGGCAACATTGTAAAAACTCTTAGCATCTACGGTATGGTTTTCTAGATATTCCCAAACATTTTGTGTTGGACTAGCTAATAAGAGACCAACTCGATAATTTTTCGTCGTTTCACTTTTAGCTAAAGGAAAAGACCGTCTTAAAAAGGTGCACCAAAGATCATTGACATTTAGCACCTTTGCTTCGTTATTTTTCAAAAAGCCAATGCGTGTCAATTCCTCGATTTGTTGGGAAGTGGATTCATCGACACGGGAAAACTGATTGATTTTCATATAAGTCACTTCTTTCTATCATGATTAGTTACTATTATAACGCAGGTAAAAATTGAAAAAAAGACATGTTTTGTCAGAAAGGATGAATAAAGACCAAACTTTAGTCGTGATGAAGTCATTTGAAAATTTAGTTCAGTCCTTTTCTAACTTTTCCGATTGAACTTTCTAGTGATAACTGATACGATTTGATTAGGAATCTTTTTTGCTTTTGTAAACAAGGAAAGTAGGTATATTCAAATGGAAAAGTTAAAATTAGCATTGGTTGGCTCTGGCAAGCTCAATGAGATTGTAGCCGGAGCGTTGGAAAATGGATTATTAGCAGACTATGAATTGGTAGGGGTCTTAGGTGGTAAGAATAAACAAAAAACTGCGGACTTTGCCAAGCGTCACCAGTGTCAAATGTGTGAAACCATTGAGGAATTGATGGCCTTAAAACCTGACTACACCGCTGAAGCAGCAGCTGTTCAAGCAGTAGTTGATTATGCGGAAACTATTTTAAAAGCAGGCTCGAATTTGGTGGTGCTTTCGATTGGTGCTTTTGCAGATGAAACTTTTTATGAACATATCAAAGAAGTCGCAAAAAAGACCAATACGCGCGTTCATATCGCAAGTGGAGCTGTGGGCGGTTTCGATGTGTTACGGACTGCTTCTTTAATGAGTTCAACCAAAGTCTCCATTGTTTCTGATAAAGATCCTGAAGTTGCGGCCAAAATGGATTTTGTCGCTGACGACATCAAAGAAACCAAAGATGTAGAAACCATTTTTGAAGGAACAACAAAAGGGGCTATCGAAAAGTTACCTACTCAAATGAATGTGGCGATTGCTACTGCTCTAGCTAGTGCTGGACCAGAAGAGACAGCGATGGAAATTCAAGCGGTGCCTGGCTTTAAAGGCGATCGTTATCGTATCGTTTTAGAAGGGGAAGAAGTTCAGACAGACCTGACTATTTTTTCACGTACCAGTGCGATTGCTGGTTGGAGTGTTGTCGCAGCCTTACAAAATGCTGTGGGACCATTTGTATTTTAAGAAAAGGGGAGAGTTATGTTTAATAAAATTGTTGCTATTGATCCAGTTGGTATGGTAGCAGAAGCTGAAAAAAAATTGCATGATTTAGCCAAAGAAGTTGTTTTTCATGAGGATGTCCCAAAAGACAATGCTGAAATCATTGAGCGAATTGGTGATGCAGACGCGGTTTTACTGAGTTATTTAACGACTATTGATGAAGAAGTCATTGAAGCCTGTCCAAGTGTCAACTATATCGGCATGTGTTCTAGTTTGTATTCTCCAGAAAGTGCCAATGTGGCCATTCCTTTTGCCAATAAAAAAGGGGTTGTCGTTAAAGGTATCCGTGACTATGGCGATCAAGGGGTTGTCGAATATGTAGTGAGTGAATTGATTCGTTATCTGCATGGCTTTGGTGAGAAACAATGGCAAGATAAACCAATTGAAATGACTGACCTTAAAATAGGAATTGTTGGTCTAGGAACCTCAGGACGCATGGTAGCTGACGGTTTACTTGCTTTTGATGCCGATCTTTATTATTACAGTCGAACACGCAAAGAAGATGCCGAAAAAGCTGGAATTACTTATAAAGAATTAAATGACTTATTAGAAACAGTCGATGTGGTTTGTACCTGTTTGAATAAAAATGTGGTGTTGATTCATGAAGAACAATTTGAACATTTTGGAAATCATAAAATCTTCTTTAACACATCTATTGCACCTTCACATGATTTGGACGCTTTGAAAAAATGGTTAGATCATGGAGATAATGAGTTCTTCTGTGATACAAAAGGAGCTCTAGGGGATAAAACTGGTGAATTACTTTCTCACCCTCATGTAAATTGTGTCAACCAATCGGCTGGAAGAACCGCACAAGCTGATGTTCGTTTAGGAGAAAAAGTAATAGCCAATATCAAAGAGTTTCTTAAAACAGGCAAATAGAAGAGTGAAGAGCTAGAGATTCTAGCTCTTTTTTTGATACGTCCAACATGGGGGATAACTCGGTGGTGAAAGTCCAATACATGAATCCCAAACAGTAAATGAAGCAGTGACACAAGCGGAAATTTATCGCATCCTAGCTGGGGAGATCTCACTAGCGACATAGTAGTGAAAGATACAAAAGTTTTCGTGACTCTATTGTATCTTTAGTTGTTGATGTTGCGATCAAACTTCAATGAACTAAAACTTTAGTCGTTGAAAATACAAAAAATTTTTATTTTCTTTTTTAATACTTTATACAAAATACTTATTCTATTTGATTATTTTTATTGATTTTTATCAAATAGCATGTAATAATTATTCTATCAAAAAGCATTAATTTGATGCTTACAAGTATATTTTACGAGGAGAGAACAAAATGGTAGCAGTTAAAGGACTAGACTTATTACCTCCAATTGTTACAACGAAAGAAGCTTTAAATCTATATAAAAAAGTATCTGCAATAAAGTCAATCACCGGCCGTTTGAATTCTGAGTTGGACCATTCAATTATCAATGCACAGTTGATACAAATGCTAACTTTGAAAGAGTCCGTCCAATCGACACGAATCGAAGGAACTCAAGTAACTTTCGCGGATATAATCGATGAAGCAACAAAAAAGAATAAAAGTAGTGATGTGATTGAGGTTGAAAATTACATGAAGGCTCTATCAGAAGGAATCGAATTTATTCATAATGGAAATCCTATTTCTTCAAGATTAATAAAAGCTTTGCACAAAACACTTATGGGAAAAAACACTCGAGGGACAAGCGCTGGAGCTGGTGTATTTCGTAAAGTTCAAGACTTTCTTGGACCGAATAATAAGATAGAAGATGCAACATATATTCTTATTGGAGCAAATGAAATTGGAAATTATATGACAAATTTAGAGTATTTTATCAATTCAACCGACCATGTGTCGTTTGAAAAGAATATTTCTGATGATCAGATAGTATTAGATGAAACCTCCGATGTCTTGATAAAAACAGCAATTATGCATGCACAATTTGAATCTATCCATCCTTTTTTAGATGGGAACGGTCGATTAGGAAGAATATTAATTGTTCTAACTACCATGCAAGATGGTTTATTTAATAAACCTGTATTTTTTGTTAGTGAAGAGTTGGAAAAAGAACGCTTGAGATATTATAATCTTTTAAATGGAATTAGAGGAAGTCATCCTGATTGGTATCATTGGATTGACTTTTTCCTAGACGCCTGTCATCGTATGGCTACAAATATGCTTGAAAAATTAGATAAAATCAATCAGTTGGCAAGTGATGGATTGATGAAAATCGATTCAAATTCCAAAATAAATCAAGTCTGGTTGGCAACTTTTATGAAACCTTTTATTACCGTTAAAGAAGTTAGTGATCATTTAAATATTTCGGTAGCTACAACAAGGAATGCTCTTAACAAGTTGGTCACGCTGCATTTAGTAGATGTTGACCAATCGAAAACCAAAAATAAGGTATATGTGAATTATGATTTACTCCGTTTGCTTTAAATGATTAAAAATGAAGAAGGTATGATCTTGGCAAAAAATACATTGAGTGAAGAAGAAGTAGAACATTTCTTTGCTTTATGGTTTCGGTTATTGACCTATGTAAATAATGTGTTCAGAGTAGATAATGAACTTAAAAATTTAGTTTTGATGGAAAACTGTGAACAAACCAAACGATATCCGATTATTGATAAACTGTGGGAAAATGACGAAATTTTAGAACAATTCATGAAAGAAAATCCATATCATTTATCTCAAGACGATTTGTCAATCATTGAAGGTTGGAAAAAACATGTCACAGGTGATTTTGTCTTATGTGAGCATAAAGAAGAATACAGTGTTGTATTTGGTAATGAGAATCATTTATATGCTTTTGTAGGCTTATGGACACCATTAGATAAATTCTCAAAAAAATCTACACCACCCTGTCTTTTTCAGTCGACCTTAATTCCATTTAAAGGAAAAATAATTTATGTCAGTGTGCTGAATGTTTATCCATCAAGTTTCAAGTTCTGGTATCGACCATTTTTAAAACTTGCTTATTATTTTTTGAAAAAGAAGATAAGACTCGAAACAATTCTTATTTGAAGACTTTAACTTGTAAGAAGAGGCATCATTGTAAATCCAAAATCGATTTGTTACTTGAGAGAAAAATTGTTAAAAAAATTGTGGTAGATCATCCATAGTCAGTGTATTAGCTTAGTCTTTTCATTGGCAAAGGATGCAAAATAGCGATGATGATTATAGCTAATTAGTCGAACAACTCAAAAAATTCATCATCAGCTTTTAAGGAGGGTTTCACATGTCAGCTTATGCATTTCCTATCAAAATTGCACTACTATTATTTCCGATACTTGCTTTTTTTCTAGCACTTCATTTGTTAATAAAGGAATATCGTAAATATGGATCTTTTCCTTTGGTGAAAGGTTTTTTAGTTTATTCTTTTATCTTTTATCTTTTGTGTGCTTATTTTTTAGTCATCTTGCCTTTACCAGCAAAATCAGAAGTTGCCCAATTGACCACACAAAAAATTCAGCTCCAACCATTTGCTAATGTCGGGCGATTTCTGTCTGAGACTGTTCTTGATGTCAGAAATCCTTCAACATATCTACCTTCGTTGAAACAAGGAGTCGTGTTAGAACCGTTGTTTAATATTGTATTAACGATACCATTTGGTGTTTACTTACGTTATTATTTCAATGTTTCTTTTAAGAAGACAATTTTGTTTAGTTTCTGTCTTTCTTTATTTTTTGAACTCACTCAATTAACGGGGTTATATTTTATTTATCCGCGTCCATACCGTTTAGCAGATGTGGATGATTTGATCAACAATACATTAGGTGGTGTGATTGGTTATAGTTTGGCACCGATTGCTGAAAAAATTCTTCCTACGCGAGGTGAAATTGATACGATTTCCTTTAAAAAGGGACAAAGAGTTACACTCACACGACGTTTTGTGGCTCTTTTCATTGATTGGATGGTCATTTCTTCAGTTACTTCTATCGTTTCAGCCTTTACTCCAATTAAAATCGGCAATGGACTCTTAGCAAATACAAGCCTTCGCATTGTTCAAATTATTTTATATTTTATGGTATTGCCAAGTCTTTGGAATGGGCAGACAGTGGGAAAGAAACTGGTAAAAATAAGGATTGTTCAACAAGAGGGTTCCTTGGCAAATTTCAAGAATTATTTTAAGCGATATGCATGGTTTTATGGAATCACAACAATTTTGAATACGGGAATCTTGTACTTTAACCAACAATTCAATTATTATAATAGTGCCGAGCGTTTTGGACAGCTGACCATGATTTATTTAGGCTTTTTCTTTGCTTTTGCCTTAGTGCTGCTTGGACTTCTTGTTGTAATGGGAATTGAATACATGATGCATCACCATTTTTATTACGAGCGGCTTAGCAAGACTAAAGAAATCAATCAAATAAAACGCTAATAAAAAACGTCTCACTTCAATTTTTAGCGAAGTGAGACGTTTTATTCATATATACAATTTTTCCATCAAGGCTTCTGTTATGGTTTTAGAAAAATTAATTCCAGCTTTTCAGCGCGTATATTTTAGGTGAAGGTAAGGAAAGTTTATTTTCACAGCTTTTTTTATTGTCAAAGGGCTCTGAAAACTCCTGACAAATTAGATTGAGAATAGAAGATTTACCTATACAAAAGTAAGGCAACCAGTCGATTGATGGTTGCCTTTTAGATTCTGTTTAATTTTCAGTTGGTTCTTCTTGTTCTTCCTTAAGATAATTTTTATCGACGACTCTAAAGAAAGGATAATAAATCAAGATATCGATGACAATCAAAGCAATTTGTAAGATGGAGCCACGTATGCTGTTTGTCGCTAGAAAACCACTGATAATCGGCGGCATCGTCCAAGGAACGGCGACTCCATTTGTTCGTGGTACCAAGCCTGAACTCATTGAAAAATAGGTAATCAATACATTTACCATAGGAGCCAAAATAAAGGGAATCAAGAAGGTGGTATTAAAGACGATTGGTAAGCCGAACATTGCTGGCTCGTTAATATTAAAAATTCCTGGCACAAAAGCAACGCCACCAACAGATTTGTTTCGTTGACTTCTTGAGGCAAACATAATGATGGTGACTAAAGCAAGCGTTGCACCGCCACCACCGATATAAACGAACATATCAAAAAATGGATTGGTGATAATGTTTGGTAACTCTTTGCCGGCTTGAAAGGCTAAGCGGTTGGCGTCGGTATTGATTAATAGAATCGGACTCATGACCGAACCAACCATATTTCCACCATGGATACCAGCAAACCAAAAGAGACTGTTTAACATGGCAACAACAATAGCACCACCAATAGTTCCACCTAAAATACTCATTGGACCACTTAAAACATCAGCTAATAAGTCATGAATGTTTTCAACGCCTAGTTTGGTTGTGACAAATTCAATAAGGAAAGCTCCTATCAAAATAACTGCACCAGGAATCAAAGCA
>DXDB01000169.1 GCA_019115705.1 Candidatus Tetragenococcus pullicola | reverse complement strand
TTCTCCATTCGACCATTTCGCATCTTCTCGTAATTTGAGCTTATAAACTAACCCATCTTCACTTACTTCAGCAAAATCGTTAGCACCAGCAGGTTGTGGTTTGTTCTCTTCATCGACACGATACAATCCCTCGTACATATTATTTAAAGCGGTAAAACTAATGATATCCGTTGCTACCGACAAATCTGCGGAAGGCATCTCCTGTGTAACAGCTACATTAAATGACTTTTCTGAATCTGCCGAAACCGTCGTATCTTCTTTTGCATTTGTGTCGCCACTATCTGTTGTTTTCCCTGTGGTACAAGCGGTTAAGAAAACAGTACTCAATAAAATAAGACTAAAAATTTTTTTCTTTTTCATAATGCTTCCCCCTCGTATGATGCGTTTCTTAAAAGATATGTTTTTTATTGTACATAATTTCTCATTGTTTTGCAATCTTTTTTTCATTATATTTTCTTTTTATTTTCACTTATTTTGAAAATTCTCATTTTCAATTCTTTCCATCACTTCCATCGATTATCTACATAATGGTAATTAGTTTAAAAATAAGCAAGAAACGACTATACTAAGAGTAGGCGGTGCTATGTTCATTGGTGCAAATGATTCCCTATTGTCTATTCGTTCTGATACTCTTAGGAAGATATTCGTTGAACTGAGAAAAACTGAAGGAGGAAACAAACATGCCTTGGAATATGCAAGATTATCCCGCTTCATTAAAAAATTTGGACCCTTTGATTTTAAAAAAGGCAATTGATATTGGTAATGCCCTACTTGCGGATGGTTATCCTGACGATCGCGCCATCCCAATTGCGACAAGTCAAGCCAAAGAGTGGTATGACAATGCAAGCGCCGATGAAAAAGAAGCGTTTAAAAAAGCAAAGAACCCCCAAAAAAGTGATAAACACACTGTCAATAAGCGTGCTAAAAAAACAATGTCTTCTGATGTTAATGTGAATTATGAAGATAACCAATGGGAGGTTCAATCAGAGGGTGCCAAACGCCCTAGTGAGACCTTCGAAAAAAAAGGCGATGCCGTCAAACGTGGTAAAGAAATTGCTAAAAACAAGCAATCGAAGTTAAATGTGTATAAACAAAATGGCGACTTACAACAAGATTTTGATTACAAAAATAATTAACAAAAAGCCAGTACAAAAGAGAGTTTCTCTTAAGTACTGGCTTTTATTATTATTTTTCTCTTCTTTGTCGTACTAATTCGCTTTTAATTTTCTTTTCCGGTGCGGCCTCTTGTTCCCAATTTTTAGGCTTCATTACTTTATTTGTGACAGGGTCATAATGTGGCTTTCCATCGGGAAAAAGTTTTTTCATATTTGCCTGATGAACGATTTCTAAAATCGGTTGAGGATCCACTCCTACAAGTGAAAATGAGCCATAGGTAAAATAAAGCAAATCAGAAAGAGCATCCACTTGATCAACTAAAGGATCTGAAACAAAACGGTGTTTATTTTCGACCTTATGATAGGCTTGATCAATGGAATGATGAAGTTTTTTAATAGACTCTTTAAAAGACTCTTCATCATTTTCGCAAGCTGCATATAAAAATTCAACCAGCTCTTCTACTTTGAACCCCGCTCGAAATGAAGCATCCTCTGCTGAAAAAGGAGTTGGTTCTTTAGGTTTTCGATTATCAAAGGTCTCATGAAATGATTCAACCATCTCAAAAGGTGTCATAGTCTCTCTTCCTATCAATCAATTATTTTGAAGTGTTGCAAAGCTTTTATAATTCCTTCATCATCATTACTTAACGTTACATAATCCGCCGCTTCTTTGGTTTCTTTCATGGCATTGCCCATCGCAATTCCAATTCCAACCCCTTGAATCATCTCGATATCATTAAAATGATCACCAAAAACCATAGTCTCTTCTTTTTTTATGCCGCGATCATTCAAAAAAGATTCAATTCCAACAAACTTCGAGCCACCTTTGGGAACAATATCGACAGAATAAGGATTTGAACGTTGGAAATCACAATTTGGTAGCAGTCGCCGTAATTTATTTGCTTCATACTCTGCACTAAGTAACACACATTGATAAATTGGTTCTTTTAAAATCGACAATTTCTTATAACGATTGCTACGACGTCGGGGACTATATTTTTGTAAAATTAGTTTCATCCGACGAATCGGAAAACGTTTGGGAACAAAACGAATCAAATGTCGGAGTACCCCAGTTTCACTAATCCGTACAGTCAAACTTCCTTCCAAGTGATTCTTCGCAAAAAAAGCAATTTGTCTCGATTTGCGATCAGAAAAAGCCACGACTTCAGCCAACACTTTTTGATCAAATGGCTCTTGACGAACGATTTCTTTAGTAGTATACACATATTGACCGTTATAAGTAACAAACATGTCTAGTGGTAAATCTTTTAAAATTCTTTTCACGCTCATTGGACTACGACCTGTAGAGACACCGCACAAAACACCATTTTGCTGCGCTTGAAAAATGGCTTTCTTCGTTGTTTTTGAAATCTTCCCTCTACTTGTTAATAGTGTGCCATCAATATCGAAAAAAATTGCTTTAATCATCCTTTACCCGCCTTAAAAAAGCTCCAATTGACTGGGATTCAATCCATTGTAATCAATCCCTAATTCTTGTTGCAAAGACTTGGCATTTTCCGCCGCATCGCCCCCAGCATTATTATTGAAAATAATGCCGACTTCCTTGACCTTTTTTTCCACTGAAATAATAAGCTGGGCCAATTGTTTTAATTCATCTTCTTGGTAACAATAATTTGTTCGTAATTGCCGCGCTTGTGGGCCTGTCGCCAGCCAACCATTATCATTTCGTCCATGAAATCTAAAAAAAGCAAAGACATCATTGGTGACTGCCGGATCTAATGGAACCGTAGAAGATAACTTTTTCGGTTCATCCACAATCACAAGCGCTATATTTTGCGTCCGCATAAATTCTTTTGTTCCATTTATATAGTTTGAATCATACCAACTTGGATTACGAAATTCAATAGCAAAAGGAAAATTAGGAAAAAGCTTTCGAATAAAACGCAAATACCTCACATTTTGCTTTGTGCAGGAAAAATAAGGTGGAAATTGTGCCAACAAACAAAAGAGTTTTCCAGATTTTACCATTGGTTGCAAATTGTGGCTAAGTTGGTCTGCCAATTCTTTTAATTGAGCTGGAGAAGCTTCTTGGTGTTTCGTAAAAGTTTGATGTATTTTCATGATAAAACGAAAGTTGTCCGGGACTTGGCCTACCCACTTTTCAACATTTTCATAAGAAGGAATTGAATAGAAACCAGTATCCATCTCAACCAAAGGAAAATGACCCGCATACTCAAACAAAGTCGTTTCTTTTTTGCCAGTTAAACTTTCATGCTCATTAAAACTTGTACAACCGATGCGAATCATACTTTTTCCCTCTTTCGTTAACTCTATTTCTCTGATGGCCCTTTACGCCAAAATCCGGTGTAAGAAGCCTTTTCTTCTATATTATAGTCAATGATTGCCGCTAACAAGTCCCAATCGATGACCTGTTGCCAACCAATGCGAAATGTATTATCCGTGTGAACATACTCTGCTTTTTCGATAGCAGAGACAAAGCACTTCATACCCGCTACTTCTGGAGAAACCGTAATATACTTTTTCGTTTTTTTAAAGCCAATGATAAACGTGCCATGATCGGTAAACATAGGTTGTCCCCA
>DXDB01000168.1 GCA_019115705.1 Candidatus Tetragenococcus pullicola | reverse complement strand
AATTATTAAAAAATCAAGAGAAAAATGAGTAAAAACAAATTTTATAATTAAAAGCATTGATATAACACCACTAATTATTTCTTTTTCACATTTTATTCTCATTTAATTACCTCTTAAAAAGGCGTGAGTTGGCGATATTCTCTCTTTCCGTTTTCATTTGACTGTTTTTTGTGAAGAAATTTTTTCAGCAAAAAGATTATTACTCATTTTTAGTTCAAGCTAAAAATTTTAAAAAGTGTCAGCAATTAAGGCTTTTCACCTAGCATCCTATTGATGATTCAACTAAAAAAGAAGGAACTCATCTGTTGAGAGCACCTTCTTTTTGCTTTTATTCTGTGACATAAGCCAACCGATAAGAAACTGTTCGCCCAAATGGAAAGACTTGTAATCCTTCCAATCGATCTGATTTTAGATAGGCAACAGAGCCTTGATAAAATGGTAAAACAGCTGTATCTTCTTCAATCAAAAGATGTTCCATATCGATTAATTGGTCCCATCGTGCTTGATTATCATTAGCAAGCGTGGTCCGAGCTTCTTGCAGGCCTTGGTCATAGTCTTCATTGCTATACCCGGAAGAATTTAGTCCACTTTTTGAATCATAGAAATTTAAAAAGTCGATAGGATCGGCATAATCTGGCGTCCAGGTACCAAAAACCAAATCGTAATCACTTTGCGTTTGAAGGTCCAAACGGTTTTGCAAAGGTACTGATTTCAAATTGATGGTCAATCCTGGCAAGTTTTGTTCTAATTGACCTTGTAAAAACTCAATCGTCTTTTTCGCCAAAGCGGTATCCGCGGATAGTAATTCAAGCGTGATTTCATCTTTGCCTAGTTCTTGCTTGGCCTTTTCAAAAGAAGCTTGGGCCGCTTTTACATCATAAGGCATCAAATCACCACTTTCTTCGCGGAAATCTTTGTCTGTCTCTGGATTTTTAGCAAAATCTTTGGCAACAAAACCATTCAGCGGTGTCGAGCCATCTGCCAAGATATTTTTTGTAAAATTATCCTTATCAATGGCTTGAATGATAGCTCTTCGCAAATTGACATTGCCAGTGACTTCTTTTTTATGGTTTGGACTGATATAACCAACCAATGCTTTGGGAACAAAGTAAGCCTGATCAGAGTCTTGGTATTCTTGAGCATAGGTATCCGCTAAAACGGTATAATCCAGTTGTTCATCGGTAAATAAACTCGTACCAGTGGCAATTTCTTTGACTACTTGCACATCAATCGTTTCTAATTTGACATTTTCAGCATCCCAATAATTATCATTTTTCTTTAATTTAAAGGATAGATTATTACCGTTCCATCCCTCAATCACAAAGGGACCGTTTCCGAGGAAATTATCAGTATTGGTGCCATAAGTTTTGTCTTTATCTTCCGCAAAGGCCTTCGATTTTGGCATAAATGGCGTTCCTGTCAAAATTTGCGGTAAAAATGGTTGAGGATCTTCTAATTGAATCTCTAAGGTTTGATCATCAACAGCTTTGGCGCCTAATTCAGAAACTTCTTTGTCTCCTTCACGAATACTACGGCCATTTTCAAAAATATCCATCCGATTGCTACTTGAAGAAGCCGTCTTTGGATCGACCACGGTTTGAAAAGCATAAACAAAATCTTCTGCCTTTACTTGGCTACCATCACTATACTTAGTATCTCGAAGCTTGAACGTATAGGTTAAGCCGTCTTCACTTATCTCGGGTTCTTCAGAAGCTAAGGCTAATTCCGGATCGCCATTTTCATCCAAACGATAAAGCCCTTCTGTTACTTGACCAATCATATCCGAGCTATTGACATCGGTATATTGCGCACTATCAAGCGTTGATAATTCACCAGCTAAAGAAACATTAATTTCTTGCTTCACATCAGTTGGCGTTTCTTTACTACTTTCACTTGTATCGTCATTATTTCCATAACATCCTGTTAAAAGAATCAGTGTCATTAATAAGGTAATACCAGTTTTCTTCATTTTATTTCTCCTCCTCATCATTATGAACAAAGCTGTCAAAATGATTTTGTATCCTTTAAAAATAATAGCCATAAAATGAACTTTCGTCAATTAATCTGCAATCTCTCCAATGAAAATCATTCAGTCGGACATAGGATTGTTGTTTGCTTGGCCGAGTAGCTGTTCTTGGACATAGGATTCCAGTTTTCATGGCCGAGTAGCCGTTTTTGGACATGAGATTCCAGTTTTCATGGCCAAATAGCTGTTCTTGGACATAGGTTTCCAGTTTTCATGGCCGAGTACCCGTTGTTGGACATAGGTTTCCAGTTTTCATGGCCAAATAGTTCTTGCTCCCGTTTAGAATATGCAAACATTTGATATTACAAGTGTTGATGAAAGCAAAAAAAGACCCTTTCTCAACAGGTGTTGTCAAAGAGTCTGATTGTTGTTATTTTGCTTTTTTCATTTGTTTACTACGAAGCTGTCCACAGGCTGCATCGATGTCTGTCCCGTGTTCTTGACGGATTACGCAATTGATGCCATTTTTCTTCAATATATTGTAAAAAGTCAAAACATCTTGTTTTTCGCTACGTGAATATTGATCGTGTTCACTGACTGGGTTATACGGAATCAAATTCACATAAGCCAAATGACGGCGCGACTTCAATAAATCTGCTAGTTCTTTGGCGTGCTCCGGACGGTCATTGACGTGATTCAACATGATGTATTCATACGTGACGCGTCGATTCGTTTTTTCTGTATAATAATCAATTGCCGCCATCAACTTTTCAATAGGAAAGGTGCGATTAATTTTCATAATCGAAGTACGAACGTCATTGTTGGAAGCGTGTAAGGAAATGGCTAAGTTTACTTGTAGTCCATTTTCGGCAAATTTTCGGATTCTTGGTGCTAAGCCACTTGTTGAGACAGTCATGTGTCTAGCACCAATGGCCAATCCTTTGGCATCGTTCATGATAGTCAAAAAATTCATAACCGGATCAAAGTTATCAAACGGTTCACCGATTCCCATCACTACGATATGAGAGACGCGTTCATCATTTGCTTTATTATCCAAATAATGTTGGACCATCATGACTTGAGCAACGATCTCTCCGGTTGTTAAATTGCGCTCTTTTCTTAAAATACCACTGGCACAAAACGTACAACCAATATTGCATCCAATTTGTGTGGTGACACAAACAGACAGCCCATATTCTTGGCGCATCAATACCGTTTCAATCATATGTTTATCAGGAAGCTCAAATAAATATTTAACTGTGCCATCTGCTGCCTCTTGTACGACTACTTGTTTTAACGGATTCAATGTATAGTTTGTTTCTAATTTTTCGATTAAATTTTTTGAAAGATTCGTCATTTCTTGAAAAGTTTGGACTCTTTTTTGATACAGCCACTCCCAGATTTGTTGGGCACGAAATTTTTTCTCGCCAATTTCAAGTAACCACTCAGTCAATGTGTCTTTTGTCATTGCATAAATAGAAGGTTTCATCTTTTTCCTCATTTCTAAATCATCGGTCTTACTATACAGGATTTTAGTTCATAACGCAATGGTTCACAAAGTTTTTTAAAAATACTCTGCTATTATATGAAAAACATTTAAATATATCTCAAAACTGCTCTTTATTATTTGATATCTATTTGTGAAAAAAACAGTAGAAATAAAAAATAGACCAATAAGCACAGAGGACTTATTGATCTACTTTTTTTACATAAGCGGCGGTTCTTCATCGGAAGATTCGACTTGCTCTGCTTCTTTTTCAACCAAGACTTTGCGTGGTTTGCTTCCTTCAGAAGGGCCGACGATTCCTTTGGCTTCTAAGTCATCGACCATTCGTGCGGCGCGATTATAACCGATACGAAAGCGACGTTGCAATAAAGAAACACTGGCCGTTTGCATATCGATAACAAGATCTTTGGCTTGGTCATAAAGTTCATCTTCTGATTCACTATGTTTGGCTGCATTGGTTTCTTCTTCAGTCACCATCATCTTCTCTTCATAATTGGCACCTTGTTGATCGGTCACAAACTCGACGATGGCCTCAACATCATGATCTGAAATAAAGGCACCTTGGACTCGGATGGGTTTATTTTTCCCCATTGGTAAGAAAAGCATATCACCGCGTCCCAATAATTTTTCAGCACCACTTTGGTCAATAATCGTTCGTGAATCAGTACCACTAGAAACGGCAAAAGCTATCCGTGAGGGTACGTTCGCCTTGATAATTCCGGTGATGACATCGACACTGGGACGTTGAGTTGCTAGAATCATATGAATTCCTGCAGCCCGTGCCATTTGTGCTAGACGAATGATGGCATCTTCGACTTCATTACTGGCAACCATCATTAAATCTGCTAATTCATCAACAATGACAACAATAAATGGCAACACGGCTCGTTTTTCGCCGTCTTCTTTATTTTTTTCTTCGACTAATTCATTATAACCGGTAATATTTCTCACGCCAGCTGCCGCAAATTTTTCGTAGCGTTCTTCCATTTCTTGTACGACTTTTTGCAACGCTTGGGCGGCTTTACGCGGATTGGTAACCACTGGCGTCAACAGATGGGGAATGCCGTTATAGACATTTAACTCAACCATTTTAGGATCGACCATCATCAGTTTGACTTGATGTGGTTTGGCCTGCATCAAAATACTGGTAATAATACCATTGATGGCTACCGATTTCCCGCTCCCAGTGGATCCAGCAATCAGCAAATGCGGCATTTTAGTCAAATCAGCTGTTTGCACACGTCCGGAAATGTCTCGTCCTAAGGGAACCTCCAATAAATGATCGCCATGCGGTGGCGTTGCTTCAATGACTTCTCTGAAAGAAACCGTACTGACCGCATCATTAGGTACTTCAATCCCAATCAAAGACTTTCCTGGAATAGGGGCTTCCATGCGCACATCTTTAGCGGCTAAAGCTAGGGCTATATCATCTGTCAAGCCCACAATCTTACTTACTTTGACACCGACTGCAGGCTGGATTTCAAATTTAGTAACAGCCGGTCCTAAACTGGCTTTGACCACTTTTGCCTCGACACCAAAGCTATCAAAGGTTCGTTCTAATACCTTGATATTTTTTTCAATTTTATTATATTCACTACTTTGATCGGTCGTTTCACCAGCAGAAAGCAAGTTAGCTGGTGGTAATTCATAGTCTTCATCTTCGACTTCTTGAGAAATTTCAAACTCAAGATCTTTGCCATCGTCGTCTTCTTCAGGCGAAGTTTCTTTTTCAACTTTTTTACTTGAAGTAGCATCAGTGGCTTTCGCTTGATCTTTTTGAAAACTATCAATTGGCACAAAGCTCAACTGTTGCGGTTCGATTTCTACCGTTGAATTTTGTTCAGCAGCTAATTTCTCACCATCTGTTTGTTTGCGAACTTGGTTTTTTTCTTGTTCTTTTAATTCTGCCAACACGCTTTGTCGTTGCTGGGCTTCTTTTTCAGCTTTGGCTTGGCGTTTGGCTTCTTTTTTCGCTGCTCGCTGCTCTTTTCTTTCAGGATTTCCTTCTAAAAGTTGCCCAACTTTTTCCTTGATGGTATGTAAATTATCTAATAATTGCTGCGTATCAAGATTACTAATTAGATAAATACCTAAAAGAATCAATAGCCCCGAAATAATATAACTTCCTACTTGGGAAACTAGAAAATAACTGATATGATACAAAAGGGCGCCAACCATCCCGCCACCGACATTTTGTTCGACGCGGTTTTGTTGAATATCGCTAAGTAACAAACCCCATGTAGTGCGTAAAACATTCGGATTTCCTGATTGCATTCGTGCAAATAAACGGGCATGTAAACTAATCAAAATTCCCACATAAAATAAACTTCCGCCAGAAATTTTACGCCAATGACTGATTTTTGCGGCAGTATTTTTTACCATCAGCCAGATACCATAACAAGCTAAGCCAAGGCATAACAAAAGATACGTGTTTCCACCAACGATTCGTAAAGCGTTGGCGACTAATGTCCCTAAAAAGCCTAATTGAAAGGCTGCAAATCCGGCCAGTAAAAGGAAAAAGAAGCCTAATACAATCAACGTCAATTTTTCTTGTTGCTGCATTTGTTTTTTTGTCTTACGTTTTTTCTTTTTTCCTTTTTTAGATTGGCTTCGTTTTTGTGCCACTTTTTTCACCTTCTTTTCATCAAATCCATTATACAAGAAAAATGAAGGGAACAAAAGTTTTCCCTTCATTTTTATTTTCAACAAGCTTATTATAGGTTAAAAATTGAGGAGAAGCAATCACTTATGCTTTGTGCGATTTTCTCATTTAGTTTGGATACACATCTTGTCCAAACCATTTATCAGAAATCTCTTGAAACTTCCCATCCTCACGTAATTTTTGAATCGCTTCATTAATTTCCTCGGCCAAGTCGGTCTCTTCTTTGCGAACACCAACTGCAAAATTTTCTGCCGTAAACGTACTATCCATCAAATTAAAATCATCTGTTTGGTCTTTTTGACTTAAATAATAATCAGCATAGACACGATCGATTAAGAGCCCATCAATCCGTCCTGTTTCTAAATCGAGAAAAGCTTCATTAAAACTCGCGTACAAAACAGGTTCGTTATCTTTTACAATATCTTTTAACGTTTCCGACTGGTCATTAAAGGCATCGTAGCCAGAGGATCCTTCTTGTGCACCTAAAACTTTTCCTGCCATTTTATCAATGGTATCAATGCCACTATCTTTTTTGGTAACAACTAACTGCACATTTTCCATATAAGGTTCTGTAAACAAGACCGCTTTTTCGCGCTCTTCTGTTTTTGAATACCCATTCCAAATCATATCGATGGTCCCATTTTTAAGTTCAGTTTCTTTCATCGACCATTCAATGGGCTGAAATTCAACTTTTTTATCTTCCAAATCAAAGACCGCCTGGGCAAGTTCGACATCAAAACCAGTTAGTTTTCCGTCATCGTCACGAAAGCCCATTGGAACAAACGTATCGTCTAAACCAACAACAAGCGTATCACCTTTTGCTGCTTCTGTCGTCTTTTTCCCACAAGCTCCTAAAAACACAAGTAAAGCCACCATCATTATTAAACCCATTCTCTTTTTCATTTTCTTTTCCTTCTTTCCACTTTTTATACAGTCGTCACTTCAAACAAGTCATCTGCAATTTCTTCAGCAAAGAGGCGGTCATGAGTTACCACGATTTGGGTGACTCCTTCGTTTTTCAAAGCTAAAATCAGTTGTTCGACTTGTTGTCTTAACGCCGGATCTAAGGCACTAGTTGGTTCATCATACGCCAACACTTTCGGACGCATCGCCATGGCTCTGGCAATGGCCACTCGTTGTTTTTGTCCACCTGACAATTGGTAAGGATATTGTGTCAAAAGTTCTTCTAAGCCTAATTGAACGGCCAATTGTTGAATTTGTTGGTCTAACTTTTCTTTTTCCGTTTTTAAAACCAGCTTTGGCGCCAAACTAATATTTTCGTAAACTGTTAAATGCGGAAATAACTGAAAATCCTGAAAAACGACGCCCACGACTTGTTCTTGGTCAAGTGTGTCGACTGGATCAAAGGCTTGTCCTTCATATAAAAACGTCCCACTATCACAAGATTCAAGTCCGGCTAACATCCGCAACAAGGTTGTTTTTCCACCACCAGAAGGACCCACGATGGTTAATATTGATCCTTTGGTTATCGATAAATTTAATTTTTCAAAAATTTTCTTGGATCCAAATGCTTTCGATATATTTTTTAGTTCTAACATGTTTTAGTCCTCCTAACGATAATAATCCAAACGTTTTTCTATCCGATTCAACAACCAAGTGAAAATGGCGGTCATAGCCAAATAAATCAAACCAACACCTAACAAAGGAAGTAACGAAGCTTGTCGTTCCATGGCAATTTTCCCCATCCGCATCACATCGGAAAGCCCCAAAATATAAACCAAAGAGGTATCTTTTACAAGATTAATAACTTCATTTCCCACTGAAGGTAGCGTGATTTTGGTGACTTGCGGTAAAATAATACGAAAAATAGTTTGCTGTTTGTTCAAGCGTAAAACTTTGGCTGCTTCATATTGACCAAAAGGAATCGATTGAATACCGCCTCGAAAAATTTCGGCAAAATAAGCGGCATAATTTAAAATAAAAGCCAACAAGGCCGCTTCAAAACGATCAAAAACAATTCCTATAAGAGGCAAGCCATAAAAAACAAAAATCAATTGCAATAACAATGGTGTCCCTCTCATCAACCAGACATAAACTTGAACAATGGCTTTTACCAGTTTGAAACGACTTCTTAAAACAAAAGCCAATAAAATACCTAGGGGAATGGATCCAATCAAGGTCAAAACAAATAACTTTACCGTCGTTTGAGCCCCTATCATTAATTGTGGAAATACAGTGACTAACTCTTTCACGATGCTCACTCCTTTTTCGTCTGTCATTACTTTACGATTCTTTCTTATACTCTTACTTAAAAAAACGCCCTCTGATAGTATCTACCAGAGGGCGTTCATACGCGGTCCCACCTCATTTTTCTTTCCTTTTTTCAAAGCAAAGCTCAGTTGGTTGATTGATTGATCCATAAAAAAAGTCCCCTAGCCAAGTTGGCTAAAGGACGTCAATTACGTGGTTCCACCTTTTTTTGCCTATTTCTCACAAAATAGACCTTCATCGGTTATCAATCAATAACCAGCGCTATAACGGGCGACCCGAGTTTTTTTACTCAGCTTCAAAAAACTGACTCCAAGATGTGTTTCACCGCTTCTTTATCATCTCTTCTCACCAACCAGAGACTCTCTTAACATAACGAGTGGTTACTCTTCTTTTCATTGTCTTTTCTTAAGTTGCTTCATACTCTACGCCATTTTCTTTCTGTTGTCAATTCTTTTTTATTAAATAATCAGAATTTTCTTTAGATATAATTCTTTTTATTCAACGATGAATCGTTTGATTTTCTTTGGTTCGATTCGTTTCTAGATGATTCACATAGTCAAAATCATCGGTATAAGTCGTCATGCGTTCTTTCAGCGTATCCCACCACTGATTGCCATCTGGAATTTCATATTTATCATAATCCGCATAAGGAACCACTTCATACAGTTCTTGTTCTTCAACACCTTTAATATAGGTCGGCATAAATTTCGGAGCCGTAACCGTTACCTCTCCATTTTCTTGACGCTTAAAGGTCACCTGAGTAATGCCTCCTTGCTTACTGTCAGCATTGACTTGTCCTGAGATAAAACTGGCTTGCGAATAAATGGCAAAGGTCTTATGATCGTTATACCAATCAACAGGTTGTAAAACATGAGGATGCCCACCTAAAATCAAATCCGCCCCTGCTTCACTGACCATTTCAAAGACGAAGCGTTGATCATCATTGGGAAGCGTTTCGTATTCGGGTCCATCATGAACACTCACAACAACCACATCAGCCTTTTTCTTTAACTCGCTTATTTCCTTGGTCATTTTATCGATATCAATCAAACTGATCGTATACTCTTTACCTTCTTCAACAGGAATCCCATTGGTCCCATAAGTATAGGTTAAAAAGCCCACCTTGATGCCATTTTTCTCAATGATTCTCGGCTTCTTTTGATCCTCGAAGCTTTCATAACTTCCCGTATAAAGTAGACCTGCTTCCTTTAAATATTTTGTCGAAAGCATAACGCCTTCTGTGTAATAATCAAGGCTATGATTGGTGCCGTTACTTACAATATCGATGCCAATATTTTTTATATTTTCCAAAAGGGTACTGGGACCATTAAATTGTGGATACCCCGAAATTGGTAACTCAGGGTAGGTCGCAATCGTCTCTAAATTGGCAATTGTCGCATCCGCATATTCTGTAAACGGCGCGATTTGAGCAAACATCGGTGAAAAATCATAATCTTTTTGATCGTCGGTACTTTTTTCTGCTTTTAAAGGCTTAAAATCAATACCCTCTTTCTGCAATGACTCGACTGCGGATTGATAAAAGTCGCTTTGGGTGTCGGCCATGGCAGATACCGTTTCATGCATCAGCAAATCCCCTACAGATCTCAAGACAAATTCCCCTTCTTTTGCTGGTTCTTCATTTGTTTGCTTTTTTTCTTCCAAGCCAATCAAAGGTTGTTTTAAAGGTTCTTGCACTGTTTCTTGGGACTTTTTTGAAGAAGTCTCAGTTGTTTGCTTTCTTTGAGAGATACTTGTTTCCGTTTTATCCGGACTGGTTTCACTTCTTTTATGACCAAAAACAACCGATCCTGTTATCAGGCACGTAATCACGAAGATACCAGCTAAACAGCCAACAATTCTCTTTTGTACTTTATTCATTATAAACGCCTACTTTCACCAGCTGGGTTATTCTTATCATACCAGAAATCGTTTTCTAAATCAGTTGATAAGCGGGCTTTTTGAAGTTTTTTTGAAACTTTTTCTCACGAGCTTTCCTTAATGCCTTCTATCCCTTACAATAAGGATTAGAATCAAGTTTGTTATAAGGTGGTCATCGTGTGAATTATCAACAACTACAAAAAATTTATCCTGAAGCAACGTTGCATCCTTTTCCTGCCGAAGATGAAAAAACTTTTTATTCCATTCCTAGTAACCAAGGTTTTTTATGGATTCCAATCGAAAAATTATCTACTAGCGAAAAACAGTTATTGTCTTTATTGACAATTAACAAAGAAATAAAAGATAATGCCAGTCATCATAGTTGGTACAATGCCTTATTTTTAGAAAAAGCAGCCCCTGTTTCTGAGGGAAGTTATCGCATCATTCAAGTGGAATTTCATGGCACTCATGATTTACTTTCTTCGGATTGGGACAAAGAAATCCGCAATATGCTTCCTGAAATCGTAGATAGTTTTTTTGTGACCGAAAAATATGGACTTTTGATTGAAAGAAAGAGTCAACAAGCCCTCACAAAAGAAGAATTAGAAGGCCTTTTTCTAGCTTTAGATGGCGATTTCAATGTGTACACACGCTTATTCGTCGGTCCTTTTCATGTTTATGATCAAGAATTTTCCTCTCTATTAAAAGAAGAAGAAATGATTTTCTCGAAGTTTTTAGAAAGAAATTCTCAAACGAAATGTTGTGATTTGGGAATGGCGACGATTCCTTATTTTGCCGATCGTTTTGGAAGCGAAAGTTATTTGATGCAAAAATTATACAACGATTGGTTTGACGAAGATATGAATGAAATCATTGTCTTTTTATGGAAAAATCAAGGCAATGTTAGTTCTGCTGCCAAAGATTTATTTATGCATCGCAACACGCTTCAATACAAAATTGATAAGTTTCAAGCCAAAACGGGATTGAATCTCAAAGATATGAATGATCTCTTTTTAGGAAACTTTCTGGTCACAACCTTTGCTATTTTCTAATACTTTTGACAACATGCACAAAAAACAGTCTATTTTTTGTGCACGTTTCCATTGTAAAGTTTAATCGTTTTCATTATAGTAATACTTGTAAAACAAAAGAAAAGAGGAAAATCATTATGGTAGAAATGGCGTTAAAACATATTTATAAAAAATATGATAATGCAGAAAATTATTCAGTAACAGACTTTAACTTGAATATCAAAGATCGTGAATTCATCGTTTTCGTTGGTCCTTCTGGTTGTGGGAAATCAACGACACTTCGAATGATCGCAGGCCTTGAAGACATCACAGAAGGTGAACTTCAAATTGGTGGTAAAGTCATGAACGATGTGGCACCTAAAGACCGTGACATCGCCATGGTTTTCCAAAACTATGCCTTGTATCCCCACATGACCGTTTACGATAAT
>DXDB01000167.1 GCA_019115705.1 Candidatus Tetragenococcus pullicola | reverse complement strand
TTCAAAATTTTGTCAGGAGCCATTCATTATTTTCGGATTCCTCCTGATGATTGGTATCATTCCTTGTACAATTTAAAAGCGCTTGGCTTCAATACAGTCGAAACCTATGTCCCTTGGAATATGCACGAAGCCAAAAAAGGAACCTTTGATTTTTCAGGTATTTTAGATTTGGAAGGGTTTTTAGAAACGGCAGAAAGTCTCGGCCTGTATGCCATTGTTCGTCCATCACCTTACATTTGTGCAGAATGGGAATTTGGGGGACTTCCTGCTTGGCTGCTACAAGAAAAAGGAAAGATTCGTCGCAATGATCCCGCATTTATTGATCAAGTTGCTTCTTATTATGATGTCTTGATGGAAAAATTGAAAGCCCATCAATTGACTCAAGGTGGCAATATGTTGATGATGCAGGTGGAAAATGAATATGGTTCGTTTGGCGAAGAAAAAGAGTATTTGAGAGCCATTGCCCAATTGATGCGCGAGCGCGGTATTGACGTTCCCTTTTTCACGTCAGATGGGCCCTGGCAAGCCACTTTACGAGCGGGCAGTTTGATTGAAGACGATATTTTAACGACAGGTAATTTTGGATCAAAAGCCAAAGAAAATTTTGCTAGTATGGAAAATTTCTTTGCTGAACACGGAAAAAGATGGCCCTTAATGTGTATGGAATTTTGGGATGGTTGGTTCAACCGTTACAACGAACCCATCGTTAGACGTGATCCCGATGAATTAGCAGAAGCCATTCATGAAGTATTAGAACTAGGCAGCATTAACTTATACATGTTTCACGGCGGGACAAACTTTGGCTTTATGAATGGGTGCTCAGCGCGTTTGCATACGGATCTGCCACAAGTCACCTCTTATGATTATGGAGCGCCTTTAGATGAGGCGGGAAATCCGAACGAAAAGTATGAAGCTATCCGTCGCATGCTGAAAAAATACTATCCTGAAATCAAGCAAATGAAGCCACTCGTAAAAGAAAGTATGGCAGTAAACAAGAGTCAATTAACAGATAAGGTCAGTCTTTTTTCAACCTTAGAGACAATCAGCCAACCTGTTTCTTCCGTCTATCCACAAACCATGGAAGAGCTTGGCCAAAATACGGGCTATCTTTTGTACCGAACGAGGATAAAAAAAGACGCCGAAAAAGAAAAAATTCGTATCATTGATGGACGAGATCGCGCACAAGTCTATCTGGATCAAGAATTCGTCGCTAGCCAATATCAACACGAAATTGGTGAGGATATTTTTATTGAAGCCAAAGAAAATGACAGTCAACTGGACCTGTTAATGGAAAACATGGGACGCGTGAATTATGGCCATCGCTTGTTGACAGAAACACAGCAAAAGGGCTTGCGACAAGGCGTCATGGCCGATCTACATTTTATTAGCAACTGGCAACAATATTGTCTTGCTCTAGAAACGGTGACAACCGTCGATTTTTCTGGAGACTGGCAAGCAGAAACGCCTAGTTTTTATCGCTATGAGGTCACGATAACAGAACCTGAAGATTGTTACCTTGATCTCAGCAAATTTGGGAAAGGAGTGGTGTTTGTAAATGATGTAAATATCGGCCGTTTTTGGGAGGTGGGACCGACGCTTTCGTTATATATTCCTAAGAGTTTTTTACATTCAGGCAAGAATGAACTTATTATTTTCGAAACAGAAGGTCGGTACAGCCAAGAAATCAACTTAAGTGACAAACCAATTTTTAAAAAGATGAAAGAAGGATCGTTATGATAATTGCAAGCAGAATCGATGGTCGTCTTGTTCACGGACAAGTCGCCAACTTATGGACAACCAAATTAAATATTAGTCGCATCATGGTCGTAGATGATGAGGTAGCAAAAAGTGATGTCGAAAAAATGGGCTTAAAAATGGCCACTCCATCTGGTGTCAAACTCAGTGTTTTGCCTGTTGAAAAAGCCGCAAACAATATTTTAGCAGGAAAATACGACAGTCAACGATTAATGATTGTCGCCAAACGCCCAGATCGTTTCTTAGAATTAATTGAGAAAGGCGTAACGATTGAAACAATAAATGTTGGGAATATGTCGCAAACAGATGAAACCCGTTCAATCAAGCGCTCCATTAATGTGACTGATGAAGATATTACTACTTTTAAGACCTTGAATGAAAAAGGCGTTTCATTGACAGCTCAAATGGTTCCAAATGATAAAGCAGAAGATTTAATGAAATTAATCAAAGCGTAGCAACAAAAAGGAGGAGAAAAAACATGGAAATAGCATGGTGGCAAATATTAATCTTATCATTGTATGCAGGGTATCAAATTTTAGATGAACTTCAAATTTATTCCTCGGCCAGTGCCCCCGTTTTTGCCGGCTTAATCACAGGACTTGTGATGGGTGACTTGAAAACAGGCTTACTGATCGGTGGCGCAATGCAATTGACGATTTTAGGGGTAGGAACATTTGGTGGTGCTTCAAGAATCGATGCCAACTCAGGAACAATTCTAGCAACAGCCTTTTCGGTTTCACTAGGGATGAATCCCGAACAAGCCATTTCTGCCATTGCCGTACCAGTGGCAAGTTTGATGGTTCAATTGGATATCTTGGCTCGTTTTGCCAACACCTTTTTTGCCCATCGTATCGATAAAAATATTGAAGATTTCGATTATAAAGGGATTGAACGAAACTTCTTATTCGGGGCAATTCCTTGGTCCGTATCAAGAATGATCCCCGTATTTCTAGCCCTTGCTTTTGGTGGTGGCTTGGTTCAAAGATTGGTCGACGTATTAAATGGACCATTACAATGGTTAGGCGATGGCTTATCCGTTGCCGGAGCTGTTTTACCAGCTGTTGGATTTGCTATTTTATTACGTTATTTACCAGTCAAAAAACATCTCCCTTACTTGATTTTAGGCTTTACGATTACTGCTTTATTGGGAACGATATTTACCAATATGCAAGGAATCGGAAGCAGTGTCGCAACCGTTGTCGAAGATTTTGGTGTGAACTTGAACTCATTGCCAATGCTAGCGATCACTTTGATTGGTGTTGCTTTGGCCACCATTAGTTATAAGAACAATATCTCTAATGGCAAAAAGGCCGCTTCAGAAAAACCAACAACTACTGAAAGCACTGAGGAAGGAGAAATTGAAGATGACGAAATCTAATTATAAATTAACAAAAGAAGATTTTAAACAAATTAACCGCCGCAGCTTGTTTGGTTTTCAATTAGGTTGGAACTACGAACGGATGCAAGGTTCTGGCTATTTGTATACCATTTTGCCACAATTACGTAAAATCTATGGCGATGACACCCCAGAACTAAAAGAAATGATGAAAACGCATGCCCAATT
>DXDB01000166.1 GCA_019115705.1 Candidatus Tetragenococcus pullicola | reverse complement strand
TTGATCCTTGAAGAAGGAGTGAAGAAGTATCGCCGAGAAACTGCGACTACTATTCAGTTTTATGTTGTGAACTTAGGAGAAAATGCGGCAGGTTATGAATTACAAGGCTCGGCTACTGAAAAATTATCAGATAAAAAAATCAGTGGAAACTATACGTTGAAACCATATGAATATCAAATTTTAGAAATAAAGAAATAAACGTGGGACCAATCTCTTTATTTTTTAGAGATTGGTTTTTTTGAAAAGTAGTTCTCTATTGACTCAGTCCAATTGATTACTTCTAACCATGAATAGATAGTTTTTAGTCAAAAAGAGTTATTTTTTTGTTTTGAAAGCGTGTTAAAATAGAATAAAAAAATAGGAGGAAGACAATGATTTTAAAAGAAATGTTTGTACCAAAAGAAACGATTGAAGAAAAAATTGATTTAATGATCAAAAATTTAACAACAATCAAAGATGATAGTGGGGAATTTTTGCTAGATTTTGATGGACTAAAAGTGGACGACAAAAGTTGGAGTATTTGGAACTGGCCTCAAGGGGTCGGTTTATATGGCATTTATAAGAATTATCAAATCACAAAAAATCCGAAAGCGTTGAAAGTGGTTAATGATTGGGTAGAAGCTCGGATGATTGAAGGCGCACCTCCCAAAAATGTGAATACAATGGCACCACTTTTGGTCATGGCTTTACTTTATGAAGATACCAAAGATTCAAAATATATTCCTTATTTAGAACAATGGGCGCAATGGGCGATGTATGAAATGCCTCGAACCAATGAAAACGGCTTACAACATGAAACTTATGGTCCGTCAAATACCAACCAATTATGGGATGATACTTTAATGATGACAGTTTTACCATTGGCCAAAATTGGGAAACTACTTAATCGACCAGAATATATCGAAGAAGCAAAGTATCAGTTTATGATTCATATTAAATATTTAATGGATAAAAAAACAGGCCTTTGGTATCACGGCTGGACTTTTGAAGGAAACCATAATTATGCCGAAGCACTATGGGCCAGAGGCAATTGCTGGATCACCATTGCTATTCCTGAAATTATTGAAATTTTAGATTTGCGACCAGACGATGCGTTTTATCACTATTTAGTAACTACCTTAAAAGCTCAAGTGAAAACACTGAAAGAATATCAAGATGAATCTGGGTTATGGCATACGTTGATTACTGATAAAACCTCTTATTTAGAGTCGTCCGCAACGGCTGGATTTGCTTACGGTATTTTAAAAGCCGTGCATAAACATTATCTTTCAGCAGACTATGAAGAAGTTGCGAATCGTGCTGTTGAAGGATTGTTAGAACAAATAAACGAAGAAGGCGAAGTCCAACAAGTTTCCATTGGTACTGGTATGGGAGATAGTTTTGATTTTTATCGCAATATTGGAATTACAGCTATGCCTTATGGACAGTCTTTAACCGTCTTGGCATTTACTGAATTTCTGATATCCTATTGTTAGGAGGGGAAAAAGATGCAACATAATTTAGTGATTCGTGGCCATGATTTATCAGCGATTCAAACGCCACAAGCCTTAGCAGAAAAGACCCAAGAAAAAGGAATACACAATCTTCAATTTGCGTTAAATGCTTCTTTTCCAGACCTACGCTCAGACCAAGTGGCAATGAATCCTGGGATGGGAACTTATTTCAAGAATCTTTTTGCAAAACATGAGATTCAAATTGCTTTGTTGAGTTGTTATTCGAACTTAATTCATCCAGATGTAAAGAAACGAGAAGAGATTTTAAGAAAGTTTGAAAGTTATCTTCGTTATGCGAGTTATTTTGGGGCTTCTATGGTGGCTAGTGAAACAGGTTCAGTTATTCCTGATCTCGGTTATACCGAAGACAATTTTAAAGACGAGACCTTTGTAACATTGATAGAAGTTATCAAGCGTTTAGTAAAAAAAGGCGAAGAGTATAAAACGATGGTTGGAATCGAAGGTGGTTTGAATCATCCTTTATATTCTGTGGAAAAAACCAAGGAACTTTTAGCAGCCGTTGATTCGCCTTATTTAGGAATTATCTTAGATCCGACGAATTTTGTCACCGAAAAAACACAGGATTCCATGGTTGATCTTGTAAAAGACGCTTTTTCTAGTTATGGGGATAAAATTTGTGCGTTACATTTAAAAGATTACCGCGTCGAAAATGGCAAAATCATTCCTGTTTCATTAGGAAAGGGAATCATTAAGTACAAAGAAATTTTAGAAATTGTCGACAGCTATAAGCCTTATTGTTATATTGTCTTAGAAGAAACTAAAAATGACGATATTGTCACCGCTAGAGAATTGATTGAAGCCTTGGAGGTGCAAGCATGATTAAAAAAGGGATTCGCATGAAAGTTTATCCTGGTTTTGAAAAAGAATACGAGAAACGTCATAATGAATTATGGCCAGAAATGCGTCAGATGTTAAAAGAACATGGTGCTCAAAGTTATTCGATCTTTTTGGATCCGGAAACAGACTTTTTGTTTGGGTATTTGGAAATAGAAGATGAAGCCAAATGGAATGAAACAGCAAGCACGGAAATCAACCAAAAATGGTGGAAGTTCATGGAAAGTGTCATGGAAACAAACCCAGATCATTCGCCTGTCACCGTTGATTTGCTTCATGTGTTCGATTTATTTGGATAAGTAAAAAAAGACTGACTTTTAAAAGAAGTCAGTCTTTTTTGTCTTCAAAATGTTCAAAACGAATATATTGGGGAGTGACCTCTTGTTGCAGAAATTCTTTAGGAGTCATGGAAAATTCATTTTTAAAACAACGTAAAAAATGGGTGTAGGATCGAAAGCCACAAAGTGCATAGACTTCTGTGGCACTACGATAATCACGTAGTAACTCTTTACTAAATAACAAACGCTTGGTCACTATATATTTATGAAAAGAAATGCCTGTTTGTTTCTTAAACTTTCGCGACAAATAAGAAGGATCGACGAAAAAGATATCTGCGACCTTTTGTAAAGTGAGATCTTCTTTCAAATGGTCACTAATGTAGTTGATCACATCAAAAATGAGCTGTTCTTTTTTGCTTTGAGGAATAAATTTTTCTTGATCAAAGGAAAGTTTATTTTTTTGAGATAAGGCGGCACGATTCAAGTTTAATAAAAAAGATAAAAATTGTAACTGGTATTCAAAATCATCGCCATAATTTGTATTTGGTTGTTGGTCAAAAGGGCGCAACTCTTGTTTTAAATCGATAGGATTGACGACTAACACTTGATGTTTAAAGCCACTCGTATTATTTCCTGATTGAAAGCAAGCTTCCAAATTCGTTTGGGGAGTAGATAATTTGTGTAAAAAATTTGGATCAATAAAAATATAAACACGTTCATAGTTTTCAGATGTTTGGTTAATGATTCGATGCAAGGTGTTCGGCGGAATCAAAACAATTGTTCCTGGAGATAATTTAAACTGATGTTCATCAGCAAAAAATGTAGCCGTTCCTTTTAAGGTACAATGAATTTCATAAAAATCATGGTAATGATACGTCGTATTTTTTTGATCGACAATGTCTTCTACATGAAAAATTTCAAAAGAGTCGGAAACCATTGTGTTGGCTATTTCTGGTATTTTTGAAGAGATAGTTGGTCATTCCTTTCTTTAAGAAATAGATGGAGTACTTTGCATATTATACAAAAATAGATAGTTAATAGTCAATAATGACTATTTTTAATCAAAATAAACCATGATAAAGTACTCTTTGTAAGAAAACATGTCTTTATTCCTTAATTAAAAACAACATTGTGAGTATAAATACAGATTTGTTTTTTTATGGAAGAGGCAGAGAGGTGGGAACATTTTGGAAAAAACTCAAAAAAATACAGATGTTGACAATGGTCAAGCAAGCGCATTAAAAGTTGATGCTGCTCCTTTTGGAACAAAAGATAAAGTTGGCTATATGTTTGGAGATTTGGGAATCTGTCTGATGTTGGGACTAGTTAATAGTTTCTTGACCATTTACTATACAAATGTGTTAGGGATTTCAGGCGGGGTAATTGGGACCTTGTTTCTTTTAGCACGTTGTTTTGATGGGATTTCAGATATTTTGATTGGTCGAGCAGTAGATGTTTCGAAACTAACCAAAGAAGGAAGATTTCGTCCTTGGATCAAACGAGGAAAATATCTATTTTGTGGAATTACAATCATCTTATTTTTACCATTTGTCAATCAATTTTCAATGACAGGAAAAATTGTCTACGTTTTTGTTACTTACATTGCGTTTGGTTTTTTGATTGATTTTGTCAACATCCCTTATGGCTCTTTGGCTTCTTCGATGAGTCAAAACCCTGATGATAAGGCTGAATTATCAACTTTTCGTAGCGTAGGAGCGGCAATTGGTGGTGCGTTAACCGCTCTTTTGATTCCGATGTTTGTCTATGTAACTTCTGACTCAGGTAGAAAAGTTTTAAGTGGAAACCGTTTCTTCATTTTAGCAATCGTTTTATCATCGTTAGCCTTTATTTGTTTCATCTTTACCTATCGTTTAACAACAGAACGCGTACAGGTTCAAAAAGAAGAAAATGTGAGTATTGGCGATATGTTCCGTAGTTTAGGTAAAAATAAACCGTTGCTAGCATTGATTGTGGCGGATATGTTTATTGTTGTGAATCAAAGTGGTTTAGGAACGATGATGAGTTACCTATTTAATGACTATTTTAAAAATAGTACAGCGATGTCTATCGCGGGATTCTTTACCTATGGGTGTCCAATTTTATTAGCACCTTTAGCAACACCGGTCATTAAAAAGTTTGGGAAAAAAGAAGCTTGCTCGGCAACTCTATTGATTTCTTCTTTCATTTTCTTTGCCCTTTACTTTTTACACATTACCAATTCATGGGTATATCTCGTATTAATGTTTTTGGGAACAATTTCGTATTCCTTCTTTAATTTGATGGTTTGGGCATTAATCAGCGATGTGATCGATTACCATCAATATGTGTCTGGTTATCGTGAAGATGGAACCATTTATGCACTCAATTCTTTTGCTAGAAAAGTAGGTCAAGCTATCGCCGGCGGATTGACGGGATTTTTATTACAATTAATTGGCTATCAAACCTCTACTACCGGGGGAGTGGCACAAACAGCTGTTGTAAATGAACGCATTTATGCCATTTCCAATTTAATGCCAGCTATCCTTTTGCTTATCGGTGGACTTATCTTGATTTTCATCTATAATTTGGATAAGAAACGATTGCAAGAAGTCGAACAAGTTCTTAATGAAATCAATAAACAATAATTAAAAAGAAGAACGGTCCTTTGAAAAAGGACCGTTCTTTTCACTGAATGCTTCATCGCGGTCATAAAAAAGCATAACTGCTAAAACAAAGATAGGAAAATGAAAGTCAAAAATCGTTTCGTTATCCTCCGATTTCTAAACGACGGTACTGACTAGGACTGAGGCCGGTTTTATTTTTGAATAAGCGACTAAAGTAGGCGGTGTTTTCAATACCAATTTCAAGTGAGATTTGTTTGACGGAAAGTTTGGTATAACGTAACAGATCTTTTGCATAAGAAACTTTTTTTGATAATAAATAGTCAATGGGAGGAGAGCCCATATATTTTGAATAGTCTTTTGTAATCTGGAATTTATTGAGATGAAAATTTTTTGCTAACTCATCTAGTGTGAGCGGGCGTCGAAAATGCTCATCAAGAAAATTTTTGACTTCTAAAATATAGGTGGGAATGTCTTCGTCAGAAAAATCAAGTTGGTATTTTTG
>DXDB01000165.1 GCA_019115705.1 Candidatus Tetragenococcus pullicola | reverse complement strand
GCATGGAAACTCAAAGAATAAGACGTTCCCTGGAATAAAAAAAAGGCTGCTCGTTCGAGCAGTCCATACATAGGAAAATGAAAAAACGACGTCCCTTACTGAGAAACGCTATTAAACTTTTAACAAATCCTCTAAAAAATAACAAGTCTTTAAAAAGTGACCGGTAAAAATGCACAAAGAACTAAAAAAGAGAAATTGCATCAAATCAAGCATTAGAAGCTAGTAACTAGCTAGACCAATTGAAAATCACAAAGTGAGCGCCTGTATCTATTGCTACAGGCGCTACTTGGCATAGTATACATTATGTCAACAAGAATTTAATATAACATATTTTTCTAGTTTGTTATAACAATGCCACTCTAACAAAAATGTAAGCATTATCCTTATTAAAAGCTCCTTGACAAGACTATACCTTTTATTTTATGATTTTTACATAGAAAACGTTTTCTCTATTTTTTGTTTAGAGGTGATTTTTATGATTTGCAAGAACAAGAAAAAAATTATTGCTATTATTGCTAGTTTCTCTTTGATTTTTAGTACTGCATGTACTGTCTTATTAACAAATAATGCTAATGTTGAAGCTGCAAGCTCTTCTTACAAACATAATCATGCTGGTTATAGATGTTACAAAATGAGTTATTATGTAAGTCCTTCTAAATGCAAACAATTGGCTCGCCAAACTAATAAACTTAATACCGTCTCAGCTATTGCAAACTTTATTGGACTATCTGGATTAACACCGGGGATTATATCATTAGTTTTCGGATCAGCAGTTAGTGCTAATAATGTATTTGTTACAGCCGCTAGAAGAGGAAAAGGCGTTCAATTAAATTATATTGCCCATTTTAGTAATACCACTACCTATAATTATAGTTCTAACCAAAATTATGTTATAAAATAATTAAAACTTTAAACTAGGAGGAATACTTTATGAAATTAACAAAAATTGCTGTAATTTTAGCTGTTATTGCTGGCATTATTTTATATTTTGTATTGCCTGCTAATCAATTCTTCCTTTACTTTGGAATACCTGCGATTTTAATAGTAAATGGCGTAAGAATCTTTGAACAACGAAAAAAATGTAGCTCTACCTAATCGTTACAAAACAACAATTTCACCTTCGGTGAAATAAGCGAAACTTTACAAAAAGTGGCTAGCAAATGCTAGCCTTTTTTGTATTGTAGAGCGTGAATTTTGAGGGGGATTCAAGGGGGAGCTTGCGCCCCTTTGACAAGCGGTTATTTGCACCAAATACCTCCGTATTTGGCTAGCAATCCTTCTAAAAAATACACCTATCGATCAGAGTCAAAACAAATCAATTTTCGAGTGAGCGAATCCGAATTTGCAAAGCTTCAGCTTTGCAAATGAGTGTGCCGGCTTCCGTAAAAATACATATGGCTATAATTTGCGTTTTAAGGCGTTTTAAACGTTCTGGTATATAATTATACCAAAACAACTTTAAAACGCCTTAGATCTAATTTTAGAGGTCTTATAGAACATTTTAGGGTTGTTAGGGCTTGCCCTGACCGCCTGTAAGGCGCTTTGAGAACAAGATAAGGGTTTTATACTAAGACTGTCTTAAAACGGCTTAAACAAACGCTCAGAACTTTTCAAAGGAGTTCTTTATGAACTGTTTTTAAGCAAAGGAGCCTTTAGGCGACTGCGCAGTATAATGTGAGAGCGTAGCGATCACACATTTTTAGTGACCGTAGGGAGCGAGTTTCCCAGTTTAGAAAAATTCGCGAACTTGTTTGAGGAAAAAAGCAGGAGTTTTTTAGGCGGGAAATTTTGCCTCCTCTTTTATAATCTCTTTTTAAACCTCTTTTTAAACCTCTTTACCGTCGGCTGTATGCTTACTCTCCCAAGGTGTGCAGAATCTTTTGGGGGTCTTTTTGTCTGTTTTTAGGGGTCTTTAATTAGGGGCTTGACCCCTATTAGAAAGCTCTTTATAATTTTGTTAAGTAGTTAATCTTGAAGGAGGATTTTATGGCAAATGAAATTGTGAAATACCACCATGAATTAAATACGATTCCTTTACGCAAATTTACGTCAGTAGAAATGAATTTATTCTTCTCTATAGTATCTAGAATGCGTGACGTAGGCGATAAAAAAGTACAATTTACATTCGAACAATTAAAAGATTTAAGCAATTATAAAGCAACTGCAAATGTTCGATTCATAGATGATTTAGAAACAACGTATGACAAATTAATGGATTTACGTTTTGGTAGAAGAAGTGCTGACGGTTTGCAACGTGAACGATTTGTTTTATTTAATCAATTTAAAATCGATGGAAAAGCTGATATTCCTTTTGCTGAAATACAAGTCCATGAGAAAGCCTTACCCTTACTTAATAATCTTGAAGAATGGGTTCGATATTCTCTCCAACAATTCAATGAATTAGAAAGCAGTTATTCCAAAACCATGTTTAGATTATTAAAACAATACAGAACCAAAGGAATTGCCTATTTTTCAAAAGAAGACTTTCATGAATTACTTGATATCCCTAAAAGTTATAGAGAAAGTGATATAAATAAAAAAATTATAAAGCCTATTCGCCAAGAACTAACCGCAATCTTCAAAGGTCTGACAATCAAAAAGAAATACGGAAAAGGAAGAGGAAAACCTGTCATTGGCTATCAATTCACGTTTAAACCTGAAATAAAAAAAGCAGACGACTTTAATAAACACGCACCAACAAAAGAAGAACAAAATAAAGCTTTAGAACTAGTTAATCAACAAATTTACTCTGAAAAAGACCCCACTTCATTACAAGAAAAAATCAAAGAACAGAAACGAAAATTAGAACTTTTACAACAATTAGAAGAGCTAGAAAGAAAACAAAATAATCTGAATAAAGAAAATAAGGAGATTAACGAACAAATACCAGATAACAATTCCGATATTCCCCCAGAATTAAAAAAAGGCTTTTTTTGTGCTTTAGAGTTAACATCTTTACTTCCTCATAAACTGCGTCTCCACTAATAACTTGCTTTCCACCTACTACTGAAATAAAAGTCTTATAGTTACTTTTTGTCACTAAGGCTACTGTTGAAACATAAAATATACTTTCTTCATTGACTACTTTATTTCCGAAAAGTTCTGCAACTTTATTAATGGATAGACGAATACTTGATAAGTTATTCTCTGAATCAAAATTTAACTTAACTTCTTTACCAATAGTCAAGTAGATAGTGATTCCTTCATTTCTATTCGTCATAAAATTTGTACTCCCTCTTTCTTAATTATCTTCTTTCATCAATCATATCTTCATAACGATCGATTGCTACTAATGACATTAACGCCACACCAATAAATCCGCCTAAAAATAAACCACTTATAAATAGCAACATAGACAATACCTCCTTAAAAATTGAATAAAAAAAACAGCCTTATTTTTAAAATAAGACTGTTTCTGGATCAACCAATTGTGATTGACTTAAACTATGATCTAAACATAATTCAAAATGTAAATGGCTACCTGTGCTATTTCCTGTCGAGCCAACATAGCCAATGATCTGACCTTGTTTTACTTTGTCGCCAACTTTGACTTGATATTCTTGTTGGTGGGCATATAAAGCCGTTGTACCGTCTTCATGCTCAATAGCTACATAATTCCCCCATGAAGGGTGAAACTCTGCTTTAACGACCGTTCCTGCTTTGCTAGCATAGATTGGCTCGCCTTGTGCTGCTGCCAAATCTAATCCTCTATGAAATTCTCCCCCACGAGTACCAAACGGACTAGAAATCGTATAGTTTTTCACTGGTACAATATATCCTTCTTTACTTAATTGTGGTCCTGCGATTTCCTTGTCGAAGTCCGTTAAATGATAGGTTTCGATCAAACCATTTAATTTTTGATCGTATTTCGTATCAGTTGCATATCTGCCAGTTAAGAATTTAGTTGCTTCTTGATAAGTTTTTGCGTTTGTTTTCCATACACCACTATAAAATTGACTATTACCAGTCAAACCTTCTTTAAGCAGCTGTGCATAGTCATTTAAGCTATCTTCATAGTTTTCATACTGTCTAAAAGTAGCTTGTGTGGTGTAAAGAGTGCCGTCACCTAAATCCTCTTGTGTGGCAAAAGAAACACCTTTTCCGTTATGTGTTCCTTTGATTCCGAACAAGTTATAATTTGGCGCTTGTGCTAACTGACTTTGTCCGCTAGCTGATTCCAAAATGGCTTGCGCAATCATGACAGAAGCGTATAAATCGTTCTCCTGTCCTACTTTGCGAGCAGATTCGCCGATTTTTCGGACAAAGCTTTCTACGGACTCATCTTTTTCAAAATGAATGTTTCCTTCAGCCGTTTCTTTGCTTGAAGGAACTAATTCTTGAATAGGCGCAGTTGGCGTTTGGTGATACGGTTTTGACTCGCTTTCTGCTGGTTTAACTTGCTGTTCCTCACTTGTTGCTTTTGCTTGATTGTTTGGAGCAACAGACGGTGCTTGCTGATTGTTTGAAGGTTCAGTTGTTGGCTGAGTCTGTGATTCATTCGTAGAACTGCCAGTGTTCGGCTTTTCTGGTTTCGATTCACTCGGCTTTATTTCGCTAGGTTTAGTTTCATCTGGTTTAGACTCACTACTGGATTCCGTTGTACTTGTTGAATCTGTCGTACTGTCTTCTGTAGGCTTTTCAGACGATTCTGTTGTAGACGTCGTATCTGTCGAGCTAGTTGTTGTATCATCGGTTGTACTTTGATCTGTACTACTTTCTGTGGAATCAGTCGTTGTTTGTGTAGTAGACGTTCCTGTTTGTTCATCACTACTTGAAGTAGATTCTTCAGACTGATTATTCATCGTGCTGGATTGACTGGTTGGCGTTGAAAGCTGTTCATCTGCTAATACCTGTAACGGTGTTGTCAATAGCATTTGAGAAAGAAGAACAGCGGAAGCTACTTTTGAAATATGCTTTTTTTTCACTTTTTCTCTTTCCTTTCCTGTGTTACATCTAAGATAACTTTATTTTATGAATTTTTTATAAAAAAATATATAAGTTTTGTCACTCATTATATTCTGTTCAATAGAATACAACTTGAGAGACCAACAAGAAAAACTAACCCAATCAGAATAGGATAAGCATTAGCTAATTGAAATACTAGGATAGAAAACACTTGGAAGTTAGAATAAATAGCTTTCTTTTCTGTGAAGCGCCATTCTATTTTATTTGTTTGCTTTGCCTTTTTAGTATCCTTATCGGGAGTAATACTTTCCTTTGCTGCTTCAGTTCTATTAGTTGAAGTCGCCTGTTGGTCATTTAGACGTTGTTTATTGACTGTCTTATTTCTCGTTGTTTCTAATCCTAAAGCTTGTTTAATATCATGTGAACCATTTTCAGCTGAGTAAGATCGAACATACCTAGCTTGAATTAATGCACGATTAGCTGTGTGTAATCCTCCCTCACATCTAAAAATAGTCATTAAAGGCGAATCACCTTCTTGTGGGATATCCAATAACTTACCCTCTGATTGGTTAACAATTTTATTTGTAGTGATCTCATATTCATAAATCTTGCTAAAATCAGTCGCATAAATTGTTGATCCTACGCTAGATTGTGGTAAATTACGAAGGACTCCCCCACCTTGAACTAAATTATGTGCCATCAAAACATAGTTTCCTTTTCCAAGTAACTGGTTTGGATAATAGGTTCCCAAGCCAACCATTAAATTGTCATTGCTCATTCCTGCAAGAATCTTGGAGTATATACCAGAAGACGGAATATAGAGAGAACCGATTCCCCATTGGTTAACAAGAGCCTCATAACTCAGCTGTGCTTCCGCATAGTCTGTAGGTGTAACAGGTTGGATTTGATTTTCATTGCTACTTGGTTCTTCCTTTTCATATCACTTAGAAATTGAAAAAGCTCTTTTTCATTTTTTAACCATTCCATACCAACACCTCATAAAAATTAATTTATTTTTCTTCTAGAGCAATTTTTTGCAGTTTTAGAAGAGTAACCCACGCTTTCTCTACTTTTTCGTTATTCCTTTTATCAATATAAAAAAGTTTGCTAGTTACACTTTCTGGATATTTTAAAAGTGGATATAAATCCCAAGTCAGATATTGAACTCTTCTTAAAGATACTTCATGAGATTCTTTAGGATTATAATTTCTATGAGTGGCTAAAGCATATTCAAAATACACTTCGTCAATTGTGTTATCGAAGTAACTTTGTTCGCATTGAACTTTCATACCTCCCCATATTCCCAAAGAAAAAAATACTAGAGCTATACCCACATTTACCTTAAAAATACTTGAGAACTCGTTTTTATTACTTTTACCAAAGCGAATACGATTCAAATTTCTCAGCTCCTTTATATACTTGTTAAGGAATTAAAGAAGTAAACTATTGCTTATGAATTGCCAAAACTCTTTCTTATCACATATTCATTATTGATCAATTCAGAAAGTGTATCACAAGGATAAATACGTTTTTTACTTCTTTTTTGGTGCTCTTTTACTAGCCAATCCAATTTTTCTATAGTTTCATCAGAAAATGCATACTTTTTTCTTTTTTTCTCAGTACTCATAGGTGTACCCTCCAGTTAAATTAGGTGTCCCCTTATTTTTTAGATACTTGATTCTTTTGTTTATTAGTTTTCTCATAAATGTTACAGTTTTTTTACGCAGGGTTTCTAGCGATAGCAACCCCAAACTCTCGAAAAGTGTTTTTGCTCCCTAGAAAAACGAGCGGACGGTTTTAATCGTCATCTTATGTTTTTCGTGATAGCTGATCATCGCAAATAACCTTTTCTGTGTGTGCCCTACCCATCAATAACGTACCATCTGATAACACAGCCGTACTTTTTTAGGTGGTTTATCCTTCCTAAGCCCCTATTAGACACGCTGATTAACTTAGAAAGTCCTGTAATTTTTCAGTTGTCAAGGAACACCCAAAACATCAAAGTAAGTTTACGTGTATCGCTTAGTGTCATGTGACTCCTTGCCAGCAAACGTTAAATAAATATTTAGCGCTGTTTCGTGTCCGTGTGCTTACTTGTCCGTTTTTTCGATAGCAATAACTCCCTGCTATTAGGTTGTTTGTTAGAAAAAACTAACAAACAAAAAAATCAAGTATCATTAGTCAAAACAGTAGCTAGGCACTGATTCGTTTATATTTTTTGCGTGCCGCACTCTTTCTTTTTTCCCATTCCTCTTTTTGCATTTCTCTATATCGAACTTTCGACTCTCTTAAGAGCTTCTGACGTGCTTTCATTTTTGAAAACACATGATTTGAAACAATTAAAGGTAACTCCGAACAGCCTCTACAAGCAACGATCTTGCCGTCAAAATAGATAGCTTTTATTTGATCAAAAAAGCAAGTTAATTCCTGTTCACTTGATAATTTTTTAGCGTATAAAATAATTTCTTTACCTGAAAAATCAGTAATTTTACGCTTGATCGTTCGATTAGAAAATTTTATGTGTTGTCGATTAAACAATACAAATTCGCAAGTAATTTGTTTTAAATTTTTAGGTTTTAATTCCATGGTTTTCTCCGCCCTTCTGCTTCAGTTGCTGATCATTGGGAAGCCAAGCACGACAAAAAGAGGACAATCACACATGAAGTGTAATTGCCCTCTTAAGTCACAAATCAGCTGCAAACAGTATAAACAAATATATCTAGAAAATTGCACACTAAGTCTACTCAAAAAAGTAGCCAGAGAAATACAAATTTTCTTTTAAAGAATTTAGGTAGCACAAATAAACTAGTTAAATTCTTAAGAAATATATGTTAGAATATGCCTGTTGCAGTTAAATCTGCAACAAAAGTGGCAGTTTACCTCTTCAGCGTGGTACATACGTTGAATTGAGGACGGCTAGCGATTCATGACCTGAAGTAAGAGTTGGCGCTCTTACCCAGCGAGATCACTAGTCGGTCTGCTCTTTTTTGTTGGTTGATTTATTGCTTGGCTTCTCAATGATCAGCAGTCTGGATTGCTAATCAATAATTTTTTTAATTTACGTTTCTACAAATTTACGGTAGCACATCTTCAAATTCATTACAAGCTTTTTTATTTTTCACTTGACAAATTTGTGTAAGTACTAATTATCGTAAAACAACATAAAACAATTATATTTTGATATACACCACCTCCACTCACATAGTTGTGAAGCGCTTCTGGAATTATTTTAACATTTAAAATCATTGATAACAAAGCTTACATTACACACTTTACACGTTGTTTATTAGAGACACTATCGTTATCGAATAAAGAACACTCATGAAAGTTTTAATGAAAATTTAGAAACCAAATAACATGTTTTATTCTAATTTTTTCTTTGTTAAATGATCATGCAATATATATCACAATAAAATTATACCACTCATCGCCTATATTGCAAACATATGTTCGATTTTTTTCTAATCTAACCAATTTTCTAGATTTACAGCAGGTAATGGGTTAGTTTCTGTGTTTTGTTCATGTGCCAATTTAGCAGGAATAGCTTTCTCAGCAAACCAGTTTTTTACGTAAATAAAAATTAGATTTTGTAGGTTACCAACTTTTTCTGTTTTCTGTTTTTGATATGCCTTCAGTAAAGTCATGTACAATCCTTTATCTGCGTCAACTCCATAATACTCAATTTCTTCGTAAACAATAATTGTGTTTTTTGATTCTTGGGCTTTATGCTTTGCATTGTGTATAGTTTTGACTGTTTGTTGTGCTTCACTGTAACTATTTGAAAAAGTTTTAATCAATTTCAAAACATTAGTTGGTATAAAGGTATCAAAGCTGGAATCAGTCATTATATCAACAAAATTCTCTAGCAATAATTGATCTTGTAGCTGATCTTTGTCAGTGTCTATATTGTGTCTATTAGTGTCTAAAGAATTATTAGAATATAATATATTGTCTGCGATTTTCGCATTTACAGGAGAACTATTGGTGTCACTGGCTTTTTCTGTATTTGCGATTTTCGCATTTACAGGAATAACCTTGATATCATCGTCTTTTTCTGTATTTGCGATTTTCGCATTTACAGGATTTGGGATTAGTCGTTCTTCTTCGTTTATTTTAAATACGTCCTCTGAAGTTACTTCAGGTTTACCTAGATACAAAAGGTTTGGCGTAGTTTCAATTTTTCCGTTTGCTTTTTTGATACGTCCTTTCTTTTGCTTCAGCAGTCCTGCTGCCTCTAATTCTTTTTTTATTTTAGAAATTTTACCTTCTCGACAGTTTAGTAATCTCATTAACTCTTCAATGGTGTAAATAAAATAAATATTATCCTCAGAATCTACCCAATTGTTTTGTACTGAGTAATCAAAACGTGCTTTCAAAAGCATATAGGTTATTTTCGCATCATTTGATAAATTTAAATATTTCTCGTTTGTAAAAAATACTTTAGGCATTTGATAGTATTTTTCACGATAAACTTCTTTTGACTTGTAGTATTTAAATTCCGACATAATATTACTCCTTTTATTTTCATGTAGTGGAGTAAGTAATTAAAATATGCTATAATATAATAAATTAAATCTTTTAATTACTTACACAAAGACTATTGCAGGACGCCAATCCAATCAGCAATGGTCTTTTCTGTATTTACATTTAGTATACAGAATAAAACCATTAATCTCAATATTTTTATAAAAACATTTTAATCAGATTAGCTTTGTATAAAATTGTAAATTTATAAAGTTATAAAAATATAAGTTCATAAAAAAGATTTATTTTAAGAAATAATGAAACGATTTAAATCCATCTATATAAGCATT
>DXDB01000164.1 GCA_019115705.1 Candidatus Tetragenococcus pullicola | reverse complement strand
ATATACACATATTTGCAATTACTTGTGAAGGTGAAAATTGGAAGGTGTTGAATAATGAAACAAACTACCATATTTACCGTTACAAAAACTACAAACTGAGTATACCACAGAAAAGAGAAATCACCTAGCTTTTTCCGTGGAAATCGCTTTTTTATTTTCAAAAAGTTGATTTTCGATTTATTTCGTTCTTTTTTAACAATTTTTCTTTATATTTAGTTGTTTTAATTAAAGCAAATGCCCCGAAATTCTTCGAGGCATCTTTTTTTAATAGCGTAAAATAGCAACGAGGCTTCTTTGGCCTGGGGCATCATCTTGTTCAAGCACATGGACTTCGCCACCAGAATGCAACACATCATCTGCTAAAGTGTTTAGAACTTGTCGCCAATCATATTCTTCTTCTGGATTTTCTCCAAATCCTGGCGCCAGATTCGACGTCGCAATAAATAAATGAGAGATTCTCCCCAAAGGTGCAGCTTGTTTGATATCTGGTAAAAGATCAAAATTTTTACGGTCCATCAGTTTTTGATACTCTGCCACTTCTTTTGCTGTCAATTCTTTGGTGATTTCTTCTGTGCGTTTATAAATTTCAGTTTCGTTTAATTGAGCAGGCGAAGCGGAAATAGACACCGTTGGATCAAAGGCAGAATTTTTGCTTACTTTTTTGAAAGTCGTTTGATTTTCAGGAAGCGCAAAGAGATAAATTGGCCATTTTTCTTCATTTTCAAATTCATCTCGTAAATAAGTATCGATGGCTTGATAGTAGTTTACCCAATCGATTTCGTCTTCTTCGTCTTTGGCATTAATGCCGTGATAAGCTACTGAATTACTACTCCCATTTGAGCGGAAGTTGAGGTTGCCACCAGTAAGTTCATCGCCTAAGGTCTCTTTTCGATCAGTCGGTGCCTCTTTTGGTAAGGATACTTCAGATAATTGTTTATTTTCCATGCTGTAAAGTTTCATTGACGTACGATTCAAAGCCAACAAATAGTAGTTGTGATTAAACTGTGCATTTTTCAAAATTGCTAGTAAATAAGGTGTATCACCTACATAATATTGATCATCGACTTCAATAGATAAACGGTGAATGTACGTTTGTTCGGAAGTTAAAATGATAGCAACACTTTTCGTTGCACGTCGCCAAAAATCAGCATCGCCCAAGAGTTGCTCAATTTGTTTTTGAAAAGTCGCCCATTCCATATCAGGATAACGTTTTTCAAAACGTTTTTTGGACTCTTTTGCAAAATTTTTGAACTTCAATTGATCCTTTTCTACGTTTTGATGCCCTACATTTGTGTTGAGCATAACCGTAACGAAAGGACCATGAACTTCTTCGGATGTCAATTGGTTCAATAAATCTTTTTCTACTTTTGCCATAGACAATTCCTCCTACAAATTTTTTTCTTCACACTTCTAGTTTATCATGCAAACGGTTATCGTCAAAATAAAAGGGTCATTTTTAAAAAAATTGCTTGTTCCCCTTTACTTTTTCGAACATGTGTTTGTATAATAGAAGAAAAGGAATCGGGTGAGAAAAATGGTTGTCTTTGATTATGAAAAAGAGCCGCTTCGTGATATTTTATTCATCGATGTGAAGAGTTTTTACGCCACAGTCGAATGTTCTTTACGTGGTTGGGATCCTTTAGAAACAATGTTGGTTGTGATGAGTCACACAGATAATACTGGCAACGGCTTGATTTTAGCCTCTTCTCCAAAAGCCAAAGAAGTCTTGGGGATATCTAATGTGACACGGGCCGATAATTTGCCCAATCATCCACAATTAAAAAAAGTCCCACCACGAATGAGTCTTTATATCAAAGAAAATATGAAATTAAATGAGATTTTCAAACGCTATGTCGCAACGGAAGACCTCTTGATTTATTCAATCGATGAATCCATTTTAGATGTAACGGCATCTCTTAATCTCTTCTTCCCTGATCCTCAGTTGACTAGAAGTCAAAAAAGGTGGTTGATGGCTGAAGAAATTCAACAAGTGGTCAAAGAGGAACTGGGATTAATCGTGACTGTTGGCATTGGCGACAATCCACTTTTGGCAAAGCTTGCCTTAGACAATGAAGCAAAACATTGCAAAACAACGGGGTATAAAACGCAATGGCGATATCAAGACATTCCTGAGAAAGTATGGGCGATTGATCCCATCACTGAGTTTTGGGGAATTGGTACACGAACACAAAAACGTCTGTATAAATTAGGCATCGATACGATTTATCAATTAGCCCATGCTGATGTCGATAAACTTCATTATTATTATGGTGTGATTGGTGAGCAATTGTATCACCATGCCAACGGAATCGACCGAACCATTTTATCGGAGGCGCCCCCTACTATTCACGAAAAATCTTATGGAAATAGTCAGGTTCTTCCTCGAAATTATAACAATCGCTACGAAATAGAAGTCGTTGTCGGTGAAATGGCAGAACAAGTGGCTAGTCGCATACGGCGTCATGGCTGTTTAACTCAATGTATTCATCTTTATATCGGCGCAGCTTATGGGGAAACAGAGGGTGGTTTTTCCCATCAAATGAAAATTGCGGCCACCAATGACACCAAAGAATTAAAGGAACAGTGTTTGTATCTATTTCGCCGCTATTATAAAGGACAAACAATTCGTCATGTGGGTGTCACTTATTCTAAATTAATTTACACATCCGCTCGTCAATTGAGTTTATTTGAAAGTCCAGAAAAAATGGAGGAACGTGAAAAACTAGATCAAGTCATTGATAAAATTCGTGAAAAATATGGGTTTACTTCAATCGTCCACGCGACTAGTAAGTTAGAAGGTGCTAGAAGTATTGCCAGAAGCCATTTAGTAGGTGGTCATGATGGTGGCGCGGGTGGTTTGGATGGATTATGACAATTCTCTAAGGGTTTTTCGTTTACATCAGTAAACAGTAATGGTACACTGAATTTGTAAGAAAAACTGGAAACGAGGAGGATTTTTAATGAAATCAACGCATGAAAAAGACCATTCCTCTACAAATCATTCAGGAATGGATCACAATCACGAAAACAAGGAAACAACACATGAACATGAAAAAATGGATCATGCCAACATGGATCACTCGAGTATGGACCACTCTCACATGAATCATGGGAATATGGATCATTCACAGATGAATCATGGAGGCATGGATCATTCCATGCACATGGGAAATTTAAAACAAAAATTCTGGATTTCTTTGGTTTTAGCACTTCCTATTTTATTTCTTTCACCAATGATGGGGTTGAATTTACCTTTCCAATTTGAGTTTCCCGGTTCACAATGGGTAGTTCTCATTTTAGCAACGGTGCTATTTTTCTATGGTGGTATGCCCTTTTTACAAGGCGCTAAAATGGAATTGTCGCAAAAAGAGCCCGCAATGATGACCTTGATTTCTCTTGGTATTTCTGTTTCTTATCTATACAGTGTGTATGCCTTTATCATGAACAATCTTGTTCATAGTTCTCAACACGTCATGGATTTCTTTTGGGAGCTTGCGACCTTGATTGTCATCATGTTACTTGGTCACTGGATTGAAATGAATGCCATTAGTAATGCTGGAAATGCGCTTGAAAAGATGGCCGAATTATTGCCAAATTCTGCACTCCTTGTAGATGATGATGGGAACACAACAGAAGTTGATTTACAAGAAGTTCAAAAAGGGCAACATCTTTTAGTCAAAGCTGGTGAAAAGGTGCCGACTGACGGAAAAATTATTTCTGGAGAAACATCCATCAATGAATCCATGGTAACGGGCGAATCACAAGAAGTGCCTAAAAAAAAGGAAGACACTGTTATCGGCGGTTCTGTTAATGGGTCAGGAACGATTACCATTGAAGTCACTGGTACAGGTGAATCTGGTTACCTTTCACAAGTCATGAATCTTGTCAGTAGCGCTCAAAATGAAAAATCACGTGTCGAATCGTTATCAGATAAAGTAGCGAAATGGCTTTTCTATGTTGCCTTAGGTGTAGGAATATTAGCCTTTATCATCTGGCAAATTATAGACGGTGATTTAAATACTTCGTTAGAACGCATGGTAACTGTATTTATCATCGCCTGTCCCCACGCATTAGGCTTGGCCATTCCCTTAGTAACCGCTCGCTCCACTTCTTTAGGTGCTGAAAATGGTGTATTGATCAAGGATCGCAATTCCTTAGAAGCAGCCAAACAAGTGGATGCTATCGTGATGGATAAAACAGGGACCTTGACAGAAGGCGATTTTGCTGTCAATGATTATCGTGCGCTTGATGACAACTATTCATCTGAACAAATTCTTGGCTTTTTGGCAGCATTAGAACAAAATTCAAGTCATCCATTGGCTGTCGGTATTTTAAATGAAGCCAAACAAAAAGAAGTGACTATCCCTCGTTCTGAAAATGTCACCAATCTTCCTGGTGTTGGTCTAGAAGGAACGGTTGATAACAAAGAATTAAAAATCGTCAATTTATCTTATTTAAAAGAACAAAACATCTCCTATGATCAAACGCTTTTTGATGAATTCTCTCAAAAAGGTAACTCCATTAGTTTTCTTTTGGAAAAGGATCGTGCCATCGGATTTATCGCCCAAGGAGACCAAATTAAAGCAGGCGCCAAAGACTTTATTCAAGAATTACAAGACGCTTCGATTCGTCCAGTGATGTTAACTGGTGATAACCAACAAGTAGCAAAAAGTGTCGGAGAACAATTAGGCATTTCTGATATTCATGCTGAATTGAAGCCTGAAGATAAAGCGAAAATCATCAAAGAATATAAAGACAATGGAGAAACTGTTTTGATGGTCGGCGACGGTGTCAATGATGCGCCAAGCTTAGCTAGTGCAACAGTAGGCGTTGCAATTGGTGCCGGAACAGATGTCGCCATCGATTCGGCAGATGTCATCTTAGTCAATTCGGATCCTTCCGATATCCGTCACTTTCTTTCATTGGCTAAAAATACGCAACGAAAGATGGTACAAAATCTGTGGTGGGGTGCTGGCTACAATATCATCGCCATCCCATTAGCAGCAGGTATTCTTGCTCCTTGGGGCCTAGTGCTAAGCCCAGCAGTTGGTGCCGTTTTGATGTCTTTAAGTACCGTTGTCGTGGCCATCAATGCCATTTTATTAAAAATTGATTAACTTAAGTAAAGGAAGGAAACGCATTTGTTTCCTTCCTTTTTTAGTTTCTATACCGGCACAACTGTTGGTCAAATTGCCGGGCCTCTTTTCTAATTCCTGTACCGGCATTTCTACTTGCCGGGCCCCTTTTCTGTTTTTCGTACCGGCAACTCCGAATAAAAAGACATAAAAACCACGTATGAATGCTCACACGTGGTTTATCTTTAGGATTTTTTGCAACGATGTTTAAAAAATTGTGTGGCTTTGACTGCTTCTTGCCAACCAGTATATAGATCAGTTCTTTCGTCTTCAGACATTTTAGGTTCAAATAAAGTGCCGGACGTTTCTAACGTTTTTAACTCCTCAATATCTTTCCAAAAACCAACCGCAAGTCCAGCTAAGTAGGCGGCACCTAAAGCAGTCGTCTCTAGATTTTTTGCTCGCTTGACATGGGTATTTAAAATATCCGCTTGAAATTGTAGTAATAAATCATTGTTAGCAGCGCCACCATCCACTTTTAATAACGGGATATCAATGCCAGCATCTTCTTTCATGGTGTCAATCACATCTCGGGATTGATAGGCGATTGCTTGTAAGGTGGCTTTGACAAAATCTTCTTGAGTTGTCGCCCGTGTCAAACCGAAAACAGCCCCTCGAGCTTCTGAATCCCAATAAGGTGCTCCGAGGCCTGTAAAAGCAGGAACGACATACACATCATTACTTTGAGACTGTTGGGCATATTCTTCTGATGCGGGTGCAGTAGGAATCATCTTTAACCCATCTCTTAACCATTGAATGGCTGATCCGGCGACAAAAATACTACCTTCTAGTGCATAGTTGATTTTCCCATTGATACCATAACCGATTGTGGTTAACAAATCATTAGTAGATAGTTGCGGCTTTTCTCCGGTATTCATGACAATAAAGGCGCCCGTTCCATAGGTGTTTTTGACCATGCCAGGTTCAAAAGCCATTTGTCCAAATAAAGCAGCTTGTTGATCACCAGCCATTCCAGAAATAGGAACAACACTTCCATAGAAATGATAATTTTTGGTATATCCATAAACTTCAGAGTTGCTTTTTACTTCAGGAAGTAACACAGAAGGAATATTCAAAAGATCTAGAATTTCTTGATCCCAACACAAATCATAAATATTGAACAACATCGTCCGGCTCGCATTGGAATAATCGGTAACATGGGTTTTCCCACCGGTCAATTTCCAAACCAGCCAGGTATCGATGGTTCCAAATAATAGCTTCCCTTTTTCAGCTCTTTCTTGTGATCCAGGAACATGGTCAAGAATCCAACGAATTTTCGTTGCTGAAAAGTAAGCATCGACGACCAACCCAGTTTTTTGATGTATTTTCTCACTATGGTCGGATGCTTTCAATTGATCCGCAATCTCAGAGGATTGTCGCGATTGCCAAACCACAGCATTATATATCGGTAGGCCGGTTTCTTTATCCCAAATCACAGTTGTTTCTCTTTGATTAGTGATGCCAATAGCCTGCACTTCTTCTGGTCGGATACCTGATTCAATGAAAGCATCGGCGATCACCGACTGCACCGAATTCCAAATTTCATTGGCATCTTGTTCCACCCAACCAGATTGAGGAAAATATTGAGAAAATTCCTTTTGAGAACTTCCGACATTGCTTCCTTTTTTATTAAAAAGAATCGCCCGAGTACTTGTGGTTCCCTGGTCGATCGCCATGATATATTTTTTCTCGTCCATAAATTGTGCTCCTTATTCATTCTATTTTCATTAATAGTATGACATAGAAGTATCTGAAAAACAAAGTAGAAATTCATTTTCAGACAAAAAAACGCGTAAAATCAGTTAACAAGCTGACTTCACACGCTTTTTATAAATTTAAAAAGACTGGGGTAGCTGGATTCGAACCAACGCATGAGGGAGTCAAAGTCCCTTGCCTTACCGCTTGGCTATACCCCAAAAAGAAAGGGCGAATAGTGGGAATCGAACCCACGCATACCGGAGCCACAATCCGGTGCGTTAACCACTTCGCCATATCCGCCATAACCATTTGTTATTTTTTTACTACAACAATTATTTTAACACTTTATTTATTTTTTTCAACCTTGTTAGGCCTTCATTTTTTATCAAAAAATAAGAAAGAACACGCCACCCCAAAAAAGGATCAGAAATCCTAGAATGATTCGCCAAACAATATAGGATTTTATTTCTTTGTGCTTCATTTGCAGCATTCCCCCTTACTTTGAAGAATACTGCAAATAGTTGTAATTTGTGGTAATAAAAGCTAAAACTTTTCTTAAATTCTGTTTAAAAATAGCGACTGACCGTGCAAAGTTCTTCTTCATATTTTGTGCCAGGAAGTTTCGTTATTAAAACCTTTGAGCCTGGTGTCTGTGAATGAATCATCGTGTCATCGCCTAGATACAAGCCAACATGGTGAATAAGCCCCTTTCCTTTTTCATAAGCAAAAAATAAAAGATCCCCCGGCAGTGCTTTTTCAAATGGCAGCCGTTTTCCTCCTAAAGCTTGATCATCGGCATCTCTAGGAATAATGATTCCCTGCGTTTTGTGTAAACTATAAACAAAGCCAGAACAATCAAAGCCAAGACCGCTGATTCCTGCCCAAATATAGGCAAGCTTATTAAATTGTTTTGCCAGATCGATCATATTTTGAGCCACATTTTCTAGCGGATGATCACCAATAATCTGTGTCTTTGTTTTATTAACCCGCCCAATTCCTTCTGGCGTCCAAACATAATACTGATCCTCTAAAACTTTTTCTAGCGGTAGCGTCGTTCCAAAAGTAAGCTCTCGACGTTTATTTTTCAAAAAAAGAGAGGTTGTTGGAGCAGTAACAGCCACTTGTTGCTGCCCTATGGCTTTATGTTCAGGAAGACTTTGTAAATGTTTTGATAAGATATAACCTACATAACCTTTGCCAAATTTATGGGTTGGTTGATCAAAGACGATCACTTTGTTAAATAAAGACGTTTCCTCAAGGACTTCAACAACTGTTCCATACAACACTTCCGAATCTACTAGACTTTCCTTGTACAAAAGCATGACATCCTCTGCCGTTAAATACTTGGGTAATTCTTCTAACGGACGATCAATTATTTTCTGAAGGACAGTATTTTTTTCCGGTTTTTTCCATAGAAAAGTATTACTTGCAATAACAATTTTTTGCATATTTTTGCTCCTTATTCGTTGATTCCTAGACCAGGTTTATCTAGTAATGTTAATTTTCCAGGCGAAAGTTGCATCCCAATTATCGAAGAATCAAGATGTTTCGTTTCCCACATGAAGGGAACATCTAAATCATAATAGCGAACCGCATCCGTACTAAGGGCAAAATGAGCGGCGGCGGCCAATCCAGCGTAGCCTTCAATCATTGAGCCTACCATACAGTCAATCCCATTAGCTTTTGCTAAACGTGCAATGGCTTGGCCTTCTTTGATACCAGTACTTTTCATTAGTTTGATATTAAAAAGATCACAACAATGATCGTCAATCAACTTTTTAGCATCTGCAAAACTAAACAAACTTTCATCGGCCATAATAGGAATATCCGTATGGTCCGTTACATACTTCAATGCCTCAAAATCATGAGCTTTGACAGGCTGTTCCACAAATTCAATGGGTATATCTTGCCAACTATCCAAGATTTGAACCGCCTCTTCTTTTGTCCAACCTTGATTTGCATCGATACGAAAAGGGATTTTTCCATGAAAACAATCATTGAGGCTGCGCAGTTTTGCGACTTCTTCTTCCACTGGATCTAAGCCCAATTTTATCTTTAATGTTTTAAATCCTGCCGTTACTTTTTGTTTTGCTTGAGTAAGCATTTGCTCACGACTGGCAATACTAATCGTAAAATCGGTCTCTAGCTTTTTTTCATCTCCTGAAAGATAACGGTATAACGGTAGCTTTGCCTTTTTTGCCAAGGCATCAAAAAAGGCATTATCGATGGCAGCTTTGGGACTACTGTTGCCTTTTAAAAGTTGTTTCATTTCGTCTAAAACTTCAAGTTTCTCATCAATTTCTTTTTCTAAAAGAAACGGACGAAACACTTCTTCAATAGCCTTGGTAATACTTTCTTGCGTATCTCCTGTGATGGCTTGACTCGGTGTCGCTTCTCCAATACCAACTAATCCATTATCAAAATAAATCATCACGCGGACAACATTAACGGCTCGGACTTCTCGTAGTGCCGTTTTGAAAGGCGCATTTAGACGAATGGGAATCACCTTGGTTTCTAGTTCTTTGATTTTCATCTAATCATCTCCTTTTAAAAAGATGACTTGTTTTTCTAAAGGTAAACGAAGAAAATCGCCCCTCTAAATAACAAGTCACCTCTTTACTATTTTATCGAAGCTCCTTTAAAATCATAACCAGCACCAACCCCGTGAGTCACCAAACCTTGAACGTCCGGTGTCCGCATTAAAACATTCGCTCCCTGGTATAAAGGAATCACTCCCAGGTCATCACTGAGCACTTTTTCGGCTTCAACCATGTCTTGAAATCTCTTGGTAGGATCCGAGACATCTGTCGTTTTTGAAGCATCTATCCATTGATCAAATTCTTCATTGACCCATTTTCCACGATTATAAGAACTGTCTGAGGTGAATAGTTCTAGAAAATTAATCGGATCGGCATAATCAGCCACCCAATTGTTCATAACAACTTCGAAATCTCCACTGTTTGAGCGATCCAAACGAACCGATAACGGAACATTGCTAACACTAACGGTCATACCCGGCAAAGTCTTTTGTAAAGTACCTTGAACATATTCCGCCATTTTTTTGGACGATTCAGTATCTGAAGTCAATAATTCAAAGCTCAACTCATCGATGTCCAGTTCCTGCTTTGCATTTTCCCAATATTCTTGTGCTTTTTCTTCATCCGCAAGAAAATCTGTTCCAGCTTCTTCTGTAAAATCAGCTTTCGTATCTGGATTAAAGGACATATCTTGGGGAACAATTCCTGTGGCAACAACGGAACCATCGCCGAGGATATTATCGACAATTTGTTTTCGATCTAGAGCAGAAGAAATTGCTTTTCGTAAGTTTAAATTTTTGAAAACAGAATCACCGTCTTGATTTAATTCCAAGTATTGTGTCATTCCCTGTAATTGCTTGATGGCATTTTCATCATCACTCTTTTGTTTTGCAAGTTCCCCTGTCAGCGAAATTTCATTAGCATCCCCACTTTCAAAAAGATTCAAAGCAGTAGAGGACTCTTTGACGACATCAAATTCCACTGTTTCAAGTTCTACATTCTCTGCATCCCAATATTCTTCATTTTTTTGTAAGGTCCAATCAACATCCGTTCCTGGTCCATCAAAATCAGTCAATACAAAAGGCCCATTATAGTATGCATTGTCACTAGTCAAAGCGTATTGATCACCAAATTCATCGACTGCTTTTTGATTTTGAGGAAAGAAAGTCGGAAAAGCCAAAAGAGATGTAAAATAAGGGGTTGGCTGTTCCAATGTAATTTCTAATTCATAATCTCCCACCGCTTTGACTCCTAATTCTTCTTTATCCAGCTCTCCTTCGCTTATGGCACTGGCATTTTTTACTGGTTCTAACATATAGGCATACCCAGAGGCTGTTTCTGGAGCTACCGTACGCTGCCAACTAAACACATAATCTTTTGCAGTCACAAGATCACCATTTGACCATTTTGCGTCTTCTCGTAATTTTACAGTATAGGTCAACCCGTCTTCGCTCACAGTCGCTTCTTCGCTAGCTCCGGCAATTTCAGGTTCATTTTTCTCATTTAAGCGGTACAAGCCTTCATACGCATTATTTAACGTGGTAAAGCTATTTGAATCAGTTGCCAAGGACAAATCAGCACTTCCCATTTCAGCCGTCAAAACAACTTTCATTTCCTGTTTTGAAGAGCTATTTGCACTACTGTCTGTATCTGAACTCGTTTCTTGACCGGTTGTTGAACAGCCGGCTAAAAGTAGACTACTAAGAGCAATAAACGTATAGATCCTTTTTTTAGATGTTTGATACATCTTTTCCACCTTCTCCTTTATGAGTAAAAAACAGGTAACATTAAAACTAAATGAAAATATGTCTTTAATTCTAAATAAAAATTAACTTATTGTCAAATTTTCGTTTCCTAAAAAGAAAAATAACCTGCAAAAAACTGCAGGTTACTTGCTTCTTTTATTTTCATTTGTTTTTTTGTCTACGAGAACTTCTAGAGTTTTCCGGTGTTGCTTCTTCTTTTTTTACCATTAATTTTAATTGGTAGGGTTCATGGTAACGAATACCTTCTTTTGAAAAATCACCACCAACAATAAACAAGCCAATTGGATGAAGTTCTTCTTCATGATGGACTTGGCCAATTGTTTCTAGATCATGGTAACTTTTCCCGATTTGAATCTCGTAATCTGTTGCCGTTTTTTTCTTCAAATAATAATAAGGAAACAGAGTGTTCTTTCTAATCAAAAATCCATCTTGTTGAGATAAATCATTGGTTTCAATTTTTTCTTCTTCAATCAACTCCTGCATGTATTCAACCAAGCGTAATTGATAGTCTTCTTCAAAGGCAATTGGAACCTCTTGGGCATTTGGCAGAGTACGTTGAGAAACTTGTGATTCTTCTTTAATATTAAACGCATCATCAGGAAGATATTTAACAAATAATTGTGTTATGTCTATTTTCAAGTTTTTATCAAAAAAGTAATAGAAAAAATTTAAAAGTAGAAAATAAGCAGCGACAATAAAAATCAACAAATAAATAACAAATTGGACATAATTCTCATTTCTCCAAAGACCAGCAACAATCCGCAAAATATAGAAAGTAGGAATGGCACTTAAAATTGTATAAGCTCTATTTAAATACTTCGGGCTAATATCCAAATAACCTAAAAATTTATTAATACTATTGATGATATCTAAAAGAATTGTCATTCATCGTCACCTACTTCAGATGTTTGCGTATTTTCTTCTTTCAATCCGCTTTCTTGGGTCGGCTCGTTATTTGGTGTGTTCTCTTCATTTGGTGCTTCTGTTTCACTGGAGATAGTTTCTGAATCTGACGAGGTATCATTTTCAGTAGACTCTACAGTTGATTCTTGGGTTGAGTCATTATCTGTTGTCGAAATAGTGACACCTGTAGAAGAGTCTGTCACATCAATTGTCGAAGAAGTCTCCATCGTTTGTTGCGTTGTCTCAGTGGTACTACTTTCACTCGTTTTTCGATAACTTTTTCCATTGATTACGCCAGTTGCTGTGGCAACGACTGTCGATATGGTCAAAAGAGCTATCGGCTTTATAATGGGTGGGACTTTTCTAACATGATCATCTCCTCTTTTACCCATTTTATCATGTGAAGATTGCGTTTTTCTTATGATTGTTTGAAGTTTTTTTGTTTTTTTCTGAAAAAGAAGTATTTTTTTCGAAACTGCTAAATGGCTTTCATTTTATATCAAAGATAAGAGAATCATGAGGCTTTATCCCTAATTTGTATCCACACATTTCTTGGTTAATTCGCTGTTAGTCATTTTCAATATTTTGAATCACTTCTTCTTCAGAAAAATCAAAAAGTTGAATATCTTCAATCGAAGAGTTCAAAAGGACGAGCTTGGAATCGATTCCTAAAATAACCGGTAAAATTTCCCAAAAATTAGAAGCGTCCAATTTAGACAACTGATGATCAAATTCATTTTTTAATTGGTTAAAATAATCATGTAATTTAGGAAACTTTTCTTTTGAAATTTTTTCTACATCTTTCCCCATTTTCTCTAAGTACTCTTCAAAACTAGTATAACTCAATTCGTTTCCTCCTAAAAATGTTTTTTTATTATCTAACAGAACATTTAAATAACAATATGTAGTTGTTATGCTATTTATTTTATCTTTAATATCCATATTTTTCAAGGGAATATTGATTAAAAAAAAACAAAAAAATTTGGATAATATTTTGCTTAAAAT
>DXDB01000163.1 GCA_019115705.1 Candidatus Tetragenococcus pullicola | reverse complement strand
AAAAAAGAACCAGTCATCTCTGAAGAAGAATTAAATAACATTACAGAAAAATTTATACAGTCGTTACCAATTTGGACTCAAAAGCATCTTTTGGAAGTCGCGTAAACTATTTTTCGTCTATTTACCCATGTGTACCAAGGGATTAGTAGGCTTTTAGGTGTTTCAAGTTTTAGTTATTTATAATAAACAGACAAAAAAATTCGTGTTGTGGATTCATTTTGAAAATGGAAAAGATTATCGTGACGCAGCCTGTGCCATCGCAACATGTGATACACCGGATGGGGATTTTACCTATCACGGCCACTTTAATCCTTATGGTTTTATGTCTCGCGACTGCACCTTATTTGTGGATGAAGATGAAACAGCTTACTTCATTTCAGCTGCTCGTGATAATGCGGATCTTCATGTGTATCGATTAAGTGAAGATTACCTCAACATTGATGCCTTGGTTCATCGCTTATGGCAAGGTGAATATCGTGAAGCACCTGCTGTCATCAAAACAGAAGATGATTATTTGATGCTTTCTTCTTTTTGTACCGGTTGGGCACCAAATCAAGGAAAGTTTGCCGTGGCAAAAGCAATGGAAGACAAGTGGTCTGCCCTTTATGAAATCGGAGATGAAACAACTTTTGGCAGTCAACCAGCCTTTCTTTTAAATGTTCATGGTCAATTATTATACTTTGGTGATCGTTGGGGCGGCGACGAAGGGTATTTGAAATCCGGTTATGTGGTCTATCCATTAGTAAAAGAAGCGGGAAAATGGCAGTTAAAACAAGCAAAAGAGGTTATTTTTAATAAGGATCAAGTAACTTTTCGTAATTGAAAATTATCTCATAAGAAGGAGTAGGAAAGATCGATGAAAAAAACAAAAAATTTCTTATATCTTTTTGGTGTTTTTTTAGTCGTCGTTCTATTTCTCGTGATTGTTTTGTACCGTTATACAACCAAAGAATTAAGTGATAGCTATACGAAATCTGCTGAGAATCAGTTAATTTATGCCAACAATAACCTAGCGGAGAAAAGTCGTGAAGTAGAGTTATTGGCAACTTCTGTTCTAACAGACGATACGGTACGCTTTTTTAAAGATAAAATGGATGCTGGGACTTTGGATGATTATGAATATGTGCAAACAATCAAAAAAATCCGAGAACGTATCAAACAAGTTCAATATAATTCGATTGGAATTGAGGCTGTTCAACTTTATTGGCCCAGCCAAGACCTAGTGCTTTCAACAAAGTCCAAGGAACAAATTCAGGCAGATCCTTGGTTTAAAGACATAAAAGTGAAAGGTCGTCATTGGGGGAACCATGGGAATACGCTTTATTTTTCAACGAGTTATCCCTATGTCGATTTGAGTGATGAAACCCCTGATTTTTTTGTTGTCATTGAGTTGAAAAGTTCCTATTTAAGAGAGATCAAGGATAGTTCGATCAACTTACATGATTCAAAAGCTTTGATTCGACTTCCAGATGGCACACCCTTGTTTGATTCAAATAAGCTCGATGGACAGCTATTAAACAATATTTCTTTAACAACAAAAGAAACAGAGCTCACCGTGAAAGGGCAAAAACTCAAAGTGTTAAGTCGTTATAATGCAAACAACGGGCTTCAAGTAATCAGTTATTTTGATATGGGAGCGTATATGGGGCCGGTACGTTGGATCAACGGGTTGACTTTATTTGTAACTTTTTTGATTCTTTTTTTGGGAATGTTGGTCATGTATTTGTTTTACAAAGATATTTTGTCACAATTAGAGATACTCATCCTTAAATTCAGAAAAGTTGAAAATGGTGATTTGTCGACACGTATCGAAAATAAATCAAATAATGAATTCCGTTATGTTTTTGAACAATTTAATCAAATGGTGACTGGTGTTGATCGTTTATTACTATCCTTAAATAGTGAGTACCAAAGACGAGACACAGCCGAACAGAAACAACTTCAAGCACAAATTAACCCCCATTTTTTGTACAATAGCTTGTTTTATATTATTTCTGTCGCAGAAAATCCTAAAGCCACGCGAGCGATGGCTACTCATCTGGCCGAATACTATCAATACCGTACGCGTGCCAAAGATTTGGTATTGTTGGAAGAAGAGGTTGGTTTTGCTCGTTCGTATCTTTCCATCATGGCAATGCGCAAATCCATTTTTTATGAGATTCATGTTGAAGAAGATTTGTTGGATGAAATGCTTCTTCCTTTATTGATTCAACCCTTATTGGAAAATGCCATTCATCATGGAATTGAAGAAAAAGAAGGAGCCCATCGTGTGTGTCTAAATATTTATAAACTAGATTCAGGTTATGAAGTAAGTGTTGAAGATGACGGCAAAGGCCTGAACGACAAAGCAATTATTCAATTGACCAAACAGATCAATCAAGCCCATCAAAAAAACGGACAAAGTATTGGTCTTTGGAATGTCAATCATCGACTGATCAACTTTTATGGGGCAAACGCACACTTATGTATTGAAAAGAGTACCCAACTTGGTGGTTTAAAAGTTAGCTTTAAAATGCAAGGAGAGGATTGATGTGAAAGTACTGATTGTAGATGATGAGAAACATATCGTGGAATACTTAAAATATATTTTGGATTGGAAAAAATTAGGGTTTCAAGTAATAGAAGCTACAAGTTCGAGTAGTACAGCCAAAGACTATCTTTTAAAAGAACAACCAGAACTTATGATCACAGATATTCGGATGCCACAGTTATCAGGCTTAGATTTGGCGGAAATTGTTTATAAAGAACGATTAAATACTAAAATCATTATTTTATCAGGGTATAGTGATTTTTCTTATGCACAAAAGGCCATGCATTATGGCACGGTTGATTATCTGTTAAAACCAATTGTTAAAAATGATTTGTTGCCTGTAATCAATCGAGTGAGAGAATCCTTTCAGGTTGATGAAAAGACTCAAACCGTCGATAAAAAAGAACAAAACATTTTTTTTATTCACTTACTCTCGACGATTTCAGTTTTGCGAGATGATTGCCTTGAACCTGAACAAAAGATAGGCTATAGCAAGAAAATCCTACCCACGCATTTTCAACTAAAAGTAATAGACGAGTATTTAACAATTTTTTCAAAAAAACAGGAAGATAGAAATTATTTACGAACATTATCAAAAGAAAATAGCCAACGTTTATTTTGTGAAAAGTTGGAGGAAAATCAAGCAGACTATCGGTTTCCACCGAACATCATCCAGTTGATTGAAGAGAACAAATGGGAATTGGCGCTTACGTTTGCCCAAAACGCCCCTGAAAGAAATCACGTGCTTTTTGCTATCGATCTTTTACAAGCCTTTAGAACTCATTTTTCAAAACTATTAGATAATATCGATTTGGGAGACTTGTTGACAAATGGGCAGACACTGTCATTTTTAAGTAATTACATCAAAGAATACATTGTAAAAGAGAATGCGCAAACCTTAGATACCAACCAAGTGGCTATCGAGAAAATTGTCAACTACATCAAAGAACATTACGATGAAGAGATAACGTTAGATACTTTAAGCGAGTTGGTTTATATGCATCCAGTGACAATTTCACGCTTGTTTAAGGTTATTACCGGAAATACAGTAAGGGAATTCATAAGTAGGGTCCGTTTAGAGGCTGCTGCAGATCTACTGGAACATTCGAATTTATTGGTCAGTGATATTGGTAATTTAGTTGGTTATCACAAAGCACAATATTTTATTACTTTATTTAAAAAACAATATGGAACCACCCCGCAAAAATATCGACGCAAAATGCGTTTAGAAGGTGAATGGTAGTGAATTTTGGAAAACAAGCAACATTTTTAGGTACGTGGGTCTGGCGGATTCTGCGTGGGAGCTTTTATTGGCTCTTAGGAAATTTTATCTATGTTTTTTTGGTGATGAACTTTTTACTGGCAGAAACGGTGGATGAAATGGGAACGCTGGTGATAACTGGCGTGTTATTGATCCCGTTTATTTTTGCCCCCGGAACCATAGCTGCTTTTTCTTGCGTACGAAAGTTTTTTGATGAAACCAAGACTGCTTCTTTTTCAGTTTTTGCAAAAGCCTATAAAGAGAACTATCGGATGGCGATGTCTCACGGTTTCATTTTCGTTTTTGCTACCTTTCTCTTATATGTCGCCTATTGGTATTATGGTAGCTTTGGGATAGTTGGTAAAATTGTGCCTGCTTCATTAATGATTGTAGCATTGTCACTCTTTTTGTTTGTTTTAGCTTATACGAGCGATCGGAAAGAAAGGCTTTGGGACTATTGGAAATTAGGGGGGTTACTGTTGATTAACCATCCTATGTTTACCTTATTCATGACGACTGAAATCTTTTTTGTGCTTTATTTTTGTCATTATATTGGTGCCCTTCTATTATTTGTCGCACCAGGAGCCGTTTTGTTAATTGTTTACTATTTTTATACAGAAAGTGTTAAAGCCGAAGCGAAGAAAATGATGGAATGATCGTTTAATGAAAAATAGATAGAGGAGAATGTTCGATGAAAGAACGGCTTGATTCACGTAGAAATTGGCAGTTAGAAACAGAGGGAAGTCATTGGGAAATTACAAATTTGCCCTCATTGATCCCTTATCAAGAACTTCAGATTTATCTAAAGAACAGTACGCACTATACTCTGACGTTAGATGTACATTTTTTAACCAGTGATGAACGAGAATTAATGATTTCTTTTGATATTTTGCCACAAACAGAAGTAACTGTTCCCATCTCTTTTGATTATTTAAATAGTCAGCAATTGTTTCCACCAAGAACAAATGGCCGTCTGCGTATGATGGTCAATGGATTACCCTTAGCAAAAGACTCTGTGAAAGGTATCAAGATTAGCTCTCGCCCCTGTCATATGAAACGATTAGTATCTGCTATTTCTGTTTACCTATCAGATTCATTAACAGAAGGGGTGATCCATAACCCCCAACCTTTAGTCGATCGTTTT
>DXDB01000162.1 GCA_019115705.1 Candidatus Tetragenococcus pullicola | reverse complement strand
ATTTTAAGGAAATGTCATCAGAAAAAATTTCTGAATGTAGAAAAAGTTCTCATCGACTATTAAACGAATATTTCGGTAAAGGAGAATTGTCAGAATACATAACAGAATATAGTGATTTACACTTTCAATATCAATCAGATTTTTGGGATATATTTGTTAGGTTCAAGGTAATAAAGAGGACAGAATATGTTGACTTCGAGAAAATTATTGATGAATATAAAATACCTATTCATTTATTATTAGAATATCAAAAAATATGTGAAAAGTATAAATTGTTTTTTAAGAAGAAACTATTGTCAAATCCTGTTTACTGTCGAACGGCAATTTATTCCAGATGTTTAACCGCAGATTATTTCGGCGGAAAAGCGATGAAATCGTCTGATTTAATTTGCACATAAGCTCGTATTTTTAATCCTTTTTGCAAATTAAATCAGACGATAAAAAAGCCAACTCATAGATGACTTCTCTACGAATTGGCACAAACTTTAATTCAATCTTAGTTCCGCACAAGCACTTTCCACTGTTTCATTGGTGATCACTAATTCATTTTTCATAGCACCTATGATTAAACACTGTGTGATTAGACGATTCAGTGAGCGTATGCTATCGCCAGCGCTTGAAAAGATAGTAGGCAAGACTCCTTCTGAAATAAGTGTACTTGATGCGCCTGATACTTCTAATTTTCGACACACATAGTGTTTCACTTCTTCCTTATCTAAACCGACGACTTGATAATTTGTCACAATTCGCTGTCTAAAAGCCTCTAAAGTACTCCGATTCAGTTGATGGGTCAAGGTAGGCAATCCCGAAAGGATGACAATACAATTTCGTTTGGTATCTAGATCAAAGTTCAGTAAAAGAAGGAGTTCATGAAAAATTTGTCCATTTAAATATTGTGCCTCATCAATAACAATGACAGGCACCATTCTTTCAATATCGTATAGTTCATTGATGCGTTCTTGAATTTGTCTAAACTTAGTAGCTTTGCGAAAGGCTGGTTCAATCCCAAGGCTTTCTGCCAACTGATTATAAAAATCACTAACAGAGACCGTGGTCAATTGGATCAAAGAAATTTTATAAATATTTGGGTTCAATTCCTTGATGAATTGATGTAAAATCCAAGTTTTTCCAACGCCAGATCGTCCTGTAAAGACGCCAATGCCGCGAACCTCTTTCAAATAATTCAGTCGGTAGGTCATTTCTTTCATATCTATGGTTTCGATGATTTCTTTTGAATCCTTTTCAAAAGGATTGTGTGTCATTGCGTAAAATGTTTGAAAATCCATTATGAATCTACCTCCGTCATACGAATTTGTTTACGTGGCGTACGTCCATTTTCAACTTTATTGACCAGATGAATAGGAATCAAAGCATCATTGATTTCCATAAATATTTCTGAACAGTCTGGTTGATAGCGAATAGTGATCGTTCGTCCAATCATGGTGTAATCTGTTTCGTATTGTTTTCCGAACAAACTGATTGTACCATCGTTGCCAACTTTGCGCGTTTCCTGATGTAAGAAGGCTTGATCTAAAAGCCACTGCGGTACTTTATGAATGGCTTCGGGTTCTTGACTAAAGCGTTCAATAGGTGTCATGCCAATCATACGATTGACTTGGTTATTTCGATTAATCACATACTGATGATAAGACTTTTCTAAGGATTCCAGTGAGTCAAAATCATTATAATTAATGTCATACATCCATTGTTGTTTCATAACACCGAAACTCCGTTCTACTTTACCCTTCTGGTTTCCGTGGTATGGGGCTGCCCGATTAATGCCAATTCCAAGCGTGGCACAAATCATTTTTAGCTGTTTATTAATATAAGGCCCCCCATTATCAGTAAAAACTCTACGCGGTTTTCCATACGTTTGAATGGCTCGTTTCAATGTTTCTTGAACGTTAAGAGCATTGTCCGCAAAGTATAGACCAAAGCCTACGGTCAATCGGGAAGCATCATCAATAATAGAGACAATATAAACTTTTTTTCTCTTCCCATCGATCGTCAAATAAGGTCCGTGAGTTGTATCGATTTGCCATAGATCTGCCACATGTTTCATTTCAAAGGCACGACGGTCCTCCATCATTTGATTAGGAATCTGATCCTTTTGTGAAGCTAAATATCGTTGAACCGTCGATATCGAGGGAATCCCATCGGGATAAAAGCCAGCTCGTATCAAGCGTTTATGAATAGACGTCCCAGTACGTCTAGGATTTTCCATTTTCAAGCGTAAAATTTCTGCTTTTTGCTCATTGGTAAGACTGCGTTGTTCTCCTTTGTCAGCTCTTCCTTTTGGCATCAACCCTTTGATTCCATTCTTTTTGTATTTTGTGACCCATTCCTTTAATGTGCCTGGACGAACATGTCTCGTTTTTCCATCTGGAAATAGAAGATCTCTTTCAGCTACTTCATTATAATAAGCTGTCTTTGTTTCTTGAGGGTAGGTTCCTGATAGTACAGGTTGTATCAATTCATAACGAAAAAGTGCAATATCTTCTCTCTGGTCTAAGTTCATAAACAACACCTCTTTCTTAAGATGTAATTACTTTACCAAAAAGAAAAAACATCATTAAGGCCAAACTGTGTGGGTACCTCAAAAGGCAGAAATCATGGGGGCCCCGAATCTGAAATAATTTGCATAAAATAAACATTAGAACGCTGCTTTTTATACTCTATCGCCAATTTCAAAGGTTTTTTTAAAGACCAACCGTGTACTTTTATCAAAGCTTGATGATCTTTTTGATATTGTTTCTGCCAATACTTCAGTAGCGATCGTGAAATACCTAGGATTTTTTCCGCTTGATAGACAGAATATTTTTCAATGAGAAGGAGTGCTTGAGTAATGACTTTTAAGGTGTAACGCTTATAAGGTACGATTTCAGGGGGAAAATAAGCAAACGTTTTTCCACAAGAACAGATAAATCGTTGGATAAAAATAAAAACATGCTTTTCTTCTGATAAGTAGAGGTTACGTTTATAATGGCCATGCTTATTCAAATAATAATTGTGTTCACAACGTGGACAACAGAGGTCAGGTAAGTTATCTATTAAGGTACTATCATACATTTCTTGCGTGTTTAGACAAAATTTTACTTCCTTTTTTTTTCCTTTTCCGTTAAGATACATGTAGGGGACCTCTTTTCCTTGTTTTTTTGTTTTTTTCTTGGTCGTTAAAAACAATCATACAAGATTTGAGTCCCTTTTGCTATGCCTTTATTCTGAATTAAATTGCCTATAAAAAAAGCAAATTAATCCCTAGCCACAGATAGGCTCACTGGAATAATTTGCTTGAAAACTGGTTTTAATGGATGGTAAAAAGTGCGCGACGACAGTTTACTTTGAGTTTTTTCTTGATAAGTATGATTCTCCTAATATTAAAAACATTTATTTACCAGATAACTTATCTGATGAAGAAATAAATGACTGGGCTAGAAGATATTGTGAACTTGATGAAGCGAATATTAACTACTTAGAGCGAATTTCATATTGGAGCTTACATCATGAATATAAACTTGATTCAAGAATAATTTCAAAAGCAAGAAAGAAAAAAATAGAACAAACTGAAAAGACGATGTCCTTAAAAAATGGAGTATCTTGGAAAATGGCAGTAGGTCTTAAAGAAGGCTTAAAAACAGACTTTGAATTTGTGCAAGAAAGTTCTAGAGATTTGCAATTTTTGTTATCTAAAGATTGGATTGATGAGGAACATGATTACCCTACAATTTTGAATAATTTTATTTATTTTTTTGGTTTTTTTAACCATTTCTTTCAATTTTCTATGATTGATTCACCATATGAACATGGCGGTTTGTTAGAGATATTTCAAACTAAATCAAATTATGCTTATAATCAAACACTCATATCTG
>DXDB01000016.1 GCA_019115705.1 Candidatus Tetragenococcus pullicola | reverse complement strand
TTTTTCATCTCATGGCAAGAAAGTTGCTTTTAAGTTATAATGAAGAAAAATAACGAGGAGGAACATTCATGAAACTATCACTATCGATTTTAGATAACCAGCAACAAGTAAAACTAGGGCGCAATGACTATGAAGAAGAAGATAAACCCATGCAAGCTAGTGGGGAAGATTTTGTTGATTTAGCCACTCAAGATTTTGCCTATGAAGACGGAGATTCGATCAAAGTAGAGGTAGACGAGCCCGATGTTTATTTAGTTGCTAAATTAGATGAAACACTTGATTCATCATTGGTTTATGTCAAAGGAAAGATCTGGGAATACAAAATAGCCATGACTGAAAATGCCTATGAAGCGCGTCCAGATAAACGTTTTGCAAGTAAACGTCATTACTTGAGCGTCCGAGTGGCAACTCCTGAAGAAATCAAAAGTTATCGCAATTGGGCCTTGAATCCGCACGATCAAAAAGAAGAAAATGGTGCCTATCCTCATGCCCATGCCAATGTGGAAACTAGAAACGATGCAACTTTCTTTGCTTGTAATGCCATCGATGGTGTGTATGCGAATCTATCGCATGGCTCTTATCCTTATGTTTCTTGGGGAATCAATCGCCAAGAAGATGCAGCTTTAACCATTGATTTTGGACGAAAAGTAACCCTTGATAAAGTTGCTTTTACCCTTCGTTCTGATTTTCCTCATGATAATTTTTGGGAAAAAGTGACGGTTGCTTTTTCTGATGGGACATCGGAAGAATTCCATACGGTAAAAACCAATGTTCGTCAGGTCTTTGATTTTTCTAAGCGAACAGTAGATTCTGTTAAATTTTATCAATTGATCAAGTCAGCTGATGAATCGCCATTTCCAGCCTTGACTCAAATTGAATTTTTTGGAAGAAATGTTTAACCTATCATTCTAGTAAAAGTACACGAATTCTTATGATTTGTGTGCTTTTTTTATCATTTATTTTTGTTACAATGAAGGCAAAATGAATTTAGGAGGAAAAAATTTGGTAAAAAGGACAACTATACCTACTCAAAATATTACAATTACGGATCCTTATGTCAAACGAGCACAAGATAATTTAGTGGCTTATTTATTACAATTGGATGCCCGCAAGTTTTTGTATGAAATTTATAAAGTAGCGGGACTAAAACCACTGACAGAAAAAGGCTACGACGGCTGGGAAAGAAGTGATGCTGTCAATTTTCGCGGACACTTTTTCGGTCATTTCTTATCAGCACTTGCTTTAGCGTATCATTCTGAAAAAGATGAAAAGAAAAAGCAATCTTTATTGAACCAAGTACAAGTGGCTCTGGATGGGTTACAAAAAGCACAAACAGAATATGCCAAACATCATCCGCAAAGTGCTGGCTATGTCTCTGCTTTTCGCGAAGTTGCCTTAGATGAAGTGGAAGGTCGTGAAGTAGCTTCTGAAAAAAGAGAAAATGTTTTGGTTCCTTGGTACAATTTGCATAAAATTTTAGCAGGGTTACTAGAAATCGCCGAACAACTGCCAACTTTTTCAGAAAAAGCACTACAGATAGCTTCTGATTTTGGTGATTATGTCTATCAACGCATGATGCATCTGGCTGATAAAGAACAAATGTTAACCATTGAATACGGAGGCATGAACGATGCACTGTATCATTTGTTTGCATTAACAGGAAAAAAAGAACATCGCATTGCGGCTAGTTTTTTTGATGAAGAAAAGCTTTTTGATGCCTTAGCAAATGGCGAGGATGTACTGGCTGGAAAACATGCCAACACAACGATTCCCAAGTTTATCGGAGCCATGCGTCATTATCAGGTAGTAGGAGACGACACAAAATACTTGCAAGCTGCCCAAAATTTTTGGGAAATTGTAGTGAAGGATCATACTTACTGTACAGGGGGCAATAGTCAAAGTGAACATTTCCATGAAGCTGACCAACTTTATTATGATGCGCATGTTCGAAATGGGGATTGCACCTGTGAAACTTGCAATACGCACAATATGTTAAAATTATCAAAAATGTTGTATGAAGAAACAAACGATAAAAAATATTTGGATTACTATGAGAGAACTTACATCAATGCCATTTTAGCCTCACAAAACCCCGAAACGGGCATGATGATGTATTTTCAACCAATGGATGCAGGCTATAATAAAGTGTATAATCGTCCCTTCGATGAATTTTGGTGTTGTACAGGAACTGGGATTGAAAGTTTTGCCAAATTAGCAGATACGTACTTCTATCAAGAAGATTCACGGGTCGATAGTAATCTTTATTTCTCAGCTACTGTAGAATTGCCCGAACTTGGGTTACGACTTGTTCAAACCGTCGATCGAAATAAAATGAGTGTTGAAGTAAAGGTAGAAGCCAGTGAAGATGATCCTAAAACAGTAACACTAGGATTTCGGGTGCCTAATTGGTCAAATGGTTATGTTGCCAGTCACCATGTAAAAGAAGAAAATGGCTTTGCAATTGCTACTGAACCTCTTCAAGCAGGCGACAAAGTAACAATCGACTTTCAACCAGAAATACAAGTCAGTCCAACTGAGGATAATAACGAGTATTTGGCGATTACGTATGGTCCTTATGTATTAGCTGCTGATTTAGGCGATAAAGAAGTTACGCGGGATAATCCTAATGGAATTTTAGTAAGAGTCGGTACCAAAGATCCATTAGCACCTGATACCTTAACTTATGAAACTTCCGATTGGTTGACAACTAGTAAAGATCAATTTGAAGAAATTTCTTTACCGGATAAAGTGATTGCTTTTAAGGTGAAAAATACGAAAGAAGCATTGACTTTTTCACCTTATTATCAAATGCATGGCAGAAGATATGGCCTTTATTTCAGAGCAATTCAAGCGGATAGTAAAGAAGAAATGAAAATAAGAGAAGAAAAAGAAATCTTAGCTAAGGAACAAGCACAAATTCTTGCTGAATTAACAAATTTTGATGAAAATAATAGCGAGTATGCTAAAAAGTTACAATACGAGCGCTCAGTCATCGGTATCGAAAAAGGTCGTCGTTTCCGACAAGCACAAGTCGATGGTTGGTTTGCTTATCAATTTGATCTTTCAGAAAAAGAGAATCATCCGGTTCAATTGCAACTGACTTTCCAAAAAGAAGATGCCGGTAAAACGTTGGAAGTAACAATAGATGATTGCACAAAAGTAGTGACAGTAGAAGAACAATCTGAAGCATTTTTTGATCAAAAAGTCGCTTTTCCAACAGAATGCTTAGAAAATAAAAACGTTAAAGTGAAATTCTCAGCAACCAATCAACAAGCACCAAGTATATTTGGGATTACTTTCCGTAAAGCTGAATAAAAATAAAAGGCAACAAATCCAAAGTTAAGGGTTTGTTGCTTTTTTGACTCGTAAGAAAGTATCAATAAAGGCTATTTTGACTCTTGTGTTTAAAACGGCTGTGATTAAAGGAAATAAAAAATGATAAAGAAAATCGTCGCACCCTTCATAAGTATGAGAAAGTAACGCAGGAAAGTAGGTAAATAGTCCGTAAGTAAGCGAAAGTAACGCAGAGAATCAGGTAAAGAGTCCATAAGTATGTAAAAGTAACGCAGAGAATCAGCCAAATAGTCCGTAAGTAAGAGAAAGTAACGCAGGAAACCAGCTAAAGAGTTCGTAAGTAAGCGAAAGTAACGCAGGGAATCAGCCAAATAGTCCGTAAGTATGTAAAAGTAACGCAGGGAATCAGGTAAAGAATTCGTAAGTAAGCGAAAGTAACGCAGGGAATCGGCCAAAGAGTTCGTAAGAATGTAAAAGTAACGCAGAGAACCATGCAAAGAGTTCATAAGTATAGGAAGATAATGATTGACAAGATGGTATCAGTCTTCTACCGTCAAAAGGATTATTTTTCGTAGGAATAAAAATAAATGTTTTTTTGTTTGTGGTAT
>DXDB01000161.1 GCA_019115705.1 Candidatus Tetragenococcus pullicola | reverse complement strand
ACAATTTCCATGTTGGTTTTTGCAGTTGGTGGCTGTGAAAAAATCTCCCCTTATGTCAATAATACGAAAAATCCTGCCAAAGAATTTCCAAAAGGAATGATCTTTTTAGCCGGCATGGTTGCTTTGTGTGCCCTTTTAGGATCGCTTGCCATGGGCATGTTGTTTGATGCCAATAATATTCCAGCTGACTTAATGGTCAATGGAGCGTATGAAGCGTTTCAACGTTTAGGTAATTTTTATGGTGTTGGGAATTTATTTGTGACGCTTTACTCGATTGCTAATGCACTTGCTCAAATTTCAGCACTTGCCTTTTCAATTGATGCACCGTTAAAGATTTTATTAGCCGATGCAGATCCTGAATTTGTTCCAAATAGCTTAGCGAAATTGAATAAAAAAGGAACGCCGGTGAATGGGTATATTTTGACAGGTGTCTTAGTCAGTATTTTGATTATTATTCCTGCGTTAGGAATTGGCAATATGACGGAATTATATAATTGGTTACTGAATTTGAATTCCATTGTGATGCCGTTGCGTTATCTATGGGTATTTTTGGCTTTCATGTTTATCAATAAAAAAGCAGATCAATTTACTTCTGATTACAAATTTGTCAAAAATACGAAAGTCGGATTTGGCATTGGGTTATGGTGCTTCTTATTCACAGCCTTTGCTTGTATCTTAGGCATGGTGCCAAAAATTGATTATGCCGTGGATCCGAAAGCTTGGATGTTCCAATTATCGTTAAACATTATTACGCCGGTTGCCTTTATTGTGTTAGGATTGATTCTACCAATCATTGCCAAACGAACAAATAAAAAATAGGGTATCAAAAAGTCATCAAGAGAGAAAATTTTCTTGATGGCTTTTTTGTTGTCCTCCATAAAGAAAATTCTTTGATAACCTACCGCTAGCCATCTTTTCGCAAATTGTCCTGACCAAATTCCTTGGTTTGAGGGCACTTTTTGTATCGAACCAATGTCTTCTCAAAAGAAAATTCGAAATAGTAGAACGGTACTTTTTCGAAATCACCAATCAACTGTTCAGGAGTACCTTTGTTCGGTATCTCGCTAAATTTTTTGCACTAATTATCACCTTTTATCAAAAAATAAAAAATAAGTTGATAAAATATGATAATTGATGTATAGTATTACCTGTAAACGATATCAGTTTAAGGAGGCGAAAAAAGTGTTACCCTTTCAAAGAAGAGAGCATATTTTAGAAAAAGTGAAACAAGAAACATCCTATATTTCTGATTTGGCAAACGAGCTTGATGTTTCTGAAGTCACGGTGCGACGAGATATAAAAAATTTAGAAAAAGAGAATTTGGTTCAAATCCATCACGGTGGAGCTGTTCAATTCATTAATACTGAAGTAGAAACTGGAATGGACATACGAGAGCAGATATTTAATAGTGAGAAAGATCAAATTGGTCGTTATGCTGCTTCTTTGGTAAACGATGGGGACTTGATTTTTATTGATTCAGGAACAACGACCAAAGCCATGATCAATTATTTAAAAGACAAAAAAGATGTAGTTTTGGTAACCAACGGATTTAAGAACATGGAAATAGGAATCATGAATGATATGAAAAATTTGATTCTTTTAGGTGGCGAATTTTGGTCGGGAACTTATTCTTTTCTGGGTAGCATCACAGAAGATGAATTAAAGCTTTTTCATTTCGACAAGTCGTTTATCGGGGTTAATGGCGTAGATAAAACGGTCGGCTTAACCAATGCGAATATTAATGAAAGTTCGTTGAAGAAAAAGGCGATTCAACAATCTGAAATCACCTATACCTTGGTAGATCATTCAAAGTTTAATAAAAAGTCTAAATATTTTTTTGCTTCGATTAATGAAACAACGATTATCACAAATAATATGGAAAAAGGTTACGAAGAACTCAAAAACGTGATTGCAGTAAATAATGCCACTAAGGAGGGCAATTAAATGATAAACAAAAATTGGAAGAAAATGCTTGGGATGGTCGCTACATTAGGAGTGGTGACAACAGGATTAGCTGCTTGTGGAAATTCAGAGGATAAAGAAAGTTCAGATGGTGCTAGTGGGAAAACAAAAATTACTTTTTGGGCAGCACCAAATCCAACGCAGTATAAGTATTGGCAAGATATGGCCAAAGAATTTGAAAAAGAAAATGAAAACATTACCGTAGAAGTTTCCCAAATGAAAGAAAGTCCGTCGTCTGAGGCAACGATTCAAAGTGCGGTTGCGTCTAACACAACACCAACAATTTCAGAAAATATTACGAGAAGTTTTGCTGCTCAGTTGGCTGATAGTAAGGCGATTATACCGGTTAATGATCTAGAACACTATGATGATATTATTTCTGAAAGAAGTATGGACGAAAGTATTAAAGGATGGGCTTTTGGTGATGGGTCAAATTATGTGATTCCAGTTTATTCGAATCCTATTTTACTAGGATGGCGAACAGATATTTTGGCAGAAGCGGGCGTCGATAAGGCACCAACTACTTATACTGAAACGCTCGATGCGGCTAAGAAATTAAAAGAAAAATATCCAGATAAATTATTATGGGGTAAATCTGATGGTGATTTGACCGATACAACAGCTTGGTTAAGATGGTTTGATTTCTTCCCACTTTACGATGCAGCTAGTGACGGCAATGCATATGTCACAGATGGTGAATTTGTTGCCGATGAAGCAGCTTTTACCAATGTATTGACTTTTGCTTCTGATTTGGCTGAAGAAAAAATGGTTCAAATCGGAGCTGCTACGGATCCATTTGAAAATGGTGATGCGGTTATGACTGTTTTGGGACCTTGGAATTTTGCCAATTGGGCTGAAAAATATCCTGAATTGAACTACTAAGAAAACTTTGATGTTACCGCGCCAATGGTTCCTGATGATATGAGCGATGTAGAAATGCCTAAAACCTACGCTGATGCCAAAGGAATTGTAGTTTATGCGGATGCAACAGAAGAAGAACAAAAAGCAGCTATGGAGTTTTTGAACTTTGTTTATAGCGATCCACAACATGATGTGGAATTAATGGAAAAAACGAACTTGATCCCAGCACGTGATGATGCAGTAGAAAATGAAGCATTTAAAGCATACTTTGATGAAAATCCTGAAATGAGTATTTATGCTGACTATGTATCAAATGCTGTTCCTTCAATGGATGATGCTCGGTTCAATGATATCCAAACTATTTTAGGAGAACAAGCTTGGGTGCCAACTTTGCGTCAAGAAGTAAAAGCTGATCAAGCGTGGTCTGATAATAAGAAAGCTGTTGAAGAGGTGTTGAAATGAAAGATAAAAGAGAAAATAGACTAGGTTGGGCATTTATTGCACCCTACGTAATTTTTACTCTTATATTTTTTGTTGTTCCTTTAGTTTGGTCCGTTTGGTTATCTGTTACCGACTGGAATATGATGTCTCCTGATATCAATTTTGTAGGAATTAGTAACTTTACAAAAGCAATCACTAGTCCGTCTGTTAAGGCGGCTCTAGTGGTTACCTATAAGTTTTTGCTGATGGTTGTTCCCTTAACCTTGCTTCTTTCCATGGGCATTGCGTTATTAGTGAACGGTCTACCTAAGTTTAAAGGCCTTTATTTTGTTGCCTTTTTCTTGCCTTATCTATCAAGTGGTGTTGTAACCTCTCTGATCGTTAAAGGACTATTATCAAGAAATAGTGCGTTAAATGTCTTTTTAAGAGGTCGATTCAATATCGATATCAACTGGCTAGGAAATGCAAATCTTGCAGTATTTATTATTGCCTTTATGATTGCTTGGAAGATGTGTGGGTATTATGCCTTGATTTTAAATTCTGGTTTAAATAATATTAATCAAGAAATTTATGAAGCAGCGGCTTTAGATGGGTCAAGTAAATGGACAACATTTTGGAAGATTACTATTCCATTATTATATCCGTCGCTTTTGACAGTCATCGTTTTAGCGGTGGGCGTTAGCTTTAGTATCTTTACAGAAGTGTATCAGTTAACGGGTGGAGGTCCAAACTTTGGAACCAATACCTGGCAAATGGAAATTTATAACCAGTCCTTTGTTTCCTTGAAATCTGGTTATGCTTCAGCAATAGCGCTGATTGCTTCGTTTGTTACCTTTGCATCTATCGGAGTAATCCAAAAAGGTTTAGAAAAATGGGGTGAAAAAAATGGTTGGCAGTAAAAAAACAAAAAGATCTATTGTTATCAGATATATCCTTACAACCTTATTATTGCTAGTCCTGATTTCACCATTTATCTATTTGATTTTACATTCTTTTGCCGACTGGGATCAAGTCGATAGAAAGTTGATTCCGACGAGTTTTTCTTTGAGATCTTGGAAATGGTTATTTGGTGGTTCGGAAACGACGGCAGCAGCTCCTTGGTTATCAGCTTTTTTCCATTCTGTTATTGTCTCCACCATTTCGACTGTTTTCATGCTGTTATTTGGCGTTATGACGGCTTACGCTTTAGCAAAATTAAATTTTAAAGGGAAAAAGTTTATCAATCGTTT
>DXDB01000160.1 GCA_019115705.1 Candidatus Tetragenococcus pullicola | reverse complement strand
CAGATGAAATCTTTGGTTGATGATCTTTTTGAATATACAAAAGTACGTCAACCTGCTTCGCCTGTCATCCTTTCTTCTTTTGATATGGTCCAATTAGTGGAACAATTAGCCGCTGATTTTGAACTAGAGGCTAACAAAAAAGGAATTGACATCCGTGTGAAAGCAAAACCAGATCAAGTGTATATGCAAGGAGATCCAGAAAAATTAGTCCGTGTTTTTAACAACCTATTAACCAACGCCTTCAAATACGGAAAAGGTGCCAATCAAATTTTGATCGAAGTTGAAAAATTAGGAACAGAAGCCGTAATCAGTGTTAGAAATAACGGAAAGATGATTCCAAAACGCTCGCTTGATTCTTTATTTGATCGCTTTTACCGCGTGGAAGAATCCCGTTCACAAGAAACAGGTGGCACAGGACTAGGTCTTGCAATTGCCCAAGTATCATCGCTTTACACGGAGGCTATATTTACGCGCAATCGACGCCTGATTGGACTTCTTTTATTATCCACCTTCCTTTAAAAGGAAATGAAAGTCCTATCGAAAGAACCCAAGAAGACACAAAAATTGAGTAAATAAGGTTGACGGATCCCTCTTTTTCAGCTATGCTTAAGCCAATAAAAACAAGCAAAAACCTAGTAAATGATTTTCTATTTTAAAGAGAGCAGATGGTTGGTGAAAATCTGTATAGAAAATGATTGAATCCAGTTTATTTCATTGCATCTCTTGAAAAAGAGAACCTCATTCTCTGGTTACGAGAAATCAAGGGCGGCTTTTGCCGAACTTGGGTGGCACCGCGAACAACTATTTCGTCCCAAGCATTTTTGCTTTTCGGATGAAATAGTTTTTTTATTTTAGAAACTTCAATTGATACAAGGAGGAGAAATGAATGTTAGATATTAAAAAAGTACGTCAAGATTTTGAACGAGTGAAAGAAAAATTAGCCACTCGAGGGGTAGCACCTGAGCGCCTCGATGAATTTTTACAATTGGATGAAAATCGACGAGCCTTATTAGTAAAAACCGAAGATCTAAAAAAATATCGCAATGACGTATCTGGTCAAATTGCTAATCTAAAGCGAAATAAAGAAGATGCTAGCGAAAAGATCAACGAAATGAAAGAAGTTGGCCAAAAAATCAAGGCTTTAGATGCTGAAGTGGCCGAACACGACGAAAAAATCAAAGAAATTGCAACGACTTTGCCAAATATTCCACATGAAGATGTACCGATTGGAAAAGACGAAGACGACAATGTCGAAGTGCGTCGTTATGGTCAACCAAAAACATTTACTTTTGAACCGAAAGCTCATTGGGATATCGCTGAAAATTTAGACATTTTGGATTTTGAACGTGGTGCGAAAGTTTCTGGTAGCCGTTTTGTCTACTATAAAGGGTTAGGTGCTCGGTTAGAAAGAGCCTTGTACAATTTCATGCTCGATGAACATATTTATAACCAAGGATACACTGAAATGATTACCCCTTATGCCGTAAATAGTCAAGCAATGTTTGGTACAGGTCAGTTCCCCAAATTTACAGAAGATGTCTTCCAATTAGAAGATAGTGATTTGACCTTGATTCCTACAGCCGAAGTGCCTTTAACAAACTATTACAGTCAGGAAATTTTAGAGGGTGACAACCTTCCCATTTATTTTACCGCTTTAAGCCCAGCCTTTCGTTCAGAAGCTGGCAGTGCAGGCAGAGATACACGTGGCTTGATTCGTTTGCATCAGTTTAACAAAGTGGAAATGGTTAAATTTAGTGATGACGAACACTCGTATGAAGAATTAGAAAAAATGACCGCTGATGCCGAAATTCTTTTACAAAAACTCGGGCTTCCTTATCGTGTCGTTGCTTTATCCACTGGAGACATGGGCTTTTCAGCGGCAAAAACCTATGACTTGGAAGTTTGGATCCCAGCCCAAAATACTTACCGAGAAATTAGTTCTTGTTCAAACTGTGAAGATTTCCAAGCAAGACGCGCCATGATTCGTTATCGTGATGCAGAAGGAAAAATTCATTATGCCCACACCCTAAACGGTTCCGGATTAGCCGTTGGACGAACAGTTGCTGCGATCTTGGAAAATTACCAAAATGAAGATGGTACCGTAACAATTCCTGACGTACTCGTTAATTATATGGGTGGAGCGAAAAAAATTAAATAAGTCCTGAAAAAGTCTAACTAGTTAAAAAATTGCTAGTTAGTCTTTTTTTGTCTAAAAATTGTTTTTTTAACTGTTTTTCTTTGCGTCCACTAACTAAATCATGATACATTGAGAGAAGTTAAACAGAATCTATATTTTTTATCTGTTAGAAATCACAAAAAGGAAGTAGTCATATGCCTGAAAACATTGAATACAGTCGTCGGAGTGATCGTCACAAAAAAAGTTCCAATAAAAAGCCTTCTCTATCTCGATGGTTTTTTATCCCCTTACTTCTTATCATTTTATTACTTGTAACTGCTGGAAGTTATTTTGGTGTAAAACAGTACGTTGAACAAAAAGAAAAAGAAGAACATTTTGCTGCCCAAGAACAAAAAATACTAAAAGAGATCCAAGAACAACAAGATCAATCCGAATTGCAAACCGAAAAAGAAGTCACTAAGCACTCAAAACAGACGGCAATCGTCTATAGCCCTAAAAAAGGACAAGCTCCAAATGATTTATCCAAAGAAAAACTTGAAAAGCTATTACAAAAAGAACAAAAGAAAACAAATCCTTCAAAAGCTGGAATCTTCGTGGCACACATTCATGAAAAAAAAGCCACTGAAAAACTAAAAAACCAGTCTCTATCCGTCGATAGTTATTTATGGAATGATCAAAAAGAAGTCTTTGAAAAACAAGAAGAGTTATCTGGAGAATCTCTTTATACACTGGTTGAAACAGGTGAAAAAGTAACAGGGAAGACTCTGATTGAATCCGAAGAAAACTTATTAGGAATCCAACAAGTGATTCAACAAAAAATTTTAGACCAAGCAAAAGAACCAAATAAAATCATTGACGCCGTTCTTAATTTACCGCGAATCAGTTTTAAAGATGAAATAGACTATTCTCCTGAAAAAATCCATATTCATTTGCCCGATAATAAAACTGGTGTTCATGCTATTGACCTAGATTATAATGAAATCCAACCCTTTATAAAAACGGATCTTGTTGATCCTAAATTTTTAGAAGACAAACAACCGTCCAATGAAAAAGGCGGAAAACAGATTGCCTTGACTTTTGATGATGGCCCCAATGCGGAAACAACGCCAAAATTACTAGAAATTTTAAAAGAAAAAGATGTAAATGGCACTTTCTTTATATTAGGTCAAAACGCTCAAGAGGCTCCAGATGTGGTTAAAAGCGTCCATGAACAAGGACATGAAATTGCCAGTCATTCCTATTCTCATCCTCAACTAGATGCACTCTCAGAAAAAGAAGTCAAAGAAGAAGTGCTTAAAGCTGACAAAGCAATTTTTGAAGCAAGTGGCATCTTACCAAAAAGTTTACGTCCACCTTACGGCGCTATCGATAAAAAATCAGCTGAAATTGTTGGCAAACCAATCATCCAATGGAATATCGATTCGTTAGATTGGCAATCTAAAAATGCACAGGCCGTCATTTCTACGGTGAATCAAGTAGCACAGGATGGAGGTATTATTTTAATGCATGATATTCATCCTTCTACTGTAGATGCTGTTGGCACGGTAATCGACGATCTTAAAAATCAAGGGTATGAGATGGTAACAGTTAGTCAGATGTTAGGAAATCAAGAAAAACCACTTACCCAGTATTTTGGTCAAGACGATCATCGAAAAGTTTAATAGTCTAAAAAAGCACTCGAAATTCCTTATAAAAGGAGTCTCGAGTGCTTTCTTTTCTTAAGATTTTACTGAATAATTTGGGGCTTCTTTTGTAATTTGAACATCATGAGGATGCGATTCACGTAATCCGTTGGCACTCATTTGTATGAATTGTGCGTTTTCACGTAGTCCTTTTAAATCAGCCGCTCCAACATAACCCATTCCTGATCGTAAGCCACCGATCATTTGGAAGATAATATCTGAAACACTTCCCTTATAAGCCACGCGTCCTTCAATTCCTTCAGGCACTAACTTATTGGCTTCGTTCACACCACTTTGGAAATAACGGTCACTTGACCCTTTTTCCATCGCCCCCAATGAGCCCATGCCACGATAAGTCTTGAAGCGACGACCTTGATAAATCTCAAATTCACCAGGAGATTCATCGGTGCCAGCCAACATACTTCCTAACATCACGGCATAGCCACCAGCAGCTAGGGCTTTGACGATGTCGCCAGAATATTTGATTCCGCCATCTGCAATGATTGTTTTTCCATATTGACGAGCAACTGAAGCTGCGTCATAGACCGCTGTTAATTGTGGAACCCCCACCCCTGCTACGACACGAGTGGTACATATGGAGCCTGGTCCAATTCCTACTTTGACAACATCCACACCAGCATCATACAAAGCTTTGGTTGCTTCTGCAGTGGCAACATTTCCAGCAATCAAGGTTGCCTCAGGAAACGTTTGACGAATTTCAGCGATTTTTCGAATGACACCCGCACTATGACCATGGGCAGTGTCTATGACAATGGCATCTGCTCCTGCTTCTAACAGTGCTTCTGCTCTTTCAAACGTATCGCTTGTCACTCCTACTGCAGCTGCCACTAACAGACGGCCATGTTCATCTTTGGCGGCATCTGGATACTTAATCACTTTTTCAATATCTTTAATAGTAATCAAGCCACTCAAACGTCCTTGTTCGTCAACGATTGGAAGTTTTTCAATTTTATGTTGTTGTAATATTTTTTCAGCGTCTTTCAACGAAGTACCAACTGGAGCGGTAACTAAGTTTTCTTTTGTCATAATGTCACTAATTAAAATATTATAATCTGTCACAAAACGAAGGTCACGATTGGTCATGATACCGACAAGTTTGCGATTTTCCATTGTTTCCACAACCGGAATACCACTGATACGATACCGACTCATCAATTCTTCTGCTTCAGAGACCAAATGATTAGGGGTCAAGAAGAAAGGATCGATGATTACACCACTTTCAGAACGTTTTACTTTACGAACTTCATCTGCCTGTGCGGCAACACTCATATTCTTATGAATGACTCCTAATCCACCTTGACGAGCCATTGCGATCGCCATTTTATTATCGGTTACAGTATCCATACTGGCACTAATAATAGGAATATTCAACTTGATATTTTTTGCTAACTGCACACCCATATCGACCTCATTTGGCAAAACATGACTTTCTGCTGGAATCAAAAGTACATCATCAAACGTTAGACCTTTCTTTGCAAATTTGGTTTCCCAATTCGACATTTTTGTGACCACTCCTTCTATTTATTTTACAAGTATTTGGGTAAAGACGGTCAGAAAAAGAATTTTCTGCCGTCTTTTGAAAAAAGTTTATTTCTAATGAAAATAGCAAAAAAAAAGAGATAAGTCAACCGGATGACAATAAAAAGAAAAGAAATATCAGAGGAAGTCTCCTATTTAGACGTAAGCGTCTTGAGTACCTACAAAAAATAGACACCATCCTTTACACTAGAGAAAACTAAGGAAAGGATAGTATTTTTAGACAGCTTTTTACTACTCTTTACGAAAATGGATCCAGATAGTCCCTTGATCATTATTTTTTGTTTTTTTGGCTTCTGGTAGTTGCATCATTACTTTTAAATAGATCTGTCACATATTGTATCCTCTTAAAAAATTTCTTCTATAAAAAAAGAAACAAGTGATCCTTAGATACACTTGCTCCCAATTATCATTTTCTTGGCACCGTCAAACTACCCACGATATTATATTTTTTCTTCAAATAGTATCTAACTAGTAGAGAAACTCCGCCTAATACTGCTAAAATGACTGGATCTAACTGAGCATTGATTGGTCCTGGAATTAAAGCAGAAATCGAAATAACTGCTGTCCATGCAAAGAATGCGCCCACCATGATCAAAATGATTTTCCACATTTTTGGTCGTTGGCTCTTATCGGCACCGGGTCGTTCGTATTGATACATATATTTATACATCAAGTAAAAGACCCAACCGCCCATCATTGCCATTAAAATCAGACTGAGAATGCCGTAGACTTGCTGACTACTTTCAACAAATAAGCCCATAGCGCCCATCATCAAGCTAAATACACCAAAGATTAATAATGTATTATCTAGCCACATTAACACAGGTTTTGTGGTTTTGTCTTCTTTTGGTTTACTTAAAATGGCTTCGGTACATTCTGAAACAGTTCCATACAATTGGCGCGCTGTTTTCCCGCCTTTTTGCTCTTTTGCTAAAACTGGCAAAATATCATGTAAGGCGACCGCTTTTTCTTCTTCGGATAAATTTGCCGCATCCAAAGACTTTTTTAAATCAAAAATATATTGTTCATTACGTTTTGTGAGTTTTTTTTCCAGTTCCCGATTTTCTGCTACATAGTCACGCAATGTTTCTGTTTCCATGACCTTGTTCCCCCTCTATAGGCCCTTTTTATACTTGCTATTTTACCATACTTTCTTTCATATTCATTTCTTTTTTTGAAACATTTATAAATCAGACATTAAATCGAAACAACATGACATCGCCATCTTGAACAATGTATTCTTTTCCTTCTGAACGAACCAAGCCAGCTTCTTTACAAGCATGCATGGTTTCCAAACGATCTAATTCTTCATAAGAAACTGTTTCAGCACGGATAAACCCACGCTCAAAATCTGTATGAATGATGCCTGCTGCTTGTGGTGCCTTGATTCCTTTTTTAAAGGTCCACGCCCGTACTTCTTGTTCACCGGCTGTGAAATAAGTAGCCAAGCCTAACAAACTATAAGAAGCTTGAATCAAGCGATCTAAGCCGGATTCATTTATTCCCATTGCTTCTAAAAATTCTTGCTTGTCTTCATCTTCTAACTCCGCAATTTCTTCTTCAGCTTCTGCACAAATGGCAATGACTTCTGAATTTTCACTTTTCGCAAATTCTTGCACTGCTTGTACGTAATGATTCTCATCAGCTGCAGCCACTTCATCTTCAGAAACATTAGCGACATAAAGAACTGGCTTGGTTGTCAATAAGAAGAGTCCTTTTACAATTTTTTGTTCTTCTTCAGTAAATTCGATTGTTCTAGCAGAGAGGCCTTCTTCTAACACAGGTTTGATTTTTTGCAAAACCGCAAACTCAGCTAAAGCTTCTTTATCCTTTGTCTTCGCTATTTTTTCAACTCGATTATACCGTTTAGTGACGGATTCTAGATCAGCTAAAACCAGTTCTAAATTAATTGTTTCAATGTCAGCTAAAGGATCAACTCTTCCTTCAACATGAGTGATATTGTCATCATCAAAACAACGAACCACATGAATAATGGCATCGACTTGACGAATATGACTCAAAAATTGATTCCCTAATCCTTCTCCTTTACTGGCTCCTTTCACAATTCCAGCAATATCAGTAAATTCAAAAGTTGCTGGTGTCGTTTTTTTCGGGTGGAACAAGTCTGTCAATCGGTTTAAACGTCCATCAGGAACTTCTACCATACCCACATTTGGATCGATTGTTGCAAAAGGATAGTTTGCTGCTTCTGCGCCAGCTTTTGTAATTGCATTGAATAAAGTTGATTTTCCGACATTGGGTAAACCAACGATTCCAGCTGTTAATGCCATCTTGCCTTCACTCTTTCTCTTTTTTTTCTAAAATTTTCTTCATTTTCTTTTCGAATTCACGACGGGGCATCATCACAATATGCCCACAATTTTCACATTTTATCTTAATATCGGCACCCATGCGAATGATTTGCCAACGATTGGTTTGGCAAGCATGGGGCTTTTTCATTTCAATGATATCTCCTAAATCATACATAGTCTCACCTCGCTTAAGCTTCGTCAAAACGGATTTCTAAAATATCTAAAATTCGTGTTAAATCACTTTGCGATAAATATTCAATTTCGATTTTTCCTTTGCCTTTTTTCTCACGTATTTCGACACTTGTTCCAAACTTATCCATTAAACGATCTTCACTTTCACGAAGATAATAAGGTTTTTCTTTAATCACTCGGGGTACTTTTTTCTTCGTTTTTTCTTCGTTCATGTTGGCAACCATTTGTTCTAATTGCCGAACAGTCAGACCTTCTTTGACACAACGATTGGCTAATTTCAAAATCTGCTCTTTATTTTTAAGCCCTAACAGCGTGCGAGCTTGTCCCATCGACAACCGTTCATCTTCAACCATTTCTTTGACCAATTTTGGTAAAGTTAATAGACGTAAATAATTGGCGACATAAGAACGACTCTTGCCTAAACGTTCCGCCACTTCGGCTTGTGTTAATTTCAAGTTTTTCATCAACATTTCATAGGCTTCAGCTTCTTCTAAAGGATTCAAATCCTCTCGTTGCAAGTTTTCCATCACCGCAACTTGCATCATGCTTTCTTCATCAAACTCACGGATGATGGCAGGAATTGTTTGTGTCTTAGCCAATTTAGAGGCTCGAAAACGGCGCTCGCCTGCAATGATTTCATACCCTTTGACAGTAGAGCGACGCACGATAATTGGTTGAAAGACTCCTGAACGTTCAATCGAGTTAGCAAGTTCTTGTAAAGAAGTTTCATCAAAGGTCTTTCTGGGTTGATACGGATTGGGACGTAACTCATTTAACGAAAGTTGTACAACTTCTTCTTTTTTTACATCCACTTCTTCTAATTCTTGAAACAAGGCATCGATGCCTTTGCCCAAACTTTTGACTTTATTCTTCACGAGTCAACACTTCCTTTGCTAAGGCTTGATATACTTGAGCCCCTTTAGACCGTTCATCATAATCAATGATGGATAAGCCGTGACTAGGCGCTTCTGACAAACGGATATTTCTCGGAATAATTGTATCATAAACTTTTTCTTGAAAATACCGTCTGACTTCTTCAATGACTTCCGCACCAAGATTGGTTCGTGCATCATACATGGTTAACACGACACCTTCGATTTTTAATGTTGGATTAAAATGTTTTTGAACGAGTCGAACAGTATTCAACAATTGACTCAATCCTTCTAAGGCGTAGTATTCACATTGAACTGGGATCAAAATCGAATGACTAGCCGTAAATGCGTTAATCGTCAGATGACCTAACGAAGGTGGACAATCAATCAAAATAAAATCATAGCGATCTTTCACAGTAGCTAAGGCACTTTTTAAGCGAGATTCGCGCGCCATCATAGACGTCAACTCAATTTCCGCACCGGCTAATTGCAAAGTGGCTGGTACAATATCTAAGTTTTCGCGCGAACTTGGTAAAATAACTTCTTCCATTGGGATTTCATTGACTAACACGTCGTAAACATCTTGAGTAACATCAGGTTTTCTAACTCCCATGCCACTAGTCGCATTGCCTTGCGCATCGATGTCTACTAATAACACTTTCTTTCCCATAAGAGCTAGACTAGCTCCCAAATTAACCGTCGTCGTTGTTTTACCAACGCCGCCTTTTTGATTTGCAACAGAGATGATTCGTACCATAGTTTCCTCCTCTTTCAACTATAATGGTTTTTTATTGGGTAAACCCGCTTTTCTTGGGTATTTATTAGGTGTTTCTTTCTTTTTCTGAATAATTAAAAGATGCCGTTCATCTTCTGATTCTGGTAAAGTAAAAACCTTATCTTCTATAAATTTCCCACCTAAAAGTCCAATGGCATGTCTAGCTTCGCCCAGCTCTTCTTCACTCTTAGCAGCTTTTAAGGCATAAAAAAAGCCTTCTTTTTTAACTAATGGCATACAAAGTTCTGCCAATACATTTAAACGAGCCACTGCGCGAGCCGTAACAAAATCATAAGTGGCGCGCTTGTTTTTATCTTGACCAAAGTCTTCTGCTCGGCCATGCCATAACGTAACATTTTCTAGTCCTAAATCACTGACTAACGTCTCTAAAAAAGTAATTCTCTTTTTTAAAGAATCGATGATTGTTACCTGAAGTTCTGGAAATAAAATCTTGAGTGGTAAACTTGGAAAACCGGCGCCAGCACCCACATCACATAAGCTTGCCTTACCAGTAAAGCTAGAAACTTTCACTAAAGTGAGAGAATCGAAAAAATGCTTCGTGTAAACTTCTTCTTTTTCTGTAATGGCGGTAAGATTCATTTTCTTGTTCCATTCTACCAGAAGTTCATAATATCGTTCAAATTGTTCTCTTTGTTTCTGATTTAAAGAAAAACCCAAATCTAGGACTTCTTGTTGAAATTGTTCAGGTGTCATACCTTCTCCCTCTCTTTTGTGAAACAAAAAATGTTTCACGGACTATTTCTTACTTTAACGCAAAATGGAAGAACATGCAATAGATTCCCAAGGGAAAATCTAGCATAAAAATTTTTAGTCAATCGCTCCGTTTTTCATTCTAAATTCAGTTGGCGTCAAATGTGTTATCTTTTTAAATTGACGATAAAAGTGGACATTGTTGGAATACCCACATTCTTTGATGATTTCATCAACGGTAAGATTTGTTGTCAATAGCAAGGTTTGTGCTTGCTGAATCTTAAATCGAACCACTTCTGTTACATAGGTTTCTTGAAAAAATTGTTTATATAAATGATGGAAGTGTGAAAGACTGATGTCTAATGAATCTGCTGCTTCTTTTGCTGTTAAAGCTAAGCTAGGATCTGATTGACTATCCAAACGTAATTTGCGAAAAGCATGATAATAAGGGTTCTTTTGTATGGGATCTTCTCTTCGTTCATACAAGTCTAGCAAGTTATTTATCAACACCTCAAAAAGGTTCTCTGTATTTTCTTTTTTATGTTGGCAAGGAGCGTATTCTTTTTCCCATAATAATTGTTGTAAATAAATTTCAACTTGGTTTGTATTTTGACAAATAAAAAATTGATTAAGCAAAAGACGTAACTTCGCCATATTTCTTTGTTCAAACAAAATCCAAGAGTCGGTATAGGTTCCTTTGGGATTTTCATAGTGATAAGGGGTATTACGATCAATCAATAAAATAGTTGTTGGTGTGACCTTTTGTTTTTCTCCATTTAAATAAAACACAGCTTCCGTTTTTATCAGCAATAAAAGATACTCCTTTACCCCTTTAGGTCGTTTCATTTCAAATCCTTTTCTATGTGTGACATGAATACCACCATCCAATATAGAAACCATAAAAAATCTCCTTAAAATTGCAGAATAGGTTAGTCACTTACAGTATAGACTATTTTATCTACTGGCTAAAGGGGTTACACTAAAAGAAATAAAAATTTAAAGTGAGGGATTAGGATGAATCATTTACAATTTGGCGTAGATTATTATCCAGAACATTGGAACAAAAACAGGTGGCCTGTTGATTTAAAGATGATGAAAGAAATGGGGCTTGATGTGATTCGTTTGGCCGAATTTTCGTGGAGTGCTTTAGAACCAAGTGATGGTCAATTTACCTTCGATTGGTTAGATGAAGTTCTCGATTTATGTGAAGCATACAAAATAAAAGTGGTATTAGGAACTCCCACAGCGGCGCCTCCTGCTTGGTTAATTGAACAGATGCCTGACATTCAACCCATGGCTTCTGATGGCTCCAGACGCTATTTTGGTGGCCGTCACCACGATTGTCAATCACACCCAGGTTATCGAGAAAAAATTATTCGTTATGTCACGACTTTTGCCAAACATTTCGGAAAAAGAGAGTGCGTCATTGGTTGGCAAGTCGATAATGAACTAGGAAATAGCCATGGGGATCTTTGTTACTGTGAATATTGTGAAAAGAGGTTTCGTCAATGGCTTGAAAACAAGTATGAAAATATTGACGCCTTAAATGAAAACTGGGGAACGACATTTTGGAGCCAAGGCTATCAAACGTTTGAAGAGATTCATGCGCCTAAAAAAACAGCTTCAGGTCACAATCCTTCGCAAGTATTGGATTGGAAGATTTTTCATTCCGATTTGATCAATGATTTTCACGCCTTACAAGCAAACATTATTCGAAGCTACTCCAAAGATCGCTTTATTACCCATAACTGTATGGGCTTTTCCGATATTGTTAGCTATTATGATTTAGCCAAACAGCTCGATTTTGTTAGTCACGATCAATATTGTGAAGGCTATTGGAAAAATTATGAAGAGACAACAGTTACAGAGGAGAATCATCGCCAAGGAATTTTTCCAGCTGCTGAATTAGATTTTATTCGAAGTCTCAAAAAAGATAACTTTTGGATCATGGAACAACAATCAAGCATCGCCGGTTGGGAGATTATGGGACGGACACCACGTCCTGGTCAAATCGGTTTGTGGAGTATGCAATCTGTGGCCCACGGTGCCGATACCATTGTTTATTTCCGTTGGCGTTCTTGCCCAATGGGAACTGAACAATATTGGCACGGTATCTTACCACATTCTGGTAAACCAGGTCGTGCTTTTTACGAAATCAAAGCTCTTATTCAACGAGTCAAACCGTTAATGAAAGAGATCAAAGGCTCCCTTCCAAAGCCAAAAGTTGCGATTGTCTATTCTTATGAGCAAAATTATGCTATGCAAATTCAACCACATCATCCAGACTTACACTATGTCAATCATCTGATGACCTTTTATAATGAGCTTCATCAAAACAATGTCCCTGTTGACTTTGTTTCTGAATTAGAAGACTGGTCACAATACTCGCTTGTCATTGCTCCTTTTCAATATTTAATGGGGCAAGAACAAGAACAGGCGTATCGTAAGTATGTAAAAAACGGAGGAAAATTGATTGTCACCATGCGCACAGGTGTCAAAATGAGAAACAATCTGTGTTTGATTGATGAAGAACTTCCAGGGAATCTGCAAGATGTTTTAGGTGTTCAAGTGAACGAATACGATTGCTTAAGAAAAAATGATGTTGCGGTTACCTTAAATGAACAAAAAGGCTACGGTAGCAAATGGGCCGACATATTAACACCAACAACAGCCCAAACGCTAGCAACCTATCGTTCGGAATTTTATGCTGGACAAGCAGCAATCACTGTCAATCATTATGGAAAAGGGGACGCCTATTATGTCGGTACCGAGCTTGATTCGACTTTGATGCATCACTTCTTAGCACCTTCTCTCAAAGAACTTACGAATCTCCCACAAACTCCGGCTGGTGTAGAGATTACATCTCGAGAAAATGACAACTGTACGTACTATTTTGTATTAAACCATCGTGATGAAGCGATGACAATAGACATTCCTCAAAACTGGACCGCTTATTTTGAAGATCAAGACAGTAGCAAACTAGCACCTTACAGCTATCAAATCTACTTTGAAAGGAAAAATCATGGGTAAACGTACAGATACAGATTATCTGACTATCACGTACAACTACCCACAAATATCAAAGTGACTTTGTAGTTATCGATTGAAAAGGAACAAGACCTAGAAATATCTCCAAAAAGAATAACAAGTAAAAAAGTCATACACAATGGCAAAGAAAATTTAAATTCTCCTTAGCGTCTGAAAATTGGACATTTAGAAGAAAAACATGAATGAAACGACGGTTTATGTAACACCTACGAGAAAAAATACCCTGCCTATGGTTGAAAACTTTTCCCCTACGTCTTTGGAAAATGCCAAAAGCATAGGATTAGATCCTTGTAAGGTTTATAATCGGCTACAATAGGTAGAAAAAACAAAGAGCTATTGAAATTATTTTTCAATAGCTCTTGATTTATTGAGATTTCTAGAACGTCGCTTTTTCCCTTTCACTCAATAAAGAAATTGACAGCCTCTGAATTTCTAAATATCTCTATTTATTGTTTCCATCTCCGTCAGCGACACGATGCCAAACTTGCATTTCGCCTACACTACGATTATACCGTGCATAAAAAGGAATGGCTGAAATGCTTTGTTGTTTCTTTTTTGGCGCTTGATACGAATACAAGCCATGCGTTAAGCTTTCATCGCGTAAAGCTTCACTGTTCAAGCGAACAATTCCCTGTAACTCACTTGTTTTTTGTTCCGTAAAGATTGTCCCTTCCCTAAAGGCTAGTTGCCAGAGATGATTGCCATTATCTTCTTCTTCCAAGCAATAAACGATAGGACCACGAGTAATAGCGACTTTTCCAGCATCTGCTTTTACAAGTGTATTAGCATAGGCCAATCGTGGTTGAAGATCAAGCACATAGTCAATGACTGCGCCTTCTGATAAGGAATGATTGAAAATAATGTAGCCACGATTAATAGTAAAATCAACGCCTTCTATCATCGTTTCCTCGTTTACTTTCAGTTGGAAAGACGCACTCCATTCTGGAAGACGCAAGCCTAGTCTCATTTTTTCAGGAAATTGTTGTAAGGTTACCTTGATATTTCCATTCCAAGGCATGTTTGCTTCCTGGACAAGTTGATAGGTACCTTCGTTTGTTTCGCCTTGAATTGTGGCACCGATAAATTGGTCAAGATAGAGAATGTTCCCATTTTTTCCATAATGGGCAATATAGTGATTCAACGAAAGAATTAAACGTGCCAAATTTGGTGGACAACATGCACAACCAAACCAACCCGGACGGCCAGCGTTTTTGACATCTTTTCCAGCACGCTCTAATTCATTACGATAATAAAAGGACTCTCCTTCTAAATTCATGGATCCTAAGGTATTGTTATAAAGCGTTCGTTCGATCACGTCCGTGTATTTGCTATTTGTTTCCATCAAAAGCATTTTTTCTGCCCAAAAAATTAAGGCAATCCCGGCACAAGTTTCACAATAGTTATCTTCATTAGGCAAATGATAGTCATGAGTGAACCCTTCATTTTTCCAAGTTTGTCCAATGCCACCTGTAATATACATTTGTTTTGTCGTGGTATTATCAAATAAACGTTCGGCAGCATCTTTTAATTCGGAATCATTTCTTAAAGACGCAAGATCAGCCAAAGCGGTATACAAATAGCAAGCACGAACAGCATGTCCTTCTGCCACCATTTGATCAACTAATTGTTTGGACGCCACATAATAAGAAACATCTTCTGTTCCTTCATGCACAGGACGAACAAACCCTTCATTCCACATCACATCAAGCCAGGAAGGAATCTTCTTTTCGATTCGTTTTTTAGGCTCTTCAATGAAATAATTAGGTTTTTTGCCTCGTTCTAAGATAAAATATTTGGCCAATTCTAAGTAGTTTTCTTCTTCTGTCAGATGGTAAAGACGTAACAACGCCAGTTCTATTTCGGGATGACCAGGTAAACCTTGTGTTTTTCCATAACCGAATTTAGAGACTAACAAATCCGCCGCTTTTCTTACAACAGTCAAAATCATTTCATCGCCAGTTGCTTCATGGTAGGCAACACCTGCTTCGATTAAATGGCCAAAGGTATACAATTCATGATTATCGGTCAAATCCGTCCATTCTAAATCAGGTTGAAAGATTTGAAAATACGTATTAACATAACCATCTTCTCGTTGAGCTTTAGCAATTAAACGAATGGCTTCTTGCGCCCAGCTTTCTAATTGTTTATCTTCTTTTATTTCTAATGAATAAGCGACTGCTTCTAGCCACTTGTATAAATCAGTGTCTTGAAAAACCATTCCGTGAAAGGTTCCTTCGGCTTCTTTTGCTGCAATCTTAAAATTATGAATAACACCTGATTTTTCGACGCCTTCTTCTTGATCATTTAAAACGCGCCATTGAAAGGGTAACATTTGCTTTTGAACAACTTCGATTCTCTTATCCCAAAATTCATCTTTAATTCTTACTTTCAATTCCGTTCCTTCCTTTCTATTTAAGCATTTTTAAGATTATTTAGTGATGACTACCATTAGTTTATCATAGGAAACAACAAAAGTAGGTAGACTCATTGGCATAATTCGTGTCTTAATTTTATATTTTCTAAAAAGAACGAAACTTTATTTACGTCCAATGCTTTCTATAATTTATGTACGCTTTGGCCATTTGTCTGCGTTACTTTCGGAAAACCAAAACTTGTTGACACTCGGGCTTCTTGTAATTTTGTTAGAAAATTTTTTTCTATTAGAATAGATGTATTGAAGAAGAAGCGAAGTCCTTTTTTTATATGATTTTCTAAAGCCTTCACTATTTGATAAAGAGCCATTTGCAACATAAATTACTTCTATTTTTTGTTTAACGTTTCATACTTAGTAAAAATATAATTACATAAAATCAAAGAAAAATATTCAGCAGGTATTGCTTCTTCCTTGATTATTATTCTGCCGGAGCCATGAACATCTCCTTAACTGTTCCTCATTTCAAGTACTTTATCTGATAATGTATTAAGTGCTTCAATGAGGGCTTTAACTCTATTATCATATCTCTTTCAGTTTTAATAGTAAAACGGCCAAATTCATGCATTAATTGGAATGAACTTTTGAATTAACGGAGTTAGTAAACGCTAAAAGACAACAAAATTGATTATAGTTTTAAAAAAAATCCATATAAAAACTCCTTACTTATATTTTACTGAAACACAGACAACTCTGGTGCATAGTTCTCTGTAGGTTATTTTATCTATCAAATATTTATCATTCAGACATCGTTTTGGTCTGCCATATTTTTTGCACCAGTATATTTTTAAGAATAGATTTTTTCTGCACCGGAAGCTTTTAGTTTTGTAACTGGTGATTGTAAATCTTATTTGCTAGTTGAAATTCGAGAATAGTCAAAAAACATAGGAGTTGATTCGATAGACAATCACTATCTCAATCTTCTCCTATGTTTAATCGTTGACAACCTTCTATTTTGTTACTCGAATCGTTACACTTGCCGTTTTATTATTAGTTGTTGTTGCCGTTACTTTGGTAATTCCTACCGATTTGGCTTTAAGTCTATTTGTTTCATCAATTTCGACAATTCCGTCTTTGCTAAAGGACCATTGGATATTAGATGAATTGGCGCCTATCGGAGAAATTTCGGGAATTAGCTCTAATTTTTTTCCTTTTTTGATGGTCTTTATTCCCGTATAATTTAACTTCACTGACTCTGGCGGTGTGGTTGAAAAGAGCATAGCACCAAAGTAAGAGGCTTTTTGTTTGCCTTCATTTACAGTTGTCACTTCTCTTAAAGTCGTTGCGGCTGCTTGATCAATTACATCCAATTCTTGATCCGTTTGCGTTTCGTTTTTATAATGGTTTCCTACGATTTCATAGACCATTGAGGAAATATCTGCTTGATTTCTATTTTTATCAGAAATAAAGGTATTAGATTCCACAGAATGATTAGTTACATAAGAAGCACTATATAATGTTCCCATAAGTAAGCGATCTTCATAGGCACCATAAATATCAAGGCCTTGATTCCAGGCGACTTCAGATTGATAGGCTAATCCTGAAATACCCATTCTGGCATGCGTCTGGTCCCGACTACTTTCTTGTGATTCTCCGCTTGAGTATACGTAATTGGGTAAGGCACCCATTGAAGAAACATTGCCACCTGTGACATTTCCTAAGTAGAACTGTCGTAAAGATTTATTAAATAGGTCAATATCTTCAAGATAAACTGCACTGGCCATATTAAAAGCACCAATCAAAGCATCCCAATTCCCATTGGCTTGTGGGTAGAAACTGCTAGTTTTCTCTAGTAAATGATTTTTTAAAAAGGAGTCAAATTTAGCTATATCTTCTTCTTGCCACTTGTCTTCTTCATTGATAGTTGGATCATTATTATAAATATTTTTTAATATCTCAGCCGTATTCACAAAATCAGGCCCTACCAAAGAAAAGCGCAACTTCAAATCATTCCCATCAGTCACTTCGGTTAAAGTTGATGCCCATTCATTTAAAATTTTAATAGCGGTTTTAGCATTTTCGACCTCACCATCCATATACCAACGCAATATATTGTAATGAGCGGCATTGCCATCATTGGTAAACTCTGTCCCACCGATATTAGGGTTATTATAAGGGCCCACATCAATTTTTTGAACAGGATTTGGCTGATACTCTGCACTGGAGTGTGCACTTTCCAAAATTTCTTGATAGCCTTTCCCTTCGACCGTTGTCAAGTCTTCCTTATTGGCTTTAATGCGTTCTAAATCAGCCCGCGTGTAAAAAATTCCTGGATGCTTAAATGAATGATCAGCTGTCAAATATGGAATCTCTTCTTCTGAAACAAAATCTTCTTGAAGATATTCTAAATCGATATAATCTAGATTAGGGCCATCAAAAACAGCTTGGCCGGGAGGTGCTTGAATCGCTAAACTGATTGTATTTTCGCCTTCTTCTAAATAGACATTCATGTAGTTTTCATTCCAAACTTTATTTCCTGTAACTGTTGAAGGTTCTTGAAGTATTGACTGATCGTAAGTCGGATCATTATATCCTGAAACATTGAAAATCATCCAACCAACCCAACCGTCGTCTGATAATAGATTGTCTTCATTATTGATCACAATGCGACAATTGCGTTCATCTCGCGCATTGCGATGACCATCCCAAGCGGTTGCTGGATTGTTATAGCTAAAAGTCAGCTTATAAACTCCTGTCTTTGAAACGTTCACTTTCCAGCTAGCACTATCTTGTCCTTCAGGAATTGTATGTTCATAGGATGAAATATCTGTAATTGGATCACTGAAATCTAAAAACTGACCATTTTCAGCATCTTCTAAATACATCGTCGTTGTCTTTTCTGTATCTTCGTTGTCTCCGCCTTTTATGGGGAAATCTTCCCCATTTTCTCTGATTGTTACATTTCCTGTTATCTTCGTGTAATCTTCCGCTTGTATTCGAATCATGTCTTCTCCATTTTCTTGAGCAGTAGCAGCGACCGGATTAAAGAAGAAAGCAGTCCCTAGTATCAAGCCTTTTAGTAATATGATATTGCTTCTTTTTTTCATTAAAAAATATCCCCTGCCTTTCAATTTTTAAGTGAAATGAAATAAGTGGTTCGTGCTTTTATTGTTTTTCCATTACTTTATGCAAAAAGTCCATTGCTCGACTTGCATAATCGCTTGTAGAAAAAGTTTTAACATCTGAACTTTCTTCATACGGAACCAAATCATTCATGCTTTCATCAAAATTTGAAAGAACTGCCTCTTCAATTGCTTGTGTAGCATTTGCTTTTAGTTTGGTATTCACAACAGCAGCCATATAATGGTTATCCATCTGATCACCCAAAAAATCTTGTTGAATATTAGCCACAAGTTCGGAACCAGGAATCATCAAAGCATACAAATCACCGTTTTTCCCTTGAAACCAAAAAGCATCGTCTATGGATTCATCAATTTGTGGTGTGATTTGCATTTGAATCGCTTCTTTGTCAGCAGGTTCAAAAACACGTGCTTCAGAAGCAATGACATCGCCGTTTTCATCACGAGAGAATTTAATCTGACTGTTATCTGAAATCTTAACCAATGCGTCCACTGATCCTGTATTGGTAATTATTCCATCCCCTTCAACATTCAAGCCTGGTTCATACTCTGTTTGATTTTCAATATTGGTAAAATCCGTTTTCACACTCATCTTACCTGTTTTTACTGTATAAGTAGCTTCTGATTCTGCTGTCCACCAGGCATAGGTACTCCCGATACCCACAGATCCAATAGCAACTCCTGTAATAATTACTTTTGTCAATTTACTATGCATGATCGTCTTTAATTTATTTTTCATTTTCCTCTCCTAACTCCAAATTAATTGGATAAAAACTTTCAACAAATAGATTTCAATCAAAAATAAACCAAAGGCGATTTTCCCATTTATCGTTTGCAATTTTAATAGAATTTTTCCTATCCACGGAATTGCTAAAACAGCTTTTCCCAATACTTGCTGTTCTTTAACAATAAAGGGATCTTTGCGTTGATTGCTATCGCCTTTGGTTTGAAAAACAGTGTGGTTATCCTGTGTAAATTTATGAACCACACGATGGGATAAAACAGTCCCACCCACTGACATCGAAATAACATCGTCTTCTTTCACTTCTTCAATAGGAACCTGCTTACTAATCAGCAGGCTACCTACTGGAAAAGTATTCTGCATGCTTTCGGTTAAAACTACTCGGAATTGATACGGTCCCAGAGCATTGCCACCACCCATACGAATCGACAGAGTCAGCAGTAGCAAACCCAGCATAAATACTGTATATAGACTAGAACAAGCATGCAGAAATTTCTTCATTGTTTGTCACCTTTTTACCTTATTTTGTTACACGTACCGTCACAATTGCACTTTTTTCGCCCGCTTTTGCGGTTATCTTACAAATTCCAGTCTTTTCAGCCGTCACAATATTTTCTTCATCTATAGAGACAACATCCTCTTTACTAAATTGCCAGTCAATGGTTTGATTGGTCGCATTTGGAGGTGTGATAGTTGGTGTCAACGCTAACGTTTGACCAACTTTCACTGTCTGGATTCCTTTTACACTTAATGATAAATTTTCCACTGGAATTTCTTTTTTGACTAAGGCTTCGATGGCTTTATTTAAAGAAACAACGGCTTCATCTATTTCTTCCTGATTGACTGAAGAACTTTCAAAAAGAGACTCGGCTTGATTTAGTGATTCTTCAAGGTGTTTCCAGCTTTCTTCCGTGTAATCATCGTCAGTAAGTGCTTGTGCTTCTTTTATTTTTTCTTCTAATTCTGATTTATCGACTTCAACAGGCATTTCTGTTTGTTCGCCTAAAATTCTTAACTCAGTGATCCCCAAATGGTTGGCCCACATGTACAAGCGAAGATAGGGATAGGCGGTATCTTTATGCTTGTCATCAGGAATAAAGGCTTGCCAATCTTGGGTATCTTTCCCCCATGGCGCAATATCTTCCCATGTTTTTCCATCTTGTGATGCTTGCAGCTGATAATATTTTGCTCGATTGGCATACTGGTCTTGACGTGCTAAAAATTCAATTCGATCGACTTTGATTGGTCCATCCGAAAAATCAAATTCAACAAAGGTTTGTCCATCCGCTTGTTTGGCAAATTCAGACATGGTAGAAACATCTTGATCAAACCATGCTGCAGTATCTTTGGGTGAACGATTACTGGTCTTGGTTACTCGATCAAAAGCATCATTAATTAGATTGGTATCATCCGAAATATAAAACTCTTGCTTTTTACTTGTTTCATAGACAGTTTCTCCCGGATTACCTGAAGCATCGTTATAATCCAATTGAATAGGTATCTCTGAACCAAATCCCTGTCCTTTTGGATAAATGATAGAAGCTACCCAGTGAATGTTATCTTCGCTTGAAACTTCTGCTTTTAGATCATTCATTTGAACCTTGACATCTGAAATTTCTTCCGTTGCTTCAATCTCAAGACTTACTTTTTCGCCAGGTAAAATCATATTCTTCAACCCAGAATTTTTCATTGTTATATTTGAAATCTTGTCATTTACTTCAGAGCGTTCCCCATAAATCCGAAACTCACCAAATGAACTGATTCCTGGATACGCCGGATCTGTTGGAACGCCTGGATTGTCACAACGTAACATAATATAGCGGAAAGGCAATTTTTTATATTCGTCTTTTACACGAATGGTTTCCATCTCGTCAGTTTGCGTTGTTTCATTTTCGTTGATTTTCGTCCAGTTTTTATTATCATTCGAAACATAAATATTAAATCCTTGATAACGGTTTGCAAAGCCTCGTCTGGTTTGCATTTGGAATTTATTGGCCGTCATTCGGTAACTTTGTCCAAAATCAAAATAGTAAGGTCCTCTTAGGTCACCACTATGGGTCCCATCATCGTCATCTAATAGATTAGGCGCATTCGTATTCCCTGGTAAAATTGAAGGATACGCTGCATAATTAAAGGATTGGTCTTTTTCTACCCTTGGATTTAATAATTCCAATCCTTCCAAGGCCTCTAAGAATTGCTCATAAGCTTTCAAGAACTCTTCAGTAGAAACTTCTGACTTCAATAATTGTTCTACCGCTTCTTTTTCTTTCAAAAATTTTTCCTTAGAAACATTTGTGTAAATCAAGTTCGAATCATATTTTTTCATAGCTTCATCAAAGGCACTTTGTGGATCTTGATGAACATTAAAAACGAGCTCTCTTGCTGAAATAAACAGATCATCTTCTACAATAAGAAAGACACGCGTAAGACCGTCTTCTAATTTATTTGAGTCTACAGTGACCGTTTTTCCGTCAATGGAGAGACCTTCTGATTGATTGCCAAAAGAAATTGTGGCTTCTTTTGGTGTTTCTATGTCCACATCGAATGTCACGTTATCACCTTTTAATAATTGATGTTCTTTACTAAAAGACTCTCCATAAATAGGGACGGTTCCTTTTATCCCATCGCCTTCATTGACATAGTTAACCCATTCAAAATCGACTTGCACGTCTTTTTCGTCTGAAAGAACTGCGTAAAAGTCAAGATTTGAAAGATTGGCCGTACGATTATTCATCACATCTTTGGCTGAATATACGATTGTTTTCCATTGACCAGAAGTATCTGGTAAAAGAATTTGAGAATGCGGTTGACTGAAGTCATTGGCACCAGATAACATTAATTTTGCTTCACCATTAGAACGATAGGAAATCGCCATATTATCATTTTTAAACAGACTGGCTACAGAAAAATGGTTGCCCCCAGGTTTAGTCGTCTCATCATTGGGATAAAGGCGTTTATAAGCTGTTTCTTTCAGCTCTTTTTGAGAGGCTACTGCTTGCGTTCTGAAAAAAGTTTTCCCATTCTCTGTTTGAATTTGTGTTTTATCTTCATCTAAAATGCTGCCTCGAGCCACAAATGAAACTTCCGATGTATCGGGCGTTTCTGGCACACTAAGCGCTTGATCTTTGGTTCGATCGACAGGCATAGATAACCAATACTCTGCACCAATTTCTGTCATTTTATTATCTGAATGCGAGCCCCAAAAGTTATTGAGTCCTGAACCCGAATAAAAACGAGCTGCTGCTTGATTTTTAGCCATATGACTTAACGTCGGTGCTTTTTCTTCCAAGTCTTTTTCAGACATACCTTCACCAAAACGGTAACGATCATAAAGCTCGGTACTGCTATAATAAAGGCTAGTTCTACCTCGATAGGCTGGTGAAATATCGCCACCAAAATCCATCCCACCACCTGTTTTTGTCCAAGGAATGGTTTGGCCAACCATAAATTTAGCCCATTGCTCTGTTCCTTCCAATAAACGATCATCTAAAAACTTATAAATAGATACGCCCTCTTTAGATGCTTCTCCTGTGGTAGGATCCACTAAAGTTTCTTGTTGCGTCAAAATTCTAGCAAGACCAATCATATTCAAGACATCACCTGAAGAATGGGCATTGTCTCGTCCCATTTCCAAATGCTGAATATAATCTTTACCAATCGGGTTTCCTTCTTGGTCAGCCTTGATTAAAGAATACTGATGACTCAAAGCACCATTTCGTTCAGGTTGTTGGGTATCTTTGTTTACAGTAAACCATTCCACTGCTGTTTGATACATTTCAGGATCATTTTTATATATAGCCGTCGCCATAATTCCTGTGATTGCATACAAATGTTGATTCATATAATGATCATTGCGATTGTAAAAAGCTTTTTGAGCAGGATCAATAAAGTGATTGACTAAATTTTCATCATCTTCTTTGGTCCATTCTAATCCATAATCGTTCACTTCATCATCACTATAGGTTGCCTCAACCGCTTCGGTATATTTCAACATCTCCGCTGCACTAATCAAATAATAGGCAGGAACAGGGACATGAATATGCGCATCGGGAAAGTATTCAAATTGTTCTGGATCCATCTGTGACCAAATACGTACTAACCTCATAGCATTGTAGCGATAGGTACTATCTCCTGTCAGATAATACAAAATAGACTGTGTATACGCTTTAAAACTATCCCTACTTAAACGCATGGTTTGCGTACTATTCTCATAGGCGGGAATATTGGGTTCATGAAGTGTCCCTTCTTTTAAATTGCTTGAACCAAAGTTTTTATTTGCAGCATCTGTCTGCTTCATGGCTTCATAATACTTTTTATATACAGAATTCCCATCAATAAGTTCTTTTCTGGTTATTTCTAGTTGGTTTGGATCCACACTGATTCCAGGATGTACAAAACCTTCTTCATTTGTGATGTTCAATTTGACTTGTTCATTTACTTCAGTAGTTTCTGTGGCAAAAGTAGCTTTAGAAGACACTACAAGTGAACAGACAGCAAGTGTTGCGATGATTAGTCGTTGAAAATTTTTATGCAAGATACCCTTCCTCCTTAAATTTTTTTATCTTTTCTATTGTGAACACCTGAACTTCTATCCTCCTTTTGGTTCATTATTCATCACCAAGCATTCATTTCTTTAAAAAAAGGCAAATTTTAATGCTCCCATTAAAATATTGCCTTTAAATAAAAGAGACACGTTGATTGTTAGGCATGATCGATGCCTTTTACTGAAATTTGATGTTTTCTGTATGATCACCAACAGATATATTGGCTTCTTTCAGGTTAGTCATCTTTATACCATCCCGATAAATATTTTTAAACGTAATATTTTTTACCAAGCGCTCCTCATCGTAGCCGGCAATCAATGACACTTCTTCCCCTGGGCCACTGGTGATCGCGATATCTTCAAATAAAACATCTTCAATTCCTTTTCCAGGCATCGGATTATAATCCTTATTAAACTTCACGCGAATATCAAAAACTCGTCCATGTTCAAAGGCATCAATGCGAATATCTTTAAACGATACATTTTTTATCAAATTATTATCTCCAGGATTAATAGCCAGGGCGCCTAAATAATTTGGTTGAAACTCATGGTGTTCTAAGATATCAATATTTTCCAAGGAAATATTTTCAATAATATCTCCTGGCTCTTTTTGACTACCATGTGTACCAGTAATAAAAGGATGTGCCACATCTGCCCATAATACAGAGTTTTTCACTGTTACATCGCAACTACTTCCAAAACTATCTTTGCGACTAGCATAAACAGCAATGCAGTCATCAGAGGTTCGTAAAAAACAATTATCAATTGTAATATGACTTGAACTCACCATGTCAAAACCATCAGACCATCCGTAACAACTGAACGTCTTCACATTTTCTACTTGGACTCTTTCTGACTGTTCAAAAGAAATCGTATAATGCAAGGGATTAATAAAACAGACACCAGAAATAGCAATATTTTGACTGTAGCGAATCGAAAAGCCATCGGTAAAATAAGGACGCAACAAATGTCCTTGGTATACCACACCACGACCAAAGATTCTGACATTTTCATTATTTTCAACGGCTAATCCGCCCATTAAAACAGCGCCAGGTTCTAAATAAACACGTGTATTGCTTGGAATTGTCCAAATATAACTCGAGATATAGTGAATGCCGGCCTCAATATAAATCAAACGGTCTTTCGGCATTTTTTCAATTTCTTTGTTTGCCCGATCACCAATCAGGTTAATCCCTGTGTTTTCATCTTCTTTATCAGGAACTTCTTCAATGGTGCCTGCAAAAATATGCAAATTATGAAAACGATCTTTGTTGATTTCCAAAGAAAAATTTCCGGGTTTATTGATGGTTACAATGATTTTTTTCTCAGTGATATCGGTTGGATATTTCAAATGAGTCGGACGAATTTGAACATCATACACTGTATAAAATTTAGGAAATGTAATTTCCAATTCTACCGCACCTTGAAAATCAAAATATATCATCGAAGCTTCTCTTACATCATGCATATCCACTTTTACTTGATAAGCTTCAATTTTTTCCCACTTGTCAGAACCTACCGGACGCATTCTTAGTAAGTAATCTTCTTGTTTAGGTATTTCATTAGGTATTGCATAAGTTTGTAATTGATTCATTCGTCTTCTCCTCAGTCTAGATTCGTTAATTTGATGACACTCTCTTTATGGGGAATTTCACTAGGAATTCGCGAGACAAACTCGCGTCCATACTGATCAGTATACTTAATCTCTCCCTTTTCTATCTGATTTTCATCAAACAACGTCTTCATTTTTTGATCCATTTCTTCTGTCACAAAAATAACGTCGATTTGTTGGGCTACAAGTTGGGCTACAAAAGCATCTTGATTGTTTTGATCACTAATATCAAACTCAGTCACATCAATCGATTCTCCCTCAGAGATATCTAAAACCTCTCCATAAGTATCTTTCATTGGATCAACTATGTTCTGATAGGTTTCTTCTGAACTAACGATACGCACCGTTAAAACTGGAGAAGTCTTACTTATATAGGAAAAAACAAGGCTGATAATAAAAAGAATAGTCAAAACTACCGTAATAATAACTCCTTTATAGGCAAAGAAGAGGTAGCCAATTTTTCCTTTAAAACCATTTTTTTGTTTGAGCGTTTCTTTTACAATTGTATTTTCCATATTAACCCCTCGCATAAAACTTAAACACCATCTCACAGAAGCGGTGACTGGTAGCAACTAAAAGTCCTGGTAACAAGAGAAAGGTAATTGGGACAATAGTAGCCAAGAAATAAGCAATAATGAGAATGACCATTAAAATCAATGTTGTTGGTAAGTTTAATACAGCACTAGACAAAGTCACAATCAGTCGTTCTTTGACCGTATTTTCAAAGCGAGCAGCCAAACACAGATAATATAGAAAATAAGTAGCTAACAAAATACCCAAAATCAAAAAGAAAAATTTAAAATTGGGAAAGAACAATAAGCCCTTTTCACAAAATTGGTAATTTAAATATAAAATCGCCAATACCAATACCGTCACAATTGAAACACCTAATGTATCCGATAAATTCTCTTTAAAACTATGCCAGAAGGTATGAAAGACACGGTCTTCTTCTGTATAAAAAATCTTATTATATGTATAATAACCTGCTGAAAAAGCGGGTCCTATCGTTACGATCAAAGATGAAAAGATAAGTATCAATACACTTAAATATAAAAAATCCACAAATTTAGTAATGTTTTGATAAATTGGATTATCTAGTCTAAAAATTTTCTTCATATTCGCTCGTTCCTTTTTCAAAAGATACTGGAGATTCAAACGAATCTCCAGTCATTTTATTTTTTAATTACGTGCATCAAGAAAAGCTTGTACTTGGGTTTCAATTTCTTCTTTCATTACTTTGGCATCTTTTTCACTACGTTTAACAAATTCATCGTATTTCTTATCAAAGGTATCTCCGTAAAGTCCTGTCGCAAAATAACCAGAGTAATCCCCATAAATCGTATTATAAGAAGCTGCCGATTGAGAAATCATTGGGGTTGCTGCTGCATCAAACATAAAGCCTGCCAATGGGTTTGGTTCAAAATTATTTTCATCCAACACAAATTCAAACATTTCTTTCGATCTATCATCTAAAGAAGAATCAATTCGTGTATAAGTGGCATTATCGGTCATTTCATAAACTGGGAAACTATATTTATCCGACGGGCTCAAAGGATTATATTCTTTATCACCAACAGCCTCAAAGTCTTCTCCTTCAATCCCATAATTCCATAAGTCCCAATTTTCTTGACTAGCATACACCCAGTTTAAAAAGGCCATGGTTCGATCAATATTTTTTGAATACGCCGGTACAACCATGAAGTTATTGGCAGAAGTCATATCTTCATAGACCTTACCTTCTCCATTTGAAATCTCTTCTTGAGCAATATATAATTCAGGTTCTTGCCCATCTTCTTCCGCATCTATTTTTTTACTTGGCCACTCACTTAAGAACGTAAAGGTAGACGCATTTTTTGAAACACCGGTATCGCTCGGATTTAAAGCGTTTTCATCTACATACTTGCCATACTCATCCGCAAATAATTTAAAACGATCGCGCAAATAATTTGTTCCTTGGAAGTCTCCCGCAAAATCTTTTGCCGCATCGTCATCATCGCCGACACCCAAAACACCTACGACTTTTGTTGCATCCTCATTTAATTGCACATCAAAATTAGAAACTGTCACAATATTATTGGCTAATTTCTCATTTTTTTGTGCTAAGAAGTCTGACCAACCAACGCCCCACAAACTCATGACAGATGTTAGGCCTTCTTCTTCTTGATGTTCATACATCGTATCTAAAAATTGTTTATAGGTTTCTTCATCAGTTACTTCTGGTAAATTGTATTTTTTCCGAAGCTTTCCATCTACAATAAAACCTTGAGCTTGGTTTCCACCATGTAATTGGACCAGAGGCAAGGAGTAAATCGATCCGTCTGCTTCTCGTACTAAATCCAAAAGATCAGAAGAAAAAGCCTTCTTCAAGCCAGGATAATCATCATTTTCTAGATAGCCAGATAAATCTGCATAAACCTTATCGCCTTTGTTTTTCGCTAAATTTTGCCAATACGCATCAAAGGTTAAATCGACCGGTTCTTTTGCTGTAAATTTCAATGGCATTTCTTGTTTATGGTCTGTCGTCCAATTAAAATTAAGTTTCGTATTTAAAGTATCCTTGGTTTCATCTTCAAATTTTTTGACGACTTTATCCACGTTTTTTCCTTCATTAAAGAAGTAAATATTTAAGGTTCCGGGATCTTCGAATTCTAAATTTCCTGACACTTCCGCACTTTCTTTTTCGCCATCGTCCGAGCTATTATTATCATTACTACTACCACATGCTCCTAATAAAGCAATTGACGATAATAAAAGAGCTGAATACATGAATTTGTTTCTTCTTTTCACTTTCTTTTCCTCCTAATAGGATTTTTATATTTTTTAAAATTTATTGCCTATCCTTTTACAGAACCTACCATTAGTCCTGAAGTAAAATATTTTTGAACAAATGGATAAAAAGCTACCACAGGTCCAACTGTTACCACTGCTGTCGCCATCTTCATCGTTATATCGGGAAGATTTTCTGTTGAAATACTGACTCCTTGGCGAGCGGCTTCCTGAATGGCTTCGATTTCTTTATTAATACGCATAATCAAAAACTGTAATGGATATAAACTGGACTTAGAAACATAAAGTAACGCCTTAAACCATTCATTCCAATAACCTAAAGCATAAAACAAACCAATTGTTGCAAGTGCGGGTTTTGCTACTGGTAAAATGATCTTAAATAAGATGGTCATCTCACTAGCACCATCCATACGTGCTGATTCAGATAAAGAAGCAGGAATCGATGAGAAGAAATTGCGTAGTAAGAACATATTCCAAGGACTAATTAAGCCGGGAATAATAAAAACCCAAATCGTATTATTCATTTTCAAATAACTACTGATTAACAAATACGTAGGAACCAGTCCGCCTGAAAATAACATGGTAAAGTAAACAAAGAAGTTGATCTTTCCCGTCAATTTTAAACGTCCCGTGGATAAAGGATACGCCATCATGGCACTAAAAATCAAACTAAGCGCCGTTCCTACTAATGTAACAAAAATGGTTACACCATAGGATTGCCAAATTTGTTTTCCTTTAAATAACATGGAATAAGCAGCCAGTGAAAACTCTTTAGGAATCAAACGAATCCCATAATCAGAAATGGCTTTTTCTGATGAAAAGGATGTCGAAATTACATAGATAAACGGAACGATACAAGCGATTGCAAACAATATCGCTATCACAGTCGCAATCGTTTCGATTGTTTTATCTCCTTTGGTTCTTTTAATCGTGGATGTTGCCAACATTGTCACCTCTTTCTAAAAGATTGCTGATTCTGGTTGGAATTTCCTAGCCAATGCATTTGATACAAAAACCAATACCATACCAACTAATGATTGGACCAACCCAACAGCAGTTGAGATCCCAAATTCATTTAAGGTTCGCATCATTCGATAAACGTAGGTATCGATAACATCGGTCGTCGGATACAACTGAGAATTATCACCGATGATGGCATAAAGCATACCGAAATCTCCGTTAAATATTTTCCCGATTGAAAACAGGGTCAATAAAACGACGGTTGGGGCCAAAATTGGTATCGTAATTTTGGTGATTTTTTGCCAGCGACTGGCGCCATCAATATCCGCAGCTTCCATAATACCGCTATCAATACCAGTAATGGTCGCTAAATAGACAATCGATCCATAACCAGCCCCTTGCCAGACTTTCAAAATCATTAAAATGATTGGCCAATAGGTTGGATCAGAATAAAAGTTGGTTTTCATTCCAAACGTCAAAAGTAACTTGGTTATAACTCCAGTTCTGGGATTGATGAAGATATCTAGGAATAAAGCAATGATTACCCAAGAAATAAAGTTTGGTAAGATTGACAATGATTGTGTTAATTTTTGAGCTCGTTTATTGCGAACTTCACTAAAAACAATAGCTAGAGTCACTGAAGCAAGTGTTCCTGAAACGATAAAGATAATATTTAACACAAAGGTATTAATAACTGCTCGTTTTAAATCAGGAAACATACTTGAACTTAACATAAAACGAAAATTATCTAACCCATTGAAAGGACTTCCGAACAAACCATCAACGACATTGAATCGTTTAAAAGCCAGAATAAGGCCGCCCATAGGTACGTATGAAAAGACGATAAAAAATATGATTCCTGGTATCAACATAAGATACAATGACTTATTGCGTTTGAAATCTTCCTTAAAAGAGATCTTCTCTTTTTTTCTTTTTTTCTTTGCTTCTTTCGGTTCTTTAACAAGCGTTTGCAAAATATTTCCTCCTTATAACTATATTTTTTCTGCTATCCTCCTCGTGCATTTCTCAAAAAGTAAAGTTTTTTTAAAGAACATCTTGAGTATACATTGCAATCGTTTTATTTGTGTATTCTTTTTTTAGAAGAAGGACTCTTTTTTTTAGATAATTCAAAAAGCGCTCTCATTTTATATAGAAAGTGCCATCATTACTTAAAACCGTATTCGACATCCATTAAGAGGTTTGTTATACTTTTCATGAAAAGATTGAAGAGGAAGCATAACTATGAAATCAAACTATCGTAATATAAAAACGACAATCCTCGTAACTTTGATTGTCTTAAGTCTATTCGTTCTTTTTCTAAATCGCACAGTAACACCTGACAAGGAAACCATGACTTTAGAAAAAAAGTTGACCATTTCTTATCAAACGTCTGACCCCACATTCTCAAAGGTAATGGATACGATCATTCAAACCTACCAAGAGAAAAATCCGAACATCAAGATTATTTCAAGTACCTTGCAAGAGCAAAATTTTCCTGTAACTGAAGAAAAAAATCTCTATCTGACCGACGCTTGGCCAGATCTCATTGAACTTTCTGATTTTCAAACAGCAAATTATTTAGATATTATTACACCTTATCCTCAAGAGCTTGTTTCAACTATTAATAAAAATGAATTAATCCTTGACCACACGAACAATATTTGGTTAGCTCCGACGCGTTCGTTTTCAACATCCCAATACTATCGAATCTATTACAATAAACAACTCTTTCATGAGTTGGGTTTAACAACTCCTAAATCTTATGATGACTTTTTAACCATCTGTCAAACGTTGAAAGGTAATAATATTGTCCCATTAGGTTTTTCCGGAGCCAATTATCGAACGATTCAGACCTTATTTACCATGCTTTTGGGGGAATTTATACAAGAACAGCCGACTTTTTTTCAACAGTTAGATCAAGGAAGCCTTTCTTTTTCTGACGACTATCTTGCTTTATTTGAAAAAGAAAAGGAACTTGTCTCCAATTATTCATCTAATAATTGGCAATCAACGACCGAAGCAGGGGCTATCAGCGATTTTCAAAATCGTAAAACAGCTATGCTCATTACCAGTAGTTTTATTGAACCTGTTGTCAGCGATTCCACTTATTTTCAACTTGATTATTTTCTAATGCCTGGAAAAGAAGAGAACTCAACTTATGTTATTAATAATGCGTTTCCTAGCGGGTGGGGCCTTTCCAAAAGTGCAATGAATGATCCGGACAAAAAAGAAGCCCTACTGGATTTCTTAGTGTTTTATTACTCCGAGGAAAGTCAAGAAATTTTCTCCAATTTTCAAGTGTTCGCTCCAAAGCTAAGTACAACGCCAGAAAACATTCCCGAAAATATTGAGAAACGAATACTGCGTTTTGATAAACAGCTCGCGCCAAACAAAGTGATAGGAAACGCCTTGCCTTTTGCCGAGATTTCGTATTTGTATCAATTTTTTACGATACAAAACCAATTATTATACCAATATATGGTTGGAGAAATTCCCAAAGAAAAAGTAGCTGAACAATTACAAAATGAATTTGAGCATCAAAGAGAGGAAGCGAATAATGAAAAATAAAGAGCGCTCTCTTAAAAATCGTTTGGTGCTAGGTTTGGTCAATGAACAAATTTCAGTTTCTGTTTTTCGCGTAATCGTGTTAATTTGTTTGCTCCCTATTTTAATTTTGTGTTTAAGCTTTCTACTCTTATATGTCAAAGAAACAGAAACTAGAAATAATGATTATTTTGAGAGTAATCGTCAACTATCTGTCAACCAAATCCATGATTTATTTCAAGATTATGAAACACAGACACGGCTACTGACACAAAGCTTTAACAGTGCAACTAAAAAAAATGAACTATCAGATTCCTATATTCGTTCTACCTTGTCTAGCATTCTTTCTAGCCATTCAGAAATAGAAGGAGTTACCTTTCAAAACAACAAATTGGAACAATTTATTGAAACAAGAAGTAGCTTTAATAATAAAGTTTATGACCGATCCTATGGCCACATTGACCCTACCAAACGTACCATTTTGATTCGTCCCTTAAAGATTCAAGAGACTTTTGGGGAACAGCAGTCGTTAATCGTTATTTCTAGAAATATTTATGATCCTAACTTACTAAAAGAACAGTTACCTTCAAAAGCCTATGTTGGAACCATTTTTTTATTTATTAAACCAGAAAAAATTGAACAGATACTTTCAACAAATACTGCCTACAACCAGCTAGATTACTTTCTTTTGTACAATGATCGGGTCATTTATTCACCGGAACGAACCCAACGATATCTAAACTTTTCAAAAAACGAACTGTTAGAAGCTTATCAAAAAAAGCGGGATCACAGCATTAAGAATTCTTTTAGTCCTTCTAATTACTTGAAAAGCTTTGAAATCATCACAAGCCAGCATGCCACAAGCAGTGTTATTTGGAATCAGCCTAAGTATTGGTTTTTTATACTGTTCAGTCTTTTTATTGCGACCATGATTCCCTATACAATCTATCGGTTGTTAGATAAAATTCTAATTCAGCCTGTAGAAACGCTAGTCACTGAAATTGGTAAAATCCAAAATGAGATGTCTTTGATTGATACGAGCAAAATACCTGATAATGAAGTGCGGTTTCTTTCCCGTCAAATTAACCAAATGCTTGTCGATCTTTATGATAACAACAAAAGACTACGTATCGCAGAGGTTAAACAAAAAGAAAGTGAATTAAAATCACTCAAGAGTCAACTTCAACCCCATTATCTATACAACACGCTTGAAGTCATTCGAATGAGCGCCTTGATAAATGAAGACATGCAAGTAGCCAAAATGGTTCAACATTTATCCAATCAATTAGAATATGTCTTACGAAATACCGATCAAGAATTAGTAACTGTCAATGAAGAAATAAAAAATATCGTCGATTACCTAGAGTTGATCAATGTTCGCTACGAAGGGGAAATTTCTTACCAAATAGACTTTGAAGAAGGAATTAAAAGAATGCAGATTCCACGTTTGACCTTGCAACCATTAATTGAAAATTCGGTAAAACATGGGTTAAAAGAAAAAAGTAACCAAGGAATTATCACTGTAAATGGATACCTAGAAACCGATGTGGCCGTTATTGAAATTTTTGACAATGGGGTTGGTCTTAGTGAAAAAGAAATTACAAAATTGAATGAACAACTCTCCTCTCCTTCGAACCATCTAGGATTAGGAGTGGTCCATATGCGTATTCAGCATCATTATGGGAAAGATTATGGATTAAAGATTCACTCTCGAAAAAATGAATGGACACTTATTCGTATTTTACTTCCCAAGGAGGGAAAAAAAGTTGATTAGATTATTGATTGTCGATGATGAACCAATCATTGGTAAAGGTATTCAAGCCATGCTACGTGATTATCTAAAGTATCAAGTCGAAGGAATTGTGCAAAATGGTCTAGAAGCTTGGAAGTTTCTTCAAGAACATGAAGTTGACATCGTTTTGACTGACATTGAAATGCCACAAATGGATGGCATTCAATTAGCTCAAAAAATTAGAGAAGCCAAAAAGGCCATTCCGATTATCTTTCTAACAGCTTTTCGCGATTTTGAATATGCACAGGCAGCTATCACTTATAAAATAGATAATTATCTAGTAAAACCTATCGATGAAGAACACTTGATTGCGGCATTGGCCAAGGCTGAACTTTCATTGAATGAAAAACAAAATTTAGACCACTTTATTCTTAAAGAACAACTTCAGCAGTTTTTCTATGGAAAAAAATTACCAAAATTAAATCATTTGACGATGGAAGACGACAAACAAAATCTTTGTATTTTATACATTCAGAAGACAAACGCAGATCAAGTAGCCATACAATCTTTTTGGGAAAAGATATTTCGAGTCTATAAAACTGCCATTTCTTTTGAAATCAAGACAAATTCAATTTATTTTCTTTTAGAAGGTCCTGAACGAATTGATTGGCAAGTCGAAGTCTATTACTTGCAAAAATTCTATCCTAATTGGCATTTCGTTGCTTCCAAAGGGTTTAATCATTTGAATGAAATTTATTTTATTCTTGGGGAGATTCAACGGGAGCGTAATCAACAGTTTTTCTCAATGATTCCTAAAGAAACTAGCAATTTTTCTGAAATAAGTCACGAATATTTACTAGATCTCATCAAACAAAATGCTGATTCACGAATGATCCTAGAATATCTAAAAAGCTTGATGCAAAAAGAATGTAGCCATTCAAACTATGACTTACTACTCTTTTTCAAAAATATGGCTGTCTTACATTCTCAGGTATTAAAACAGTTGAGTTCTAAATTGAAAAAACTAGAATTGACCAAGGAAAAAAGCAAATTAATGATTGCTACTTGGGAAAATGAATTAACTTTTGATTCCTACCAGCAAGTAGTTTTGCACCAATATGAAGAAATTTTGGTCACTCATGGAAACGCCGTGAGCTTAGATGTCCCAGAAGATATATTTATTTTAAAAAAATATATCAAAAAAAATTATGCTCGTGATATTTCCTTAGAGGAATTGGCTGCACTCGTTCATAAAAATAAATCTTATGTATCTGCCTATTTCAAAAAGCATACAGGAACGAGCTTTAAGGCTTTTCAAACCGATTTTCGTATGAAAGAAGCCAAAAATCTTTTACTGAATACCAATAAACGCATCTATGAAATTGCGGATGAAACCGGCTATATTGGTACCCATCATTTTAATAAAGTGTTTAGTAATTACTATGGTAAAAGTCCTACGCAATTCCGAGAACAGAGTTAATGCGTGTTACTCATCCAAAACCCCTCTTGCCAAATAGACAAGAGGGGTTTTTAGAGTTTCTATCGTTACAATGTACGGGTAACTTTAAGCAAGGCTATCTTCTAGCATAGCGACTGATTGGGTCGTGAATGGTACCTTCATATTTTCTCGTTTAACGTCTTTTTACCGTTCATCACTTGTTTTTTGATACGTTTCTAATCGCTTAAATTCTTCATCAGAAATTTCAATAATCGTACCATGTTTAAACCCATATGGGAAAGAAAAATCGACATCGCAACGCTCGAAATTACCGAGTGCTAAACTATTGGCGACAAAAGGAACATAGCCATGACCAGAAGCAGTCGTAGCGCCATAATAATCTAAGAAAAGATACCACTTATCATCTTTGAGTTTTACTGCAGTTGGCGCTTCATAGAGACCTTGTTCAATTTTTTTCATTTTTTGATCAAAAGCTTCCACACGTTTATAAGGACCTGCAATATCTTCTGAACTTAAAAGTAATAAAGTGGTCGGATTTTCATCACTCTTCACAAAAAGATAATAGCGACCGTCTTCTTCATAAATAGCCGAATCAATGACACTACCATCGGCTTTTTCATAGAGTACCTTAGGCTCTGTGAAATTCTTAAAATCTTTTGTTCGCGCATAATAAATGGCCATTTTCTGATAACCATCTATTTTTTGAGGCGATGACCAGTGCACAATATAGTCGTTTGTTTTTCGATCCCAAATAATGTCAGGAGCCCAACAACATCCCAAAGATTCATCGCCCACTGTTACTGGTTTAGAAAGACTCCAATGAATCAAATCTTCAGATTCCCACTTGATTAAATCCGAGCTTCCCAATTCTTTGATTTTTTGCCAAGAATCTTGATATTTCCCAATCATTCCATAAGACAAGCTCAGGTCAGTCGCCAAGATAACGTAACGTCCTTCTTTTGTTTTGGTAATCGTCATATCTCGAACGCCTTTATCTCCAAAATAGTTCCATAAGACTGGTTTGGCATCATTCACAGCTTGCCAATGAAAACCATCTTGACTAATTCCAAAATAAACCTGTTCTCCGTCCGGTTCTCGTTTTTCCTTGAAATGTACAAATAAGTAGGCCATGATTTACCTTTCCTTTCTTAAGTAAAAAATTATTTATAACCAAGTATAGCTCATCCTTTTTATTTATTCATGTGACTCTTTGAAAATAAACGCTCCTTTTTTTAAAAAACGAAAAAAAGTTAGCTAAACTTATTTCTATGCTTTTTTCAACAAAATAGTAAGGGCTTGAAAGTTTTTTTCAAACTTCAAATGACAAGTATTTTGATCCACAGAAACCTTTTGACAATGACCATACGTATCTGCCATTTGATAATTTCCGTTTAAGGGGATGGTCACTTCATTTTCACCTGTAAAATGATGGACGGTCACAAAGGCTTCTTGTCCTTTTTTTCCATATCGCAGCACTGCTTGATTACCCTCAGGATTTCTATAGGAACAAATCGCATTACCATAACGTTTGCTTCGCCCTTCACGGATAATCGGTCTTATTTTTTGATAAAAAGCCAATCCCTCATCGATAGATTGCCATTGCTCTTTAGATAACTGATGAATATCGCCTGATAAACACATTCTGCCTAAAAAAGTCGCATTCATTGTATAAGTAATCCGAGATAAGGAATCGCTCTTTCTGATAACTGCCCAGATCAAACTTTGTTGCGGTAAAATCAACTCATGCATATTGGCCGCAATAAGGGGGATACAGCTTGCTTCATGTGCGTCCGAAAAACTTGACACATCGGACCGCTCAAGGAAAGGAGCAACGAGGCGATGTCCTCCAGAAGAACAATTTTCGATAATTAGGTCCGGCATTTGTGCTTGGATTTTATCAAAGAAAGCTAACGTTGCTTCTAAGGCTTGACGACTTTCTTCGCCCTCTGACTCTTCGCCATCAAAACCTACACCAAAATTATCATTGTAATCAATTTTTAGATAACCGATGCCATTTTCTTTCAAGAAGTCAAGCATTTTCTTATGTAGATATTCTTGTACCCAAGGATCACGCATGTTCCAAAAGCGACGATCTCCCGTTGTGATAGGAGCACCCCCGCGTTTTAATTGATGCGCACTTTCTTTAAAGGCAACTGCATCTCTTCCCACAGTTTCCATTTCAAACCAAATACCTGGAATCATTCCTGCCGCACGAATTTGTTGAATAACTGGTGCCAGACCATTTGGAAATTGACGGTCGTTTACTTTCCAGTCACCGACATTTTTTTCCCATCCTTTGATTTCATCAGCGTACCAACCAGCATCGATCACATAGTAGGTAATTTTTCGTCCGCGCAAAGCCTTTAAGTCAGCTAAAATAGACGCTTCTGATGGCTTGCCCCAAGTCGTACAAAATTCATTAAACACAATGGGCAGTTCTGTTTCTAAGGGATGATTTCTTTTAGCCATTGCCTTTTTTTGGTAGTCAGTTAAACGTTGTGAAACAGTTGACTCTTCGCCTATTCCCACCGTTAAATACGCCTTAGCTGTCGTAAAAGATTCCCCTTTTCCAACAGACTTTTTCCAATGCCCAAAATCATAGTCACCTAAGCCTCCTGATAAACACAAATCTTCATCTAATCGATAGGCTAAAAGCTGCCATGAACCTGGTTGACAGAGTTGTACACCCCAAGTGACTTCTTCTTTTTCATCTGTCAAAAACATCTCAGGAAAATAGCCACGAACAGGCATTGAGCCCACTTGTCCAAATTTTTCGATACCAGCCCCTGATGGTTTCCAAGAAGGTTCCAATTCAAAATCTTCAATTCGCCGTTTTTCTTTTTTCCCTTCCATACTCCATTTACTTCGATAACGTGTCATCCAGAGATTTCCTGGTTGATTTTGTTCTCCAAAAGGCGATAAATTACTTAAGGAAAAACTATCCAAAAACTCTAACGTTTGAACTTTATTGCTAGTATTTTCAAATTGAATCCACGTCTCAATAACAGTCGATCCCTTCTCCCAATGAGCAAAATGGCTATAAAGATTGCCATGTTTATCGCGCATTTCTGTGGTAATTTCTAAAAATTGTCTCTCATCTGTTACCGTTTAATGGACATATTTCAAACTTTTAACGGTCTCACTATTACGCATGCTACTACCTGTTGCAAAGCCTTTGGGATAGTCATCACCCAAAAGCTTGACTTGAATCAATGAGTCAAATTTTTTCTTTATAGGCAAACAGACTTGACTCGCTTTCTTTTTAGGAACAATGATCCACTCGACGCCCCCAATAGGATTTTGATAATAGTTGACCAACATATCGCCACACTCAAAACTACTAATTTTTTTCATTCTCAAACTCCTTTCAACTTTTATGCGTCAAAAAACAAATTCATCATTGGAACTCTCTCATTTGATTGAAAGGTGATCATTTCGGAGAGTTTCACAATGATGAATAAAATAAATTGGTATTCTTCTGGGCAATTAGCGCTATCCATAATGACAGTCTCTCAAAAACTGTTATACCAAGTGTTTATCCTTTCTCGAAAGAAATACGTTTTTAATAAAAATTTTTAGTTTTTACTCGTATAATTAAAGTAGCTGAAATCTGCATAGGAACTATGATCATCCATATCTTGAGCACATATACCTACCATTGCCCCAGTAAAGGCGAGCTTGCCATTGGCTTTAATAAAATCATCACTTAGCGTATCTACAGCAACTGTGTCTCCAATTTTTTTAAGTTTTTCTGAGGTTCCAAAATAAAATTGTGCCTTGTCATGATCGACTTCAACAACTAATTGAATCGGGGCATTTTCTTTGATTGGGATTCTTTCTGATGCATAGGAAAATTGGTTTAATTCATCAGTTTCCAACTGAATGTAGCGACTTTCTAAGTCCTCATCATAAGAAACATGCAGATAATGCCAATTATCCGTATCATAGAACAAAGTAAGACCCGCCATTTGTTGAAAATTATCGGGATCAAAGGTCATCTCAGTTTCCACTTTAAAAGAGAAATCTTGAAAACGACGGACGACTATCGTCTGATTGTGAACACTTGTAAGGCTTTGTTCGCCATACAAGCGTAAATAACCCGGACAATCGGTCAAACTCGTCTTTTCTTCCATAGGACGGCGTAAGGACTTGAAATAAGTCGGTATTGTTTTTTCTGAAAAATCACAAGAGGTCGAATGATCGTTTGTTTGCACAACATTTTTAGCAATACTTGGTGCTACGATTTCTAAATCTGGATAAATGGTTCCGTTTGTTAAACGAGGCCAGCCGTCAATCCATTCAATCGGTTGTAAGGCTGTTTCACGTCCTAACACACAAGCGCCTCGCTGGGTTAAAGGACGCGCACAAATATGGGAGATATACCATTCGTCTTTGGTTACTTCGATAAAAGAAGCATGCCCACTCTTTTGTAACGGCAACGTCGGATCTGGTTTACTGGTTAGTAAGGGATGGTAAGGTGAAACTTCGTAGGGTCCAAAGACATCTTTACTCCGACAAACCGTAGCGGCATGAGAATAGCCAGTCCCACCTGCAGCTGCTAATAAGTAGTAGTAACCGTCTTTTTTTATGATTTGAGGGCCTTCGCAGACACCAAGGTCAGTTCCTGTGAAAAAATGTTTTCGTTTGCCGACCAATTTCATTTCTTTGAGGTCATATTCTTGCATAACCAGTCCTGAAAAGTTCGGTTTTTCCAAGCGGTGATCAAAGAGCATACTCAAAATGTAGTGACGACCATCGTCATCATGAAAGAAAGCTGGGTCAAAACCACTAGCGGTGATAAAAACTGGTTCTCCCCAGTCACCATCGATGGTTTCACAGGATAAAACATAATTAAGGGTATCTTTAAAGGCATTTCCTGTTTTCACATCCGTAATCAAGAGCCAAAATTTACCTTCCGAATAACTCAAATGAGGGGCCCAAATACTGCCAGAATTATAATTTCCAATCAAATTGGCTTGATCTTTTTGTTGTAATGGATTACTAACCAGTTGCCAATCCACTAAATTTTTAGTGTGATAGATTTCAACTCCCGGCATCCATTCAAAAGTAGAAGTGGCCAAATAATAATCCTGACCGACTTTTACCACACTAGCATCCGGATGAAATCCTGTCAAAACGGGATTTGTGATTTTCATTTTGTCTTTTCCTCCTAGTTTACTTCGTGACCGTACACTTCAAACTCTGTCAAAGCTGGAAATGGTGATTCGTCTTCATGCTTGATCAAATCTTTTAAGGTAACGGTTTGCGTTATTTGTTCAGGAAATTCAAAATATTGTCGATCCATCTTATCTTCTGTTTTTAAAACATACTCACTATCATCGTCAAAAGAAAGCGTCACTTGGGTCCAATAACTATCATGAGGGTAATCTCCTCTTAAAACTAAAGCAATTTTATCGGTCCTTATTTTGCGGCCGAAATCAATCGTGAGTTGAGCATCGGCTTGTTGGTTGATTCCCCAAGATTGGTAAGGGTAAGACCCGTGACTTTCATTGGCAATAATCCCGTCGATGGCATTTCTTGCAAAAAAAGTCGATTCGTTTCTGGTTTCCACATTGGCATAGGCATGCGGATAAACACCAGTATCTTCTTTTTGGTCGTGGGCATTTCTAGCTAAATTACGATAAGCCGAAACCTCTGCCGCACTTGGTAAGAAGGCCCGAATGTAGTGTTTTGGTCCACTAAATAAATGACTACAATACGCTCTTCTCAACTCATCATCTGTAATAATAGGAAATTCCCAAACCTTTTCTTTAAAATAAACAAGGCTTGGTTCAATGGCTTCATCTACTTGTACCCAAACAAATTGGTTAGAAGTATCTGTCTCAACGACAATTTTTTCTCCTGGCGAGTAAGGGCGGTCTTTAAAGCCTAGATAAGTCTCTTTTTCATGACTACGTTGGTCCACAAGTTTTCCATCTTCATCAAATAACTTTATTGTTAGCATTTGTTTACTCCTTTACTTTTTTTAAGAACCATTGACTTGCATAAAAATCATGAGAGGGGCGTGGAATCATTAAACCAATTTCCATCAATTCGGATCCCGTACGCACGGTATTTTCAAATGAATAACTTGCTTGTGGATTCAATCCTTCCAGTTTTAACCGTTTTTGGACGGTATTGGGTTGAACCAATATCGTCACATGACTCACAATGATATCCCCTGTTTTCTCATTCTTTTTTTGCCAAGCTACTTGGTTTTTATCATAGGGTGACAAACGATAATGTATCCCAAATTGTAAGGTTTCTCGTTCTTTTTTATAGGATACAATCTGCTGCTTGAGTTCATCTTCTTCACTTTTTGAAAGCTGATTTAAATCAAGTTCATATCCGAAATTTCCTTGTTGGGCCACCGTTGTTCGCGTATTTAAAGAGGTCATTCGGCCCAATTGATGGTTTGGGACTGCCGACACATGACAACTCATGGCTACTGGTGGATAGACAAAGCTCGTCCCTTCTTGAATTGACAAACGGCTGATTGCATCACTATCATCGCTGGTCCAAGTTTGAGGCATATAATACAACATCCCCGGGTCAAAACGCCCACCTCCACCGGCACAACTTTCAAATAATACGTGAGGAAAAGCTTGCGTCACTTCTTCAAGAATACGGTATAAGCCTAAAATATAACGGTGTGCCAATTCGTTCTGTCTATTTTCTGGTAACCCGCCACTCCAAAGATCCGTCATATTGCGATTCATGTCCCATTTGATATAATCGATTTTATATGTTTTCAAAAGCGTGGTTAACACCACGATTAAATGGTCTTGAACCTCTTTCAGTGACAAATCTAACACATATTGTTCTCGGATTAGTTGCGGAGTTCTTCCTGGGCTTTGAATAATCCAATCGGGATGATTGCGGTAAAGATCACTGTCTGGCGAAACCATTTCAGGCTCCAACCATAGGCCAAATAACATCTTTTTTTGATGAATGCTTTGAATCACATCGGTTAAAGAACCTCCTAATTTGGCTTCATTAGGTACCCAATCTCCTAAAGAAGAGGAACTATCTGCTCGCTTTGAAAACCATCCGTCATCTACCACAAAGCATTCAATACCAATTTCTTTTGCTTTTTCTGCCAGTTTTTCTAATTTTTCGCGATTAAAATCAAAATAAAAGGTTTCCCAGCTATTTAACAAGACAGGACGGCTTTTTTTTGCCCAAGGCCCCCGCAATAAACAATTTTGATAAAAACGATGAAAGGTTTGGCTAAGAGTGTTTAAGCCTTGATCTGTATAGAAAAAGACAGCTTCGGGTGTGGTAAAAGAATCCCCAGAAACAAGTTCCCAAGAAAATTGAAAAGGATTGATGCCAATTTGTAGACGGGTATTTTGATGCATGTCCACTTCAGCACTTGCTTGAAAATTTCCACTATATAATAAACTGCAGGCAATTGCAGTGCCTTGTTCATCATTTGTCTGAGGATCTACCAAGGCAATAAAAGGATTTTGGCCATGACCACTTGCTCCTCTTTTACTATCGACCCCTTGTATTCCTTGAACAAGCGGTCGTCTATTGATCTTTGTCTCTCTTCCCCAAGCACCATTTAACGTAATCAAATCAAAGCGATCAGACAAAAAATCGAGCGATAAACTTTGCATATTTTCAATTTGGATGGTCGCTTCTGAATGATTATGGTAGCAAACAGATTGTGTAAAGACATCCTGTTTTTCAAAAGCGGAAAGAGTAATTGCCAATTCATTTTTAGTCAAGGCATCTTCCAAAATAATGGTTAACGTGGTCACATCTTCTTGACTTTGACAATAGGGTAACTCCTTAAGTGGCTTTTTTTCATTAGAAAAAGAATGAGATTTATAGCGAAAATCAGCAATAGCACTTCCTGATGCATCTCTTTCTAGATGTGCGGGCGTTCGTAAATCGGGATTGCCAAAAGCAGGATAAAGGTTGGGAAGTTGTTCAAGCTTGAAATCCTTGATTCCATCTGTGTCTGCCATATAGCTGGCTCGCTGAATCTCTTCGACCACATAAGCCAGTGAAACTTCCCCAATTTTTTTACCAAAGTACCCCAAAAGCAGATGCCCTGAATCTAAAACAAGTAGACTCAACTGCGTATTTTTTGTTGTAAGATGAATCGTTTGTTCAACGGAAATATTCATTTTGCTCTCCTTGTTACCAAATAAGAAAGTCTTTATCCAATAGTCTTAAGATAGCTTCCACAAAGTAATAGTCACTATAAATAATAGGCACTTCTGTCCATCTTTCATCATGATAACTACCGGTAGCATGATCAATCAAGCCATCTTTTTCAAGTTCTTTGATTCCATGTTTTTCAAAAGTTGCCTGTAAAATATTGACAGCGGCATCGGTATACAACTCTTTTTCATAATCAGGGACATGCTTGGCAATTTCTAAAAAGCCACATGCGGCACACATACCAGCAGAAGTGTCCCACATCACAGGTTCTTTCGGTGCTCTAAAATCAACAAGTGGCACCCAATTTGTTTTGGCAACTTCTGAAATAAAGTAATGACTAACTTTCTTGGCAACTTCTAAATATTCCTTTTTGCCAGTATGCAAATAACTTAAAGCAAAACCATAAATGGCCCAAGCTTGTCCTCTTGACCAAGAAGAACCACTTTCATACCCCTGACCAGCAGGCGTTTCTAACAAATCGCCATTGGTTGGATCAAAGACACCAATATGATTCACTGAACCATCTGCACGTACAATATCTTGCATGACTTTATCGGCGTGGTCTTGGGCGACATAGCCAAAACGAGGATCGCCTAGGGTATCTTCAGCCCAGTAAAGTAAGGGAATATTTAACATCGAATCGATAATGACCCAACCTGCTCGATCACGATTCCATGAACGAATAAATTTGCCACGAGGATTATAGCGTCCTGCCAACAAATGGGCTGCATGCAAACCACGGGCTTTGGAACGTTCGTTACCTGTTAAACGATAGTTGGCCACAGCTGTATGTAACCACATAAAACCCACATCATGATGTAAGCCTGTATAAATATCAAATGCTTTATCTAAGGTTTCTTCATTGGATTCAGCGGCTTTTTTATAGACTTCATTTTCAGTTGCATGATACATTTGCCATAACATGCCTGCCCAAAAGCCGTTGGTCCACCAAACAGGATCTGTTTCTCCTTTATCTTCTTGATAAAGACCCGTTTTTTCGTCAGGAACATAAGGGATTTTATCCCCTAATCGTTTGACTTCCACTTGTAATTTTTCATCAATTTTTTCAAAGACTTGTTCGGCCCATTGTTTCGTTTCTTCATTCGTCATAAAAATGCTCCTTTTTCATAAAGTATTTTTGTTGGTCAATGCTTACTTGGTACCCTGTTTCATCAATCAATAAATGTAAATGTGGCATTTTTTGTTTAACCGTGTCTCCTGCCACATAACTAGCAAATAAAGTTGTTCCTTTGCCCACGGTCTTTTGCAAAGCTGGTACGCCATTTTTTTCACAGTTATAAATGTTGGTATTGGGGCCTTGGCTAACTACTACTGGCTGACGATTATTTTTTAAATCGACTAGTTGGGAGGATCCCCACTTATTAGCTAAAACACACGACTTATCGGTGAGTTGTGGCTGTTGATATTTTTTATTCCAATCCCATAATGGAAAGCCACCTTCATAAGTATCCAATGCATACGGAGTTGTAATTTCGTGAATCCGAACATGACTCCTCGCATCAATAGGAAGCAAATAGCTAGTTATCCATACTTCGTCCCAAAGATTCCAGCTATTCACTCCATAGTTTTTATAACAACGGCTTTGCTCTATTTTGGTTCGACTTTGAAATTGGTGGTGACCAGCCATTGAAATCGCCAAGCAGTTATCTACCGCAAATTGTTCAATTTGCTCATTTCCTCGTGAAATATTAAAGCCAAAAAGCGTAGAGTAACAAAATTTGTTATACTTCTCCTGGCGATGGTACAACTGCTCGTTTTGGCTATACTGAAGATTTGATAATGCGGTGGTTTGGTGGGCGTCTGTCTGAATATAAAAACCAGCCTCTTTTTGGACGCAGCTCTTTTGTCGTGTGATCTTTTCTTCGGCCACTTGCCAAAAAAAAGCATCGCCGCCAAGTTCGAACAATAAAAAACTTTTAAAAGCCCACATTGGGGAGCCTGGGGAATTATAATCTTCTGATAAAAGTTGTTGACTATAACCATAACCAATCGATAAATTACCATTTGCACTAGCGGTGATTGGTTGTTCTTTCCAAAAACACAGGTGATCAAGAATAAGTTTTTTTATCTGTCCTAAGGAATAAGGTGTTTTTTCATAAACATCAGACAAAATAAGAGCAACCCAGAAAGAAACATGAGCGAATCGATAAGTTAAGCTTCTTCCAAAAGGCAAGGAACGTCCTGTTTCATCAAACCAATAGATAAAATCTTCCGAAAATCGAACCGCACGTTTTTTAAATTTCTCCGCATGAGCATCTTTTGAAAAACGACTATATAATAGGCCATAAAAATGAAAAGCAAAAGCCACATAATAATCTCGTTGAAAATTTCTCCCATCTGAATACCAGCCATTCCCTAGATAAAAAGAATCAATTTTTTCCAAAGCTTCTTGCAATCGAATCTCCGAGTACTTGCAATCATTCTTTTTTAATCCACCATTAACTAAAATCAGGAAAAAATACCAATTTCCTTCTGGGAAGACAATGTGATTCAACTGATTTAGCCATTCAACCAAGTACTCTTGACCACTTTTAGAAAACAAATGTAAAAAATCGGCTTGATAGGTTCCTAAGGCATAACCAAGCACCCCTGTCTCCACAGCAATCTGTCGGTTTTCTGTCGAAATTTCTGGTAATTCTTGATTTTCAATTGTTTGTTGCAACCAATCTATATAAAATAAAATTTTTTTGCTTCTAGATCCAGAAAAATACGCCGGTAATACTGCCCACATCGGTCGTAGCAAAGCTTCTAATTCACGAATTTCTTTTAAATAAGAACCTCCTGATTGCTCTAAATAGCTTAAATCATCTGGTAGTAATTCTTCAAACCATTGCAACAACTCATCTCTATTTGAAAGGCAACTCATGAGAAAAAATCATCACCGTCTGTGGGAAGCGTTGGTTCTACTTTTAAAATTTTCATTTGTTCTTTGGTAACTTTCATGATTGGTGCGATTTCTTCTTCAGTAGTTGCTTGAGAAACAATAACTTCTAAAGCCAATGGAAGATTGGTTCCCGTAACAAGTGTGACATTTGGGTTCGTTGTTAGTCGCAGAGCGGAGTTACAAACACTGCCTCCTGCAATATCGCCTAAAATAACCGTTTTTGTCTGATCGTTTAGACTTTGTTCAATTTTTGCAGTGATTTCATCCGGATGTTCTCCTGGCATCAGACCATATGCTGTTAAATTATCTTGTTTGCCAATAATCATCTCCACTGCTTTTTTTAAACCTTCTGCATATTCATTATGTGAAATCATAAAATATTCTTTTTTCATTCATTCGACCTCTTTCCTCTAGATTCAATTACTTATTAAGCAAAAAATATGCCAACTATCTGTCGCCTACTTTTTCATACTTCTATTATACCAAACTAACAATCGAAAAAATTAATTTGCTTGTTTATAAAAAGAGGAAACGAACACTTTATGGAAATTCTCGTATGATTTGCCCTATTCAAAATGACCATTCCAAATAAAAGTGATACATCAAAAATTTAATATTTTTTAGAGATGTACTTTCTTATTAGACAACGGGTTCTTCTGTATCTTTACCGGTTAAAGGCACAATAGTTTACCATTCTTCTGTATCTTTACTGGCTAAAGGCACAGTTGTTTGCCATTCTTCTGTACCTTTACTGACGAAAAGCACAGTCATTTGCCACCGATTCTTCTAATGATTCGCATTATTATTGATAAAACCAATTCTTAATAAAACCGATGCATAAAAAGTTAGTTTTTATCGAAAAAGACATTTCCCTGTTAGACGAAAAAAACACCTAAGAAATTCTTAGGTGTTTTTAAAATAATTAAGTTAACCCGCAACTCCTAATAGAGTCAGTAAAATAGAAATTACAAACATTGCTACTAAGACTGTCACAGGTTTGTTGTGTTTTCTCAAGTAAGCAAAACAAATCATTGTGATTGAAAGTGGCAATAAACCTGGCATGATTGAGTCAAAAACTTGTTGCAAATCAAAAGTCGTATTGGCAAAGTCCGCGGTAAAGGTTGTTTTGAAAGTAACAAATTGGGCCGTCATAGCACCGGTCATAATCAACCCTAAAACAGTACAACCTTTTGTGATGGCTTGGAACGTCCCTGATTTCATCGCGGTATTGATAAACTGTCCGCCACCTTTATACCCGATGACAGTGGTATACCAACGAATTAACATATTGGGAACATTGACAATCAATAAGAATAAAATTGGTCCTAAGATACTACCTTGTTGGGATAAGCCAATAGCAACCCCGGTAGCAATAACACGTAGCACAGAAAGATATAATGCATCACCAATCCCTGCTAAAGGGCCCATCAAAGCAGTCTTTATTGCAGAGATAGATGTTTCATCAAATTCTTCTCCTTGATCTTTCATGGCTTTATTTTCTTCTTCCATGGAGACCACCAAGCCGCCGATCATTCCGTTCATAGCAGGCGCAGTATTAAAGAAATCTAAGTGGCGGTACATGGCATCATAGAATTCATCAGAGTCTTTGCCATAGATTTTTTCAAGAAAAGGTGCCAATAGCCAACCATACGTAATCCCTTGTTGCTTGGTATAACTGGTACAAAACATTAAGAACTGGTTGCGCCAGAACATTTTTGAAACTTTTTTTCTTTCTTCTTTATTCATTTTCATGAGTGAATTATTTGTTTCATTACTAGTCATTGAAGAAATCCTCACTTTCATCGTAATCTTCTGTGGCTGTGGATTCTGTAGATGTTTCTACTTGTTTTTTCCCTTTTTTCAGTTCATTCATGACAACAAGAGCTGCAATGATGACTCCGATAAAGGCAATTTGTACTAAAGAAAGCATACTTGTTGGTTCAGTGGTAGCTGCGCCGTCACTGATTCCTGTTACTTTGTCATAGAAGAAGAAAGCACCTAGAGCAAAACCTAAGAAGTAATATGGCGCCAATGATTTTTCCCACAACATTTTTAATAATAGCGCTAATCCCATTGCTGGAAGCATAGTAGAAGCAACGGTCATTGAACTTTGAACCCAATCTGGAATAGCGTTGATCAAGGCACTGACAGCATCTGTCCCTGCTACAATCACAATAAATCCTAGTAAGAAGTAAGCTAGTTCAAAGCCCCAAAATTGTAAATGCCATAAACGATTAAATCCTTTGTAATCATGGTCTTGGATATATTTTTCAAAACGAGGAACCAATGAAGTAACGACCATTTTAATCACTGAATATAACAAAGTTCCTAGCATTGAAATTGGTACAGCTAAGGCGATCGCTGATTCCAAGTTAGAACCAAGAATCATCGCAAAAGCAGCTCCGAAAATAGAGCCCAAGGTAATATCAGAAGGCATAACCCCGCCTAAGCTGACATTTCCTAAAAAGATCAATTCTAATTGTGCACCAAGAATAATTCCTTCTTTAGGGTGTCCTAATAAAATTCCTAATAATGCCACGATAAAAATGGGACGTGATAATTGAGTGGAGCCCCACCAATCGATAAATTTAGCAAAAGCTACAACAAATCCCACAATAAGTGCATTCATCAACATAATTTCATCCTCCGATCAATTTCTTTAACGATTGTGGTGTGTCATCAGGCAATGGTTGATATTGAAAATCAAAGCCCATATCAAATACTTTTTGGAGTATTTGTTTATCTTCATCTGATAAATAAACCGTTTCTGATACCTTTTGTTTATCAGTTAAAGAACCGCCAATCCGTCCATAATTAGCCATGTTTAAACGAGGCTTTTCGTTTAACAAGGGCAACAAATCAGCAACATATTTCGGGTCATTGGTCACAACCAATATTTTTAATTTTTCCGAACGAGGATCATTTAAAATATTGACTGCCTTGGCTAAAGGTAAACAAGCCACTTTTACACCCGTTGGCGCTGCCATTTTTAACGCACTTACCTGTATTTCATTTTTTGCGATCGTGTCACTAACGACTACAATCCGACCAATTCCTAGTTCTTTAGACCATTTGACAGCTACTTGTCCGTGAACCAGACGATCGTCGATACGAATCATTGATATCATTTTGTTCTTCCTCCTTTACACTATGTACATAAGCAAATACTGTGCCAAGTTGTGTCGAATAAAATAAAAAAAGGCAGTGAATAAGATTTCACCACCTTCTTTAACGCTTAAATATCATAAATAATGTCATACAGATAATTTAATTCATAGTCACTGATACGAATACTATAGGCACTTTCAATTTCTTTAAAACTCTCAGAAATAATCCGAATCTCTTTTTGTCGGTTTCCAACCACTTCATCGTTATGATATTCGGAAACCTCCATATTACGAATGGAACGTTCCACAAGGCCAGCGATATGCACATAAAGAATCGCTCGCTTACTATTAGACAATTGAATGGTTAATTTCTTTTCCAATTCTTCAAGCATGGTATCAATATAACTAATCACTTTTTGCACATCCAAAATGGTAATAGCAGAAATCAAACGCTCAATCGACAAATTCCGAATCAAGCTATCATTTATTTCTTTGCGTATACTTGCCTCATGAACTTGCGTAAAGATTTGTTCGATATATAACTGCCCTTCTCCTGAGATTAAATCTTCCAAAGAAACATAAGGAATTCCTTCGATTTTAGGATCGACAGTTCCAATGATTCCCTCAACGTCGTATTGACTAAACAAAGAATTTTCTGTCCCATATTTTTTTAAATAATGATAATCCACAGCTTCTACTTGATAGTCAATTTTATCTGGTAAAGAACTTTGCAAAAATTCTTTTAGTTGTTGAGCAGCTCCTAATCCTGTATGACAAACCGTGATAATCAAAGGCTTTTTGACAACTTTAGGATAGGTCACTTGATATTGAATCTGTAATCCTTCTGAGATTTTCTTTCCGATTTCTTCTAACTTTTCTTTATGTGTCAGCATATCTCCGACAAATAAAGCTTGTTGGGTTGTGACGTTATCAATGACAAGCATAGGTCCTGTCACTTGGTCTTCCAAATTATCAGCCAAATCTACTAAAGAGCCCATATCGACTAAGACAACTAGCCCTTTTTGGCAATCATTGTTTTTAAGATAAAACTGTAAATATTCTTTCACCTTATCTAAGGATACATTAAATGGCATATCAAAGGCATCAAAAATATGCTCTTCTAAAAAACGATTCACGACATCTGCAATACTACTCGCCGTGGAAAACCCATGAGCTAAAATTAAGCCGTGTACTTCAGGTCGTTTGATTTGTAGATCCAAACTGTGCAAGTAAAATATTAGTAATGCTTTTTCAAAATCCATTAAAGAAATATCTAATTTTGTTTCAAATAACTCAATCAGAGCATCTAATATTTTATTTTCTGTAGTCAATCTAGTCTCGGTGAATTGAGTCAACTCACTTAAAAAAGTTGGATCAATAAAAGAAAAGACTGCTGAAAAGTTGTTGCGTTTATACAGATAATTGGTTAGCGCCGTAATCGCGTTCCCACTGATTTTTATATAAAAACTGCTTTCCAAAAAATTTACGAGCTCTTGAATGGTAGTATGCAATAATTTCAAGGCGTTATCTTGTTGTTCGCCATCTTTGAAAACCATCATTTCAATCACCGTTGCCGCTTCTCTTGATGACTGTTGAATCAAATAATCTTCAGTAACTTCCTCTTTGTTTAGCTGTTCAAACAACCGTTGAAAGACCTTATAGATATCATTGATCAAGCTAGTATCTGAATTGGTAGATTGGACAAATTCAGAAAGTTGACTAGTTGGCGTGATACAAATTTCTTTTCCCTCGTAGCTACTGATTTCCTTTACTTGCATAAAGCGTGACAATAGCCTTGCTTCTAAACTGCTGATAGTTACTTTTACTTGTTTGCTTTCTTGTTGCTTACTAAAAGCTCCAGCACAAATGATTTTGATCAGATTCTTTAACTCGCCCACATTATCCTGATAATTCATTAAGGTTAATCGTGTCAGGATCCATGGAGAAATAATCAACTCTTTCCCAAGTTTTTTACTTTCTTCTAAAAAGAAAGAATAGACATACTCAACTTTTTCTTGATGACTGCGTTCTTTCATCGCCGGAATGTTCACCACAATGGGGATACGACGAATAAAGGTCCGTAAAAAATTATTATTAATATCTTCTGTCGTCGCAAAAATAATTCGCACGTGAGAATGTCGCTCGATATTGTTTTCGCCAATCCGTTGGTAAGTTCCTTTATCCATAAAGGTAAACAACTTTTCTTGACTTTCAGGCGACAAGCGATGGCATTCATCTAAGAATAAAATACCTCCATCACAAGCTTCCAACAAGCCCACTCCATCATTGGTTGCACCCGTAAACGAGCCCTTTTTATAACCGAATAAAATACTACTTAACAACTCTTGATTATGGTAATACTGCGCACAATTTAATTCCAAAAAAGGCGCATTTGCCGGCAATAACTGCTGTTCCACACAAAATTCATAAGTAGTCTTAGCCAACATACTTTTTCCGACGCCAGTTTCACCATGAAAAAGCATTGGTAAACCCACACCGGGATATCTGACCGCAGCTTTTATTTGATCGATTGCCGTCCGCAAACTAGAATCAGCACCAATCAGAGCATCAAAAACTGGGTCCTTTTTATTATTAGCAAGAAATTCTGCTTCTTTTTTTAAATTTTCAAAACGATTATAAACGCTCTTTGAAGTCGGAAAAAATTTCTCAGCAAAAACAGCTTTATCAAAATAATAAGCAGGACGCGTCTTCACTTTAATGGCTAGATCTTCTTTAATCAGTTCATTTAAATATTGGCTGGTTGTATTTCGCTGAATACCAATGGCACTTGAGATTGCTTCTGTCGTCAACGCATCTGAGGCAACGACCTCTTTTAATTTCTCGGTTTCAATTTGCAATTGTTCAATGACTTTATCTTTAGACAAATGATCCCCTCCAAAAGTAATTCATTCATCGACACTATAACACTTATTTTATTTTGTGTCGATAGGCTATTTTAATGATTAAACACCTTCCCTTTGGATTATTACAATTCATAATCAAAAACTTCAGACTAATGTGATAGTACATAAAAGTGTCCGCTATTTCCAACTTTAGGTTCGTACTTAGGTAAAGTCCCAATACAGAGAAGCTAAAAATAGTTGGCAATCAGATAGTTCTGTACTACCTCACTACCTCCCTTTCGTTTTTCTAGAGTATACTTCATCTTTTCTTTTTGATACACAAACTCCCCCTACATAGGACCTTTGTGTTTCAGTGTCCTATGTAAGGAGAGAATGTCATAACCAGATATAGGCTTTTATACTATTATTTTTTCACTATTTTTTATTAGTCATGTCGTTCAAAAATTCCATAGCTCGCGTTGCATAGTCGTTTGTAGAAAAAGTCTTATCCATTGGGTTACCATCATATGGTGTTAAATTCTCCATACTCTCATCAAAATTAGCAAGGCTTGCCTCTTCGATTGCTTGAGTAGCATTTGCTTTTAGTTTCGTATTTACTACTGCCGACATATAACGATTGTCTAGCTTATCCCCAAGAAAATTTTGTGTCACATGGGTACTCACTTGAGAGCCTGGAATCATTAATACATATAAATCACCATTGCTTCCTGTATACCAAAACGCATCCTCTTGTGAATCATCGATAGTCGGTAAAATATCCATTACGATTGCTGATGGATCCACTTCTTCAAAAACACGTGCATCAGAAGGGATCGCATTTTCGTCTGTGTCGTAGGCAAATTTTATTTTACTATTATCAGAAACTTTTACTAAAGCATCCACACTACCAGTATTCATGATCGTTCCATCGCCTTCTACATACAATCCTGGTTCATACCCTGTTTCATTTTCAATATTTGTAAAGTCAGCTTTTACATTCATTTTCCCTGTTTTTACGGTATACGCAGCTTCTGATTCTGCAGTCCACCAAGCATACGTACTTCCGATTCCAACCGTCCCTATCGCAACTCCTGTAATAATTACTTTTACTAATTTACTATGCATCAACGTTTTTAATTTATTTTTCATTTATTTTTTCTCCTAACTCCAAATTAATTTGATAAAGGTTTGTAACAAATAAAGTTCAATCAATAGTAAAAAGAAAGCAATTTTTCCATTCGCGGTTTGAAGTTTTAACAAAAACTTCCCCAAGCTAGGAATACCTAAGACTACCTTCCCTAATATCTGATTTTCTTTTACTACAAAAGGATCTTTTTTCGTGTTACTATCTCCTTTTGTTTGAAAAACATAGTCATCCTCTTGTCTAAATTTATGAACAATTCGATGAGAAAGAACAGTCTCTCCTATTTGCATTGAAAGGACATCGCCTTCTTTTATATCCTTGATAGGAACTTGCTTTGTGACAAGCAAACTTCCTACAGGATAAGTTTCTTGCATACTTTCCGATAAGACTGCCCGAAACTGCCAGGGGCCAATCCCTTCACCACCGTTGAGTCGTATCCCTATAAAAAAGCCAATAAACCCAATCATGGTTAGGTAGCCAAAACCTCAAAGTTCCATTTTCACTATCTTAAAAAGGCTTCATATCAACGTTTTTAAAATGGAAAAAAGTACAAAATAGGGTTTTGGCGACCAAACCAATCATTAGTATTGTGTAAAGCGTCGAACCAATATGCAAAATTTTCTTCATTTTGTCACCTTTATTCTTATTTTGTCACTCGGATTGTTACCGTGGCTGATTTACCATTAACTGTTTTCGCAGTTACTTTCGTAATACCAGGCTTTTTAGCTGTCAATATATTGTCTTCATCAATTTCAACAATACCTTCTCTACTAAACGCCCATTCAATATGTTTACTTGTAGCATTTTCTGGGGTTATTTCTGGAGAAAGTTCTATATGTTTTCCTTTTTTCAACGTTTTTATTCCAGTTGCATTTAACTTAATAGATTCTGGTAAAATTGATGCTTCTTCATCATCAAGATAATGGAAGATTAAACGATCATTTAAAGTAACAGAAGCAAAATCATCCGTTTGGTTCGATCCTAATGATAGAACTAAATTAGCATTTTCTGGCTCTTTCTCATTTTCAACTGTAGTCGTAACAATACGATTTGAAAAAGCTGGTGATTCAAGGTACATACAGCCAACGCCAGTCCCCATCACATTAAACTTCTCACTATCTGTTATTTTAGTAGCATCAGCCTTCAACAAGTTATTTCCTTCTTTGTTCAATTCTTCCTTGATTGATAGATATTTTCCATTTTCTTGATTTAATATCGCATACGTTCCATCCTCATTAGCAATCAACTGAAAGACATCAGCATTATCTCTTTGCTTGTTTGCTGATATTTCATCATTATTTGATAGTGAGTAGTATGAACTCAACGTCTCATAGACTGGTTTATCATCTTCAAATTGCAAGTTTCTTTCATACCAAGGTTCAAGACGAGTTCTTATTTTAAAAGTAGGACTTGGTGCACTTTCATACTTTTCTCCATTGTAAAATGTAAGTGTTGAAAAATTTAAGTTGTCATTATGAACCAATCCTTCTGAACGCATAGCACGAGCTGCTTTTTCTGTCCAAGTCATATCTACTCCTTTATTCTGATAATGAGCAAGGACTTGTTCATAAACTGGTCTTAATTCGCCACGATTAATTTTTTCACTATCTAAAATAGTCCAATAACCTCGCTTAGTATCTTGAAAAACATTCATTAATGGCGTAAAAGAAACTTCTTCATAAAGGTTGTATTTTGCCGCCCATTCAAAAGCTTTTGCAAGGCGATTATCGTAAAGTGAAAACAAATCAATATTTTGATTATAAGCAGCTTGACTTGTTGCTGCCATATAGCCGATGCCCAACTGTGCATGGGCTTGATCTCGAGCACTTTCTACACTTTGACCACTATCACTGACATACACACTGATTGATCCATTTATATGAGTGTCTTGATAAAGGTCAATCGCTCTTTGGAAAATTTCTTGATCGTTAGTAAAAATTCCAATTGCAATCATAGCATTCATAGCCGCTGTATCCCAATTCCCATTGGCTATCATCGGACTACCTAGGTCTTCAATAACTGGATATACAACATTCTTTAGCATGCGTTGCATTTGGCTCTGATTTTCCATTGTAAAGTCATCATATCCGCCATCAAAGTAAGCCAATATTTCAGCAGCTTCAATTAATTTTACACTATTGATTCCAGCGCCTAAAATACGGTCACGACCATCGATTACTTTTAATTCGCTAGACCAACTATTCAATATTTTAGTAGCTGTTTTAGCAAACTTATCTTCTCCTGTTATTACCCACTGTAAGGCATTGAAATAAGCAGCATTTCCTGCTTTTTCAAAGTCGCCGATATTCCCGTGACCTGCTGGATCGCCTCGGCCTACTCCTTCATGAACATTAGTCACATAATCTACAGAACTTTGTTGGTTGGGAACGTTATCTCTCAATTTTAAATAATCACTATACCATGGTTCTTCTTTATCTTGAATATGTTGTTTCATATTTTGTAGGTTCTCATTATTTAATTGGATTCCTGGGTGAGTAAAACTTTTAAAATTTGTCTGACCACTTACTTGAATATTCTCATTATTGTAGTTAACAACAATTGAATTCTCTTCATCCAATTGATTTATAGGAATAGTGGATTGAAAATAGTCTCCTTCTTGTATAATCGACGTTCCAGAACTGATTTTATAATCACTGATGTCATCATCTTCCTGAACAGCTTTCCAAGAAACAATCATTTCATCCCCATAAACATCATTGGTAACAACAATTGGGCCTGAATGATTCGATTCTTCTAATTCAAAATAATAAGGATTGCGCTGATTTCTTGATGTCGTTAATCCTTTCTCTGAAGAGCTTAAGTAAAAATCATTCTTACTTTCTTCATCTCGTAATGTATCTAGATGAGAGGCAATTGTTACTCTATTACTTTTTTCAAAAAACGTTAATTTGAATCGCTCATTATAGTTAACTCTTGGTGATGAGAAGTTGAGATAAAAATTATTTTCATCTAACTTATTGTAATATGATTTATCATCATCTGTAGAATTAAAATAGAGTTGAATTGTTAAAAATTTACCATTTTCTGTTGATTGAATAGCAAAAGTTGAGTCAATATTCCCTTTTATACTTTCCACAGCTTCTGACTTATATATAGAAAAAACTTCCGCTTGATTAGAATCTTTAACAAATTGAATATTTCCATTCCCATCTGTACTGACATAATGTGATGAATTTTTCGGATCTTTTATCTTGTAATAACCAATTGGTAAAAAACTATTCGTTGTATAATCTCCAATATCATTTCCAACTATCTCGATTGGTTGCTCATCTGTTTTTTTAGAAATAGCAATATAAGGTTTCTTACCTGACCTTGATGAATAAAATTCCGTAGCACTAACTGTCGAATCTTCTACTTCTTCTGTCGTAATATGGATTGTAATAACATTTCTATTTTCATTTATTGCTTTTTTCACGATTTCACTTACATCTAAAGAAATATCATACTCGCCGCTTTTATCTAATGCATGTGTGTATTTTTTGCTATTATCTAAATTAATAGGGCGTTTATTAAAAGTTATATTATCAGCAGTCCATTCCTCGTCACCTTCCTTACCATCATCAGAACGTAAAAAGTTCGAAGCTTCATTATAAACTAAAGTATTTGCAGCATGAGATTTAGCTAAATTTAACGTAACCTTATCTAGTGAATCACTTGATAGTTCTTTCAAATTCAGTTTATAAAAAGCATGCCTTCCTTTTCCAACAATTATTTTGTTATCATTACTTTCTATCATGACTTGATCATTCTGGTTGTTAAACGATGAGACAAATGCATCTTCCTCTAAAGTAATCTCTTGTTGCTCTTTGGCATTTACGGTAGCACCTCCTGTTGTCAATAAAAATAAGCCTATCATTCCTACTATTACCCGTCTAATTCTAGCCATACTTTTCCTCCTTCTATTATTTTTCTAAAAATAGTTCTACAGTTCTCAAAAAGCAAATTTCATACCAAATTCTGTCGATAGAATTTTCTATAGTCTTTATACACTTATATATAGATGAATAATTCATACGATTGTTATCATTTTAAAATAACTAATTTCATCTATAAATAAAAACAGTAACAAAATGAGTTCCCTCAATCAGAAACTACAAAATGAATAAGAGTAAGGAAATCACTTATCAAAACTGCTCACAGAATGAAATATGTAATGCTATTTTTACATCAGAAGAAAGTTTATAATTATTTATCTCAGTGCAAAATAAAACTGAAATCTATAAAACCATAAAAGTTAAAAAAGAATCTATATCTGACTGTTGGCTTTCTGACAGATATGGATTCTTTTTTGGTATAGCTTATTTGACCCTTAGACCTAATATTTTTCCTTATTTTATCATCTAAAACAAATAGAATCAGTAAGTAGTTTTTTCTTGTTAATTTAAAAACTACCAAAAATATAAATTCTTATTTTCTTACACTTTTCCAATCAGGTATTCTTGTTTTCCATCTCTCAAGAAGATTGGTAAAGTCTCAATGGTTGCTTGTGATTTTATCCATTGCCCACCTTCATAAGAGTCTCCATCTCGTGCGTCTACCCAAGTGGCTCCTTCTGGTAGGTAAACCCGGCGCTCTGTCGCCTTTTCTTCAACGATTGGTGCGACTAAAATATCGGAACCATACATATACTGTGTATCTAAATCCCAAGTAATGGCATCTTTGGGAAAATCATAAAACATGGTTCGCATGACTGGTTTTCCTTCTTCAGATGCCTCTCGCATTAATTCTCGCGTATACTCTCGTAAGCTTTCACGAATAAAAATGAACTTTTTCATGATTTCATAGTTTTCTTCCCCGTAGCTCCAAATTTCATTGGCCGCTCCTGTCATTTCTGTTGGTTCTCCGTCAGCTTTAAATAAAGGTGTCTGCGGGTGTCTTGAACCATGAAGTCGCATGACTGGACAAAAAGTTGCCCATTGGAACCAACGAATTAACAATTCTTGGAAATTTTTATCATAAATATTACCACCATGAAACCCACCGATATCCGTTGTCCACCAAGGAATTCCAGCTAATCCCATTTGTAGTCCAGCAACAATTTGCCGCTTGAAAACTTCAAAATTAGAATGAATATCTCCAGACCAAACCAAAGCACCATAACGTTGACTACCAGCCCAGGCGCAACGTACTAATTTAATCGAATGTTCCTGATAATCGTTTTTTTCACCATCGTCAAAGCCTCGAACATATTCTCTTGGATAAAGATTGGTTTTTTGTAGAGCACTGCCAATATAATAACGGTACATATCAAAATCATACGTGCCATATTCAGGCTCTGCTTCATCTAACCAGAACAAGCGAATGCCATTTTCTCGATAATTCTTTTTAACTTTTTCCCAAACATACTGCCGCGCTTTAGGATTAGTCGCATCATAGAAAACATTGTTACCATGAAAGAGCATTTGGACATCAATCCCACGATCTGTTTTGACTAAAAGACCTTTTCTTTTCATTTCGTTATAATTTTCTGAACGGCTTTCAATTTGTGGCCAAATAGAAACCATTAATTCCATCCCATAAGAACGTACTTCATCGGCCATTGCCTTAGGATCTGGGAAAAAGTTTTCATCAAAACGAAAATCACCACAACGCGGCCAATGGTAGTAGTCAATGACCAATACATCAACAGGAATTTTGCGTTTGTGATATTCTCGGGCAATTTCTAACACCTCTTCTTGAGAAGAATAACGTAATTTGCATTGCCAAAATCCTAAACCATATTCTGGCATCATTGGTGCGTGTCCTGTCACATCACTATATTGGCTTTCAATTTCAGCTGGACTATCACCTGCTGTAATCCAATAGTCAAGCTGTTTGGTACTTTCCGCGCGCCATTCTGTTGTGTTAGTACCAAAAGAAACAGTGCCAACCGCAGGATTATGCCAAAAGAACCCGTAACCAAGGTTCGACATATAAAAAGGAATCGATACTTGTGAATTGCGATGTGCCAATTCCAAATTACAGCCCTTTAAATTTAAGATAGTTTGTTGGTATTGCCCCATTCCATAAATTTTTTCCTCAGGATTTGAGGCAAAGGTTGCTTGCAGACGAAAATCACCACCAGGAATTCCTCTAAACCATCGTGGCTTGTCTAAAAAAGGACCATCATAAGCTTCTTTAAGTAATAATTCTCCTTTTTGGTTATAAAAAGAAAGTCTCCCATTTGGATTCCAGGTATTTGATTCATCAATAACCCCAGTAATTTTGCCATTGGTAATTTTAGCAATCCCATCTTCAATAGTGATACTTGCCTCGGTTGGTTCAACCTCTAAAAGAGCTGCACAATCCAAATCAACTGGACCACTAGGGTTACTAACAACTCGTAAGCTATTCTTTCCCCAAGCCATTACACGCACTTGTTCATTACCGTTTTGATAGTCAACATAATCAGTTCCATAAGTAAAATTAGCCATTTATTTTCCTCCTATCTTTTTACTTCTTATTATAGAAAGAAAAAAAGCTTTTGTCTTATAGAATTCTGTCATCTATTAGCAAAATCATGTCATTTCACGAAATTCAGAAGGGGTCATTTGAAAATACTTTTTAAAACATGCCGCTAGATAATTACTAGTGTCAAAGCCAGTTAATTGGGCTATTTCAGCAATGGTTTTCTCGGTTGTTTGCAACAAATCAACTGTTTTTTGCAAACGAAATTGTGTTAAAAAATGCATTGGTGATTGTTTGAATGTCTCCTTAAAAAAGCGTGAGAATTGCTCTTTACTTAAAGAAACACTAGCAGCAAGATCGGCCAATTGTATTTTCTCATGATAATGTCTATTGATATAGCGTAAAACAGTTTTAGCACGGTCTTTCTGAATTCTTTGGCTCATCGTCTCACGTGCTTTTACCTTGGTAGATAGCAGTAAATACCCTAGCAGTTGCAATAAAAGTCCTTTGATTTGTAACTCAAAAAAATCAGGCTGTTCTTCTGAAAAGAGGATTACTTCTTTGATTAACTCAGTTACTTGCTCTTGATGGTTACTTTCAGGATAGATAATAAAAGTACTTTTTGGTGTATCATTTAACAATAAGGATAATTGATCTTTAGTAATGCGATCTTTTTCTAAACTGGAAACAAAAGCCGGATGAAAAACAAACGAGCACAACTCGGCTTGACTATTGTCGACTTGGTAGACATGGTGCAACTGATTGGGAGGAACAAAAAGAATCGTCTTTTCTTTGACAAGAAACGTTTGTTCAGCAATTCGAACCTCCGCCTGTCCTTTTAAAAGACAAATTATTTCTACTTCTTCATGCCAATGGGGTGGCACATAAAAATCATTCCAAGTGCGTCTAATCTCGCCATAATAGGCAAAAGGAAAATCTTGTGTGCCATGTTGCGCCTCTTCTTTATACGATTGTTTGTTTTCCATCTTTATTTCCCATCCAATCATGTCTTGATTTGAAAAATTTCTTTACTTACTTTCTTACAATGACTGATACAATAATCCGTATTCTGACTTTGGAATCGAACTTTTGTGGTTTTGGCTATCTAAGCTAATATGAGTTAAAAAAATTACAAATTATGTAAGGCCAGTTTTGCAAAGAAGTCTTCCAGAATCATTCTCGTATTTAATTGTTGATAGACACGAATTTTGCGCTTGTCTTGATTAGGCTTAAAATCATGTTCACAATTTTCTTTAAAACAAGGCGCTGTTGACATCCTATAATAACCTTTTTGTTCATCCAATAAAACACCAACTGCAGAAGAATCACCCAGCACCCAACATTCAGAGTTTATCCAAGGTTTTGCACTTGCAAATTCATTGGCAAAATCTACTAACTGATCATAAAGATACTGCCCTAACTTCCCTTGAGTTGCTACTTTTAGTGCTAACTCTGAGACAGGCGCAACTAAGGTTTTATAGGCTTGACTCGGTATTTGCCAAATTGTCATATTGGAAGAGAATACTTGATTTGCAGCCCAAATATCATTTCTTAAGTTGGCTTCTTGACTTCCCTGTGGATATCGTCCTCCTCCAACCCAAACAATGACAACATTTTCTAGGTTCTCCGGTGCCTCTTTTATAACATTGGCAACATCTGTCAGTGCACCTAAACATAGGATAAATAATGGCTCTTTCTTTGAGGCTTTTACTATCTCTTTTTTGATAAAAGCTGTAGTTTTCTTACTTTCCATATGAGCATTTTTTGCCCCTAGAAGAATCGGAATTTGGTTCTCTTTACCTGCTAGCTTCACTAAGCGGATAATTTCTTGATAAGATTTTTCATTTGAATTTTTCTCACGAAAATGAGTCGCAATCAATCCACGGACATCAAAAGTTTCTGTCAAAAGCGCATGGACAATTGCAAATGGATCATCCGCTTCATTTTTAGCATCACTACAAATTAATAACCGTTTTTTATTCTGTACTTGTATTTTTTTCAACTGAGTTCCTTCTTATCTAATGTTGATTTTTAACTTTCTTGCAACAACTGATACAATAATCCATATTCTGACTTTGGAATCGAAATATTATATTTAGTACGGATCTTTTCAAAAGTCATATCAGAAAAGTGACAAAATTTTTCAAACTCAGCTGTTGCTTCATTCTCAAATTCCTCATCATTGGCATCGCCAAATTTTAACAATCGTTCAATCATCATAGACAAATGTAAAAATAAATTCATCCGGATAAAATTAGGCAGCTCCAAACGGTAATACCCTTCATAGGCATCAATTACTTCACTCACTTCGTTAATAACATTTTCAGGATTTAAAAAAGTCAATCGAGAAGCCGCGCCTTCCAGTGTAAATAATTTAAGAATCTCAAAGGTACACCTTTTTAAGTCTTCTGTAGATAAATAGTTGGACAAAATAAAGAGCGAATGATCGTCTCTAATGATATCTTCCACTGGAATCACTGGTAATTTTGTTGCCGTAATTTTAGGTGTCGTAATGATGGCTAAGGTGTTTTTAAAGAAAACTTCATTTTCTTCATCACACTTTTTTTGTAAATGCTTATAGTCAAAGGTCAATACCTCTATGTCTTTTGGTAAATATTTTTCTAAAATATCCTTAATTTTAACAGCGATGCCTTCTCCTGAAAGACAAGAGACTAAAATATTTAACTTTTGAGAAGCCCCTTCAAAGTATTGTTCCCGTACTTTGAATTGGGAGATATCTATTTCTTCTAACTGACTCACACGTGCATTTTGAATCAAATGATGTCCAACTTCCAAACAAAGGGCCGTTGAGACATTATTCATAACCATCAAATCCCCCATAATCGTCCCTTTAATACTGCTATAAATTTTCTCAAGTGAGCCCATATCCACTAAAATAACAAGGCCTTGATCCGATTCGATTTTTTGGGTAAAGGACACGATTTCGCGGATAATTTCTTTCGTATCCACAAAAATTGGCATATCAAAATAGTCAAAAACATAATCTTCTAGCATTTCATTAGCCACATGAGAAAGCGTCTTGGCATTATTCGTTCCATGCATAATCACTAAGGCATTTACTTTGGTACGAATAGTAAAAATTGTAGCCAAATAGGCCGCAAGAATCATACTAAGATAGTCATATAAATGGTCATTACGAAATAAAGATAAGAGAGCTCGACTCATCTTTATATATTTCCGAATATGTATTTTTTCATCTTTTTTTAACAATAGATGTTCTTCAAAAAAAGCATGTTCTTCAAAAAAACAATACAACAAATTTTCAATGGTTTGTAGCTGGCTAGAAGTGGCATGAAACCCATGATTTCTCAATACTTCATCAATCGACTGGTCACTATTATTAAGTTTAGAAAAATATGCTTTATCTTTTTCTAAGGTTGGAGCAGACTCATCTAAATAAGCTGTCATTTGAAAAATAAAAGGAGTCATCCTTTCTTTTAATTCCTCAAAAGAATTTGCCTCTTTTAGTTGGCTAATAAAGTCTGGGGTTTCTCGCGTTTGTGATGGATAACGATCTTCTTGTTTTTCTTCAAAAAATAAATAGTCATTTTTTTCTTTAGACGCTGTTGTTTGTGGAATATAAATCGTTTCTCCAACAGTGTGAGCCAGTTCATTTGCCACGAATACTTTGATTTCATTTTTTAGCTGACCGATATTTCCCTCAGGATTTTCTTCAGAAAGTTTCTTGATCAACGCTTGATTCACTGCTATTGTGCATCCAGTAGCCGTTGCTTCTTGTTCAAAAAACAAACGAATTAAAGCCATTTTTTCTAAATATGGTCTTTCTGAAAAAGCAGGTAATAAAATCTTATAAGGAATCCGACGTCTAAAAGTCGTTAATAGCCGTGATTCAGGGGCTTCGGTTGTCGCCATGATCAACCGAACTTTGGCATGATGCCATTGATTGTTTTCGCCTAGTCTTCTAAATTTTCCTGAATCAATCAGTAAAAATAATTTCTCTTGATTTTCTGGTGTCAAATTATGAATTTCATCTAAAAAAAGATAGCCACCATTCGCTTCATCAACGAGTCCTTTCTTTTCTTGGTTGGCTCCAGTAAAAGCGTCTTTAGTATAACCAAACAATACGGAAGAAAGCAATTCTGGATTATTCGCATAATCAGAACAATTTAGTACCACAAATGGCGCATTAGCAAAGAGAACTTCTTTTTCAACAGCATACTTATAAACAATTTTGGCAATATAGCTTTTCCCAGTCCCACTAGCGCCGTTTAGTAACAAAGGCAATCCATGTGGGTACATCACTGACGCTTTTAATTCCGTGACGATATTTCGCATCGAGCCACTATTTCCGATAAGAGAATCAAAAGGATCGCTTTTGTTTGATATAGAATCAGACAAACAAAATTGCGTCGGCTTACTTTTTATTTTTTGCAAACGGCCGTCATCTACCAAACGATTCAAATGATGACTCACAGTATTTCTACTTTGTCCCGTTTGACTAGCAATCAAACCTGCCGTTACAAACTCTTCTTTATAATTTTGTTGAATGAATTGGTAAATTTCGTCTTGAACGCTCATTGGTTATCCTTTCTACTTTTTATACTTTCAAACACTATAGTATCAAAAAGTGCGCCAAAACAACAACTTTTAAAAAAAATCTTCAAAAGAATCTTCTGAAGCTGGCGCAACGTTTAAAAGTTTCATTGCCTCTTTGTCTTCTGCAATGAGTGCCTCAATAGCTTTTTCAGAGGTCACTTGATTAATCACAATTTCTAAGGCCAAGGGTAGGTTCGTGCCAGCCACTAATACAACATTTGATAGGCTCGTCAAACGCATCGCTGCATTACAGACACTCCCACCGGCAATATCGCCTAAAATTACGACTTCCATATCCTTTGTGATTTGCGTTTCGATTTGTTTGATCACTGTCTCTGGGTGATCACCGGGCATTAAACCAAACGCTTGTAAGTTTACTTTGGGACCTGCGATCATTTCAATCGCTTCTTTCATTCCTTGTGCAAGTTTGTTATGTGAAATCAGAAAAAACATCTTATTCATTCTCATTTTCCTCTTTTCCTTCATTTTCTAAAAAACGAACCAGATCTTTTTCCCATAATGAAAAGTCATGAAACCCTGCTTGTTTGTAAAAAGGGAGCTGTGCCATTGGATCGAGGCTTTTGATTTGATCAATTACTTTTTGCGTTTGTTCACACAAAGGATCTTGTAAGCCACAAGCAAATTCAATTCTTGGTAGGCATTTATTTCTTTGTAACAAATTTTTGTAAACAGTCACACAGTCATTTTCGCTCTCATAGTCACCTTTTGAAAAAACTTGTTGGTAATGTGCTTCCTGCCTTTCTTTTTTATAAAAAACAAACGCAGGGGAAAAAGCACCAATTCGACTATAAATTTCTGAAAAACGTAATCCTAATAATAAGGCCCCATAGCCCCCCATAGAAAATCCTGCAATAGCCACATTTTGATAGCTAAAATCCATTTGAAAAATTTGCTTCATTTGTTGGTAAAACTCCTGCCCAATAGCCAATCCATAATCTTCACCATCTGCATGATCGGTGTAAAAGCTATTTTCAGCATCTGGGCAAAAAAAAGCGGTATTGTATGTATTAGCAAAACGAACCAACGGAACATTCAAAGACCATGTTGCAGCATCTGATCCTACACCATGTAAAAGAAACAGTACCTTGGTCTTTTCATTGATACTATCTGGTAATACAGCAACATAATTTTTATAACGATTTAAAACGTTTGAATAATACGAACCATCGATTTTCATATTTATAAACCTCCTAAAACAAAAGAGGCTTTCTTATAAAGACAAAGAAAGCCTATCCTATTCTCATTGAACACGTTTATCCAGCAATTCCTAAACCACCAAGGATTACAGAAACTACTAAAATTCCAATTAATAATTTATTGACTGACACATTTTTATTCTTTAATAGATAAATACATAACCATACCAAACCTAATGGTAATAAACCTGGCATAATTTGATCGAATACATCTTGTAAAACAAATTCTTGACCGGCCATCGTTGTTTCCACGCTAAGTCCAAAGGGAACATTCAAATAGGTCATAGCTCCAATCATCATTAGACCCAGCATACCACAACCTTTGGTGATAGACTGTAACAAGCCACTTTCTTGAGCTTCACTAATAAAACTCGCTCCTAATTTATAGCCAACGACACCCCCATAATAACGAACCAGATAAAAAGGAATATGGTAAATCAAGAAAAATAAGATGGGGCCTAAAATATTTCCCTTTTGAGCCAAACTCATTCCAACACCAGCTGCAATGACCCGTAACGTTCCTGTGAAAAAGGAATCGCCGAGACCTGCTAAAGGTCCCATCAAACCTACTTTAATCCCATTGACAGAAGTATCAATATCTTCCATCGGCGTTTCGGCATTTTCTTTTTCCATAGAATAAACAATTCCTTGAATAAACGGTACAAAGGCAGGGTTCGTATTAAAATACATGACATTGCGTTCTAATGCAGCATAATACTTTTCGTCATCATCTTTATAGATTTTCCGTAATAAGGGCATCAAAGACCACCCAAAACCCGGTCCTTGTAAACGAACATAGGTCAATTCAGCCATTACCGTTAGTTGGCGCACAAAAAGTGTGTTGACTTCCTTTTTTTCTTCTTTATTTAACGATAAACCTTTCATGATAAAAAGTCCTCCATTTCATCCGTCATTTCACTACTGTCATTTGTTTGGTCTGCTTGAGGAGATCGTTTCAAAGCGGCCATTTCTTTTTTCTTTTTGAAATCAGTAAAGATAAAGTAGATGGCTAAAGCAGCTCCTAAAACAGCAATTCCCATTGTGTCCATGCCAAGATAAGCAGCCAATACGAATCCGATAAAGAAAAATGGAATGATTTCTTTATCCCACATAGATTTAGTCAAGATAGCCATCCCCAGCGCCGGAAGCATTTGTGCCATCACATTTAGCATCGCCATCACTTGATCAGGCAAACTGTTCATAAAGCTTTCAATAGGTCCTACACCTGCTTTAATCGCAATAAAGGTCATGATTGCAAATGGAATGGGATAAAAGAACATGGCAAATATGTGTATTTGATTAAAGCGACGATCGTTCTTTTCAGCAATTGCACGATCTTGATAACTTACCAAGAAGTTAAAGAACAAGCAAACAAGGTTAAATAGCAAAGTTGCAAGTAGTCCAACTGGCACCGCCAAAGCAACTCCTACAGCCACTCCTTTTCCTGTCAAAATTCCAAAAGCTGTCCCAAAAATGGCGCCCGAGGGAATATCAGAAGGCACCGAACCTCCGACAGTAAAAGTCCCCATAAATACAGCCTCAATAGCAGCTCCTAAAATAATGCCTTGCGTCAGATCCCCCAATACTAATCCTACTAAGGGTCCTAAAATAATGGGACGAACTTGAATATTTAAAGCGCCCCAATCAAGAAATTTTGCTAGATACATAACAAGTGCAACTAACAGTGCATCTTTCATTTTGATTTTCCTCCTTTTTTATAAGACTTTACTTAAATCTGTTATCGATTGATCCGGCACTAATTGATATTGCGTAACAAACCCAAGCTCAATGATTTTCTTTAAATTTTCTTTGTCCTTATCATCAAGTAAAACATTATCATTTAGTTTTGTTTTTGCTTCTTTGCTACCAGAAGCTTTCCCATAGTTTCCTATGTTGACTTTGGAAACTTCTTTCGCATTTTCTACAACAAACAAAGCATCTTCTGGTGAATTGACCACAATTAAACTTTGTAGCTCTTTCATCCTTGGATCAGCTAATAACACTTTTGCCTTCTCTTTGGATAAAACAATCACTTTTACAGAAGAAGGAGCCGCCATTTTTAAGGTAGAAGTCAGAATGGGATCTGATGCCGCCTTATCATTTACGACAATGATACGATCAATTCCTAAATGTTTACTCCAAATCATTGCAACTTGACCGTGAACCAAGCGTTCATCGATTCGAACCATTTTAATCAATTAAAACACATCCTTTTCTTTTTTCTTTTCACTTATATATTAAGCAATTTCCATGCCACTTTAATAAAAATAAAATGCATTTTCTTCAGGGTTTATAAAAAGCAATGTGTCTGATTGCATCGGACACATTGCTTTTTCTTATTTATTTTCAACAATTAAAGTCGTCTCACCTGAAAAAGTCAACTCTTGATTTAAATTCCGAATTTTTGTTGGTGTTTTAAAGAAGACATGGTCTAAAACCAACGTCACGCTATCATCTATTTCTAAGAAAATGGGCTCTTCTTCATCAAAAGACAACTGTACATTTTTAAGTGTTAGGGTTACTTTTTCACCATTTCCTTTAAAAATAGACGTCTTACGAATGCCACTTATTTTCATATTTTCCATGGTTAATTCCCGTAATGGTCGATTGACTTGATGAAGTTCTTTATCACCAAAACTATAAGAAAATAATTTATCGGCACTATAAATGACACAACTATCAAAGAGAATCTTTTCAGAATCTTCCAAAATAGTATCTGGCAGTACTGAATAGTACTTAAAGATCGCATGTGTATGATAGGAATCTTCTGACAAATGGGGATAACGACCCGGTCCATTGAAGTTACAATGAGAGAAAGAAAGATTTGTGCCACCAAGTCTCATGCCATTACAAGCCGTGTTTAAATAACAATGAGTTACCTCAAGACCATGAACATCATAACCCGCAAAACAATCATCGCCTGTTTCTAAACTACAATTTGAAATGTGAATATAAGTGGAATGATGCAAATTAAAACCATCATGTCCTGCTTTAATGGAAACATCCTTGATTCTAATCTTTTCACAGCCATCTATCGTATGACTCCAATTCGAACTATTTTTAAAGGTATAACCTGATAAGTCCACATTTTTCACTTGTGAAAGAATCACTCCCATCGGGCCACGGAATTTTTCTTCCCCATTTGGATCAAAAACATCTTGACCGTCAATAACCGATCCTATCTCACCAATAATTGCAATATTTTCCTCTTGAAAGGCACAAATCATGGCGTAAAAATAATAAGGTGGCAAGTTCCATTCCCTAATATATTCAGGATCATACAGGTATTTAATCGTTGTCGGGATATGAAAGTCTCGATAATCCTCTAAGTTTTTACTGCCCTTTAAAATTGCGTTACTTTTTAACCTCAGCGTCATATTCGAATACAATCGAATGCTCCCAATAATGAAAGTTCCTGCTGGAATAATAATTTCACCACCACCAGCAAGGTGACAAGCGTCAATGCAGGCTTGAATTTCCTTTGTTTGAACTTTTTGAGAGTCTGGCATTGCTTTAAAATCAGTAATCAAAAAAGATTTTTCCATTCTGAAGTCTCCTCATTCTAACTTAAATTTTATAGGTAACTATCTTGTAGCTATGTATTTTAATTCCTATCTTTTCATAAGCTTCACTCATTACCAAGCAAAAACTATGCCATTTTCTGTCGTAACGTAAAAGACGTTTTTTCCTCTGTTATACTACTTAATAAAAGAAGCAATGATATAGATGCGAAAACAGTTCAAAAATTGATTACTGCCTTGGATAAAAAACAATCGTTTCAATTAGTAAAAGAATTAGTCAAACGTAATGAAAAAGCAGAGTATGTATTACTTGATTTTTGCCAGAAACAAGAACCGAGAGACCAAGCCTTTGTTTTAGCCATTTTTCTATTACATCGGGTTCTTAAGCAAAAATAAAATAATAAAAAGCGCTTCTTTCATTATTTTTAGTGCTT
>DXDB01000015.1 GCA_019115705.1 Candidatus Tetragenococcus pullicola | reverse complement strand
TTAGAGACGGCAAAAGTGACAAAACCAATGTGGCTTGAACAAACTGTGAAAGCCAGCGCCTTGAGACGCTGGCTAGTAACAGGGGCTTATAGCCCCAGAGCAAACCACCCGTTTGACGGGTGGTCATGATTACTGTTTTGGTGTAGCAGTGGAACCTCTTTCCACTAAGTCAGTGGCTAAAAATACGCGACGTGCGATACCGGGTGCTAAAATGCGTTCATGCAACATGCCAACGCCATATTCACCCATCTCCTCCGTATAGGCGTGAACTGTTGTTAGGGCAGGAGTTAGATATTGGGCAATTGATAAATCATTGATTCCCATAATGCTGATATCATCAGGGATGGAAATACCATGTTGCGTTAAGGTATGGATGACGCCTATGGCAAACGCATCGTTTGCGGCTAAAATAGCAGTAGGCAACTTACCTTTCCACTTGATTAATGCTTCTTCGGTTAATCGTTCGCTGGTTTTTACATCTAATTGGCTATTATTTTCAACAATAAAATAGTCTTCATCGTATAAGTCAAAAAAGTGCATCATATCATAATAAACGTTAGTTGTTGGTGTACGAAAGGCTCGAAAACCATATAAATTTTTACTTTCTTCAGCGCCGATATAGGCGATTTTTTTATGTCCTAAATCAAGTAAGTAAGAAAGGGCAATTTCAGTTGCTTGTGTAAAATCAGTATTAACACAATCATAGTCATTTAACGGAAAGTTAGTACCAATGACACAGAGATTACTGTTCAACTCTTTTAGTTGTTCAATTTTTTCAGCAGTGAATTTACCAATGGCTAAGATACCATCAACGTTTTGCATTCCAATTTCATTTACCTGAGAAAAATTAATCACTGTATAACCTAATTCAATTGCTTTTCTTTCCGCACCTAAACGGATCGACATATAATAGATGTCTTCTAATTCTTCCGCGTAGGAACGCCAAGTAATAAAACCGATGGATCGTTTTTCTTTTTTAGGGACCTTTTTTTCTAGTTCGTTATTTTTTTTCTTATTTTTTGTTTTGTATTTTGTATAGTTTAGTTTTTCTGCTACTTCAAAAATTTTCCGTTTGGTTTCGTCAGTTACAGAAAGGGTGGGATCATAGTTTAACACACGCGAAACCGTAGAGATAGATACACCCGCTTTTTTAGCAATATCTGTAATGGTTGGCATAGGGGCCCTCCTTTCGTTCAGCATAATTTATGAATAATTTCTAATTTAATAATACGTTGATTTTGAGGAAAAAACAACATTTTTTTACTTTTTTTAGGAAAAATTATTGCTTTTTTTGCTAAAAAAAGTTAAACTTTAGTAAAAGTAAGCGGTTTTCACTGTAAGGAGTTTCGTTATGAAGAAAAAACACACGCTTGTACTTTTGCTCCTTTTCGTTCTTTTACTTGGAGGGACTGGTTGTAGTCAAAACGATAAAACACAGGCTAAAGAAGAACAATTTACAGCAACTGTTGAAACCGAAATCAAAAAGAAAGCCAATAAATATACTGAAAAAGAATTTCAAACGGCAGATGTTCCGTTGAATGATTTTGTTCAATTGACAGGAGAAATCACGCGTTCAGATGGAGATGAAACCTTAAAAAAAGGCGATCGTTTCATCTTGAAAAGTGGTTCGAGTAACTACCAAATCTTCAATGAACAAGAGTATCCATTTTCTATTGGAGATCGCGTCACCGTTTATGGAGAATACTATGGATTTATTAAAGCAATCGCTATCGAGAAGGAGGAATCCAAGTGAATTCGTTTGAAAGCAAAAAGGATTTACAAGCACAATTGATGAAAGTGATAGATCCTTTGCGACCTTTTTACCAAGAAGGAGCAAAAGGGCGGTTAACGCTGGGAAGTCATGGCACGGTCTATAGTGAATCAACCCGAGAAGTCGAAGCGTATTTACGACCATTATGGGGCTTAGGACCTTATTTTGTTGATGAAAAGGATAACTTATTAGAAGAATATTTAATAGGAATCATCGCCGGAACGGATCCTTCAAACCCAGACTATTGGGGCACGATTACTGATTTTGACCAGTTGATTGTAGAAATGGCAGCATTGAGTACTTTTTTACTATTAAACAAAGAAAAAACCTGGGACAAGTTAACTGAAACTCAGCAAGAAAATCTTTATCAATGGTTGATTGCGGTCAATAAACGAAAAGTACCTGATAATAATTGGCATTTTTTCCGAGTTTTAGTAAATATTGCCATGAAAAAATGTGGACGTTCCTACTCACAAGAAAAAATCGAAGAAGATTTTGCAGCTATCAATTCTTTTTATAAAGGAAAAGGTTGGTACTCAGATGGACCAGATACTCAAGTGGATTATTATGTTTCTTTTGCTATTCACTACTATAGTTTAATCTATGCTCATTTTATGGAAAAAGAAGATCCTAAACGAGTGAAAGTAATCAAAGAACGGGCGACCGATTTTGCTCAAACCTTTAAATATTGGTTCGATGCCAAAGGAGAAGCCCTGCCATTTGGAAGAAGTTTGACCTATCGTTTTGCTCAAGTTTCTTTTTTCAGCGCCCTGGTTTTTGCCAATGTTGAAGCACTGCCTTGGGGTGAAATCAAAGGGATTATTAGCCGCCACTTAAAAAATTGGTTTGAACAAGACATTTTCTCTACAGATGGTTTATTAACAGTTGGCTATCATTATGAGAATTTGGTTTTTGCAGAAGGCTACAATGGTCCGGGTTCACCTTATTGGGCATTAAAGAGTTTCTTGCTTCTTGCTGTTTCGGACGATCACCCTTATTGGCAAGCAAAAACGACAGAATTAACGATTGAAAAAGAGACCTTGCCTTTGCCAATTGCGCGTAATTTCTTCCAATACAACAAGGACCATAGTCATTTGCAAGCTTTTCCGGCAGGCCAATTTATTAACAATCAAAGCCACGCTCATGCGAAGTATAGCAAGTTTGTCTATTCGTCAAAATTTGGGTTTAGTGTTCCCAAAAGCAATTATTGGTATTACGAAGGGGCCTTTGATAATACCTTAGCTTTAAGTAAAGAAGACCATTATTTCCGAACTAAGGGGCTAGATCAAAGTTATGAAATTTTAGATGATCGAATCATCCATTATTGGGATCCTTTTGAAGATGTAGCAATCAAAAGTACCATCGTACCACTTGAAAATTGTCATGTACGAATTCATGAGATTCAAACAAAGTCAGCCCTTACTGTCAATGACGGGGGCTTTGCGGTTCCTTTAGAAGGTCAAGTTCCTAGTAGTCAAAAACTTTTAGCTCAAGCAATTTCCTCAGTGGGAGCATCAACAATTGAAGGAATTAATGGGTTTAAAAAAGCTGATATTGTCAAAACGGAACCAAATACGAATTTGCTCTATCCGCTGACTGTACTGCCTTATCTGACAACCAAGTTAGAAACTGGACATCATTGCTTGATTTCACTTATTTCTGGGACATTACCCAACGAAACAATAATAAAACCCGAAATCACAATGACTGAAACGTCCGTTCTTATAAAACAAAAAGATCAGTCGTGGACAATCACGATTGAATAAGGAGGAAAAATGGAAAACTTAGATTGGCTGCCAAATGCTTTAGATTTTGCCGTTAAAAAGATACGGGAGAATTTACCGACTTTTGAGGAGAAAGTGATTCCAGCAGCAAGTAAAAATTTAGTGTATCAACCAGAAGATAATACCGATTGGACAGCTAGTTTTTGGATCGGAATGCTCTTTTTAGCAAAAGAAGTAACTGAATCAGATGACTTTGATGCAGTCATCAAGAAACAAATGGCTTCTTTTACCCATCGCTTAGAAAATAGAATTGGCTTGGAAACCCATGACATCGGCTTTTTATATAGCTTGTCAGCAGTGTTTGATTATCAAGAAAACGGCAATGAATCTTCCAAAGAATTGGCGATTCAAGCTGCTGATTTGTTGATGGAGCGTTATTCTGAAAAAGCAGGCATTATCCAAGCGTGGGGAAATTTAAATGACCCCAATGAAAGTGGTCGGATGATTGTTGACTGCTTGATGAACTTGCCACTGCTATACTTTGCGGCGCGAGAAACTGGAGATGATCGCTATAAAAAAGCGGCTTATACTCACGCGAAGCAAACCCAAAAATATATTGTTCGTGATAACTATACTACCTTCCATACCTATTATTTTGATGTGAACACAGGAGTTGCTATTGAAGGAAAAACGCAACAAGGCTATGCCGATGACTCTTGTTGGGCGCGTGGCCAAGCCTGGGGAATCTATGGTTTTACTTTAAGTTATCTGCACACGGGCGACTATTCATTTTTGGAAACAGCAAAACATGTGGCAGATTACTTTATCAGTCAACTGCCAGAAGATAAAGTATGTTACTGGGATCTTGTGTTTAACGATGGAAGTGGCCAGGAAAGAGATAGTTCGTCTGCAGCTATTGCAGCTTGTGGATTGTTGGAATTGTCCAAACAATTACCGTTATCCGATGAAAAACATGATCACTATGAAAAAGTAGCGTTGGAAATGTTAGAAGCATTGGCTCAAAACTACACGACAAAAGATCATCCAGAATCAAACGGGATCCTAACAGAAGGCGTTTATGATAAAAATTCCGACAAAGGGGTTAACGAATGCATGAGTTGGGGCGATTATTATTATGTAGAAGCACTCACTAGACTGACTAAGAGTTGGTATAGTGTTTGGTAAAAAAATATAAAAAATATTTGGAGGTAAAGAAAATGAGTTCTTGGAAAAAAGGATTAACATCTGTTGCAATTTTAGGAAGTGTGGCATTGTTAGCTGCTTGTGGCAATAGTGGAGATACAGCAGATAGTGGAAATGATGGTGGCGATGGGGGTTCAGGAAAAACAACCTTAACAGTTACAACCTGGAACTATGATACAACGCCTGAATTTGAAAAATTGTTTACAGCTTTTGAAAAAGAAAATCCTGATGTAACAATCAAACCAATCGATATTGCTGCAGATGATTATGATACAAAATTAACAACCATGTTATCATCTGGCGATACGACCGATATTTTGACCATGAAAAACTTATTGTCTTATTCAAACTACGCTTTAAGAGATCAATTAGTCGATTTAACCGATCATTTGGGAGACATTGATACAGAACCTGCTCAAGATTCTTATGACATGTATGACGTTGACGGTAAAACCTATGCTCAACCGTATCGTACCGACTTTTGGGTGCTTTATTACAACAAAAAAATGTTTGATGATGCCGGTATTGACTATCCAAATAATTTAACTTGGGATGAATACGAAGAAGTTGCCAAAGAATTATCACAACCAGACGATCAAGTTTATGGAGCTTACCAACATACTTGGAGATCAACGACGCAAGCTTTATCGGCCGCTCAAAATGATCAAAACTTGATGGAACCTAGTTATGATTACTTAAAAGAAGATTATGAACGTGCTTTACGTATGCAAGATGAAAAATCACAAATGGATTTTGGAACTGCTAAATCAACACAAGTGACCTATGCTTCTCAGTTTGAAAACTCAAAAGCTGCAATGATGTATATGGGTAGCTGGTATATGGCTGGTGTGTTAGATAGTAAAGCGAATGGCAAAACAGATGTTGATTGGGCAATTGCTGAAATTCCTCAAAAAGAAAAAGGGCAAGAAATCACTACATTTGGTTCACCAACCGCTTTTGCTGTGAACAAAAATTCTAAGAACCAAGAATTAGCACAAAAATTCTTAGACTTTGCTTCTGGTGAAGAAGGAGCTAAATTATTAGCTGAAACAGGTGTGGTTCCATCTTTCCGTAATGATGAAATCAATGATATTTACTTTGGCTTAGAAGGAATGCCAACTGATGATGTTTCTAAAAAAGCCTTTGATCCAGAAAATATTGCCATTGAATTCCCAGTTGATTCAAACGGTCCTGCCGTTGATAAAGTGTTGGAAGAAGAACATGAATTAATTCTTGTTGGGGATGAAACACCTGAAAAAGGAATCGCCAATATGGAAAAACGTGTCGAATCAGAAATCGAATAATGCAAGGTTCTTAATGAAGCATAAGTAAAAGTAAACCAATTGCATCTATCAACGCATGATTGCAAGTCATATCGCCTCGTCAAAAGTTGACGAGGTGGTCAATGACTGCAGAAACGTTAGAAGATAGAGACTTTCGGTTATAATGCTTGGCTTTTAAGAAAGGGGGATACTAAAAAAGTTCGTGAACGGACGATCTTTTTTGGAAACAATATGGAAAACTCGTCAAAAAAAGCACATAAGTTACGCAGAAAAAATACCTTGACGGCTTGGTCTTTTATAGCACCAAACTTCATCGGTTTTTTCCTGTTTACTTTAGTGCCTGTTGTTTTTTCACTTGTCTTAGCCTTTATGAAATGGGATTCTTTTGGAACACCTGAATTTGTGGGCCTGAAGAATTTTTCTAAGATGATGAGTGATGATACTTTTTGGATTTCATTAAAAAACACGGTTATTTATACAGTTGGAGTGGTACCATTAACCTTGATTTGTTCTTTGGGGTTAGCAATTTTACTTAATCAGAAAATTCGTGGGGTCAAGTTCTTTAGGACTGCTTTTTTCTTCCCATATGTAACTTCTCTTGTCGCTATCGCCGTTGTTTGGAACATGTTATTTCATCCAAGCATGGGACCGATTAACCAATTTTTAAAAATTTTCATTGAAAATCCACCAGGCTGGACGTCTAGTTCTGATTGGGCTTTAACGGCCATCATTATCGTTAGTGTCTGGCGAAATATGGGCTATTATATGATTTTATATTTGGCTGGTCTGCAAAGTATCAACCAAGAAATGTATGAAGCGGCTGAAATCGATGGAGCCAACAAATGGCGTCAATTTTGGAATGTGACTTTGCCATCGTTACGGCCAACGACATTTTTTGTTACCATCATGTTGGTTATTAATTGCTTTAAGATTTTTGACTTAGTGCAAGTAATGACAGAAGGTGGACCAGGACGAGCAACCAATGTTTTGGTTTATGAAGTCTATAATGAAGCCTTCGTGAAATTCAACTTTGGGTACGCGTCGGCAATCGCCATGGTCTTGTTCGTTATTGTCTTAGTAATTACCATTATTCAGTTTAAATGGAATCAAATTCAAGAAAGAGCGTGAGGAGGAGAACGATGGAAGCGACAAATTCAAAACAAAAAACTAAAAAAGTAAAAGAACCATTAACAGTCGGTCGAGTTCTTCTGATTATTTTCATGATCTTCTTGGCTTTACTTACCTTAATGCCATTTTTCTGGATGATTTCGGCTAGTTTTAAAGCTAATAACGATGTGTACACTGTCCCGATTCAATGGATTCCTAAGACTTGGCACCCTGAAAACTACTCAGTTATTTGGGAACGAATCCCACTCTTGACCTTCTTTAAAAATACCGCCATCTTGAGTGTGGTCATTACCTTGATTCAATTATTTACCAGTAGCTTTGCCGCTTATGGATTTTCAAAAATGCAATTTAAAGGGCGCGATGCTGTCTTTCTAGCCTATATCGGAACAATCGCTGTGCCTTGGCAATCCTATATGATTCCACAATTTATCATGATGCGCCAAATGGGCTTGACCGATAAATTGCTTTCCCTTGTTTTACTACAAGCCTTCAATGCTTTTGGAGTATTCTTGTTAAAACAATATTATTCAAGTATTCCAGATTCCCTTTGTGAAAGTGCTCGAATCGACGGGTTATCAGAATGGGGGATTTATCGTCGGATTATTTTACCATTGACCAAACCCGCCATTGCCAGTTTGACAATCATTACTTTTGTCAACACATGGAATGATTATATGGGACCATTTATCTATTTATCATCCACCGAAAATAAGACCATTCAATTGGGCTTGAAGATGTTTGTAGGCTTGTATGATGCTGAGTATGCTTTGATCATGGCCGCATCCGTGGTTTCGATCATTCCAGTTGGCTTATTGTTCTTGTCTATGCAAAAATACTTTGTGGAAGGTATTGCTTCAACAGGGGTCAAAGGATAGAAAAGAGGAAGTTTAGATGTTTAAAAAACAACCATTTGACAACAACATTTTTATGAAAATTTTCCACTGGGCCTATGTATTGCTTGCTGCAAATATATGTTTTGCATTAGTTAATTTGCCATTTTGTCTAGTTGCGTTGACGACGGCTGTGGATCCAAGAAACACTTGGCTTTTTGCTCTGGCCTTATTACCTATGGGACCGGCAGTAATGGTTATGATCGCTTGGATTGATCAACTAAAGAGTCAAAAAGATTTGGATCCAGTGAAAAGCTTTTTTCAATTGTATCGAAAATTTTGGAAAAAAGGTCTTTTATATGGCAGTCTGGCCTGGTTAGTCAGTGTGATTTCAATCGTGGATATTTTATTCTTTATGAAAACATCAAATGGAAAATGGATTCTACCGTTTTTTATTCTTCTAACGATCTTGGCACTTGCTTTAATGATTCATTGTGATTATTTTCAAGTCAAAAATCCTGAACTAGCCAGTAAAGATATTTTGAAAACGGCAGCGTATTTTACGCTGAGAAAATGGTATGTTAGTTTACTCAATGTGGTGCTAGTTGCTCTAGTATTGATTGTAATGGTGGTAAAACCACAATTTGGGATGACTATTTTACCGGTATTATTTTTAGGGATTGTCTATTTAAATTGTACCCAGTTATCGAAAAATACCGTTTTGGCTGAAAAAATGTTATAAATGAAAAGACTACGAACCTTTCTAATCGAGTGTTCGTAGTCTTTTTTTGTAACGAATGGGTGCTACAAGGATTGAGACTTGATTTTTCTAGTAAAACACGATAAAATTTCTTATATAGAAAAGAGGTGTTTTATATGGAAAAACAAAAACCTTATGGGACGGTGCTGATAAAAGCAGCGAGTATCTTGGATTTCCTATCCAATCATCCCAATAGTACCTTGCAAGATGTTTCCCAAGGGACACAGATAACCGCCTCTACCACATTAAAAATCTTGGATACCTTGGTTTTAATAGGTTATGTGACGCGACAAGAAAATAAGCATTATCGTTTAGGTTTGAAACTGATACGGTATGCTAATCAAAATATTGAACAATTAGATCTGGTAGAAATCACCCAACCTGCTTTAGAAAAACTACAAGAAAAAATTGATGAAACGATTCATTTAGGAATATTGGCAGACGATGAAATTCTCTATGTTAATAAATTAGAGCCTAAAAATCAAACTATTTTAATGTCTTCTAAAATCGGGATTACTAGACCGCTTTATAATTCTGCGATGGGAAAAGCTGTCTTAGCTGATCTTTTAGATTCAGAAGTTGATCATTATTTAGAGAGCACCGAGTTAGTGCCATTTACAGAAGAGACCATTACCAATCCTTTAAAAATCAAAAAAGAACTACAGGAAATCAAGAAACGAAAAGTAGCCTTCGATGATGAAGAAGTGGAAAAAGATATTTTCTGTTTAGGAGCGTCGATCGTAAAAGAAGATAAGATCGTCGGTGCCTTTAGCATCAGCATGCCAAAATACCGTGTTAATCCCATCTTACAAAATGAAATGGTCGAAGCTATGATTCAAACAAAGACAGAAATTGAAGAAAATTTAGAAAATAAAACATAGATTTGAGTAAAATCATTGCAATTTTG
>DXDB01000159.1 GCA_019115705.1 Candidatus Tetragenococcus pullicola | reverse complement strand
TTATCAAAATTAATTTTTTTAAGAAATTCTGCAACTAATACAATACCAGCATCATTTGTCAAAGTTCCGCCATCATTGGCTACAAGAATTGTTTTTTTATCATTGAAATACAGTTGTTTTTGGTGTACATTACTAAACATAGAACTCACTCCTTTTGTTTATGTTTGGTAGCTTAACAATATCACGGAGTGGGCTCTTTTTGTACACCTAATGGGTGAACGTATAAAAGTCTTAAAACGTTGATAGATCAACTGTTTAAAATATTTTAGTCAATATCATAAATCATTAAGGTATAAGTATATCATATCAAAATATGTTAAAATTAAAAAAAGAAGTTCACTCACTATTTCTTTTCATTTAAAAATTGCTTAAACTATAAATTGGAGGGATTGTTTATGCATGACAGTTATATAGAGTTGATTTTAAGTGCTATACAAGAAAAATTTGGTTCAGAAACCGAGTTTTATAAAAATCAGTTGGGTATTTCAGAAGAAACTTGGGAGAGCTGGAAAAAAGGAACGAGTGTCCTTGAGCCAGAGGTTAACCAAAAGATAAAGAATTTATTTACTGATTATGAATGGATGTTACTTCAAAAGGTGTTACGTCAAACCATTATTTACCCAGAAAAACGTACGATTGCTGTGTCAGAATTTCGGAAGATGAAAATAAAAATTTCTCAAAAATGGTTAAATATCGGTCTTGGGACCGTGGAAGTTTTGCAAGGAAAAGAAGACAATAAAAGACAACCCTATGTTGACTTGAAAGTTTCTATTTCTTATGATGAATGGGGATTTGATGATGTAATCAATTTCCGCTTGCCAGCAACTATCCAACAACAGGTAGAAAATGAAGAAATTGCCCTCTTAAATTGGGTCAATGAGAAGTTAGAAGACACCTATATCAGCTAATGTAACGTGCCAAAAAGGATAGACAGGGAGAATTAAAGCAGTGAAGAAAGTAATAAAAAATATCTTTTTTATTCTACTGGGGGTATTCAGCCTTTTAGGGGTCAATCATTTGATTACTAGAGGTGTGGAAAGCCAACAAGTGGAATTAGAAGAAGAACAAGTTCAGCCTGTTCAAGTCATAGAAACAAAAAAAGAAAAGAAAGTAGCAAAAACAAGTACTTCTGTCAACGAATCAGACTCACTCCCACAAGCCTCAATTAAAGATTGGAATTTAACGCTAGTTGGCCCTGAGAATGAGTTGGAAAAAGAAATTGACGAAGCAAGTTTAGAAACCATTAAAAAAACGGATCAACAGTTAGATAAACGAGTGATTGATAGCTATGAAGAACTAAAAGAAGGCGCTAAAAAAGCTGGATTTGATTTAGTTGTTGTCTCAGCTTTTCGTTCGGTTTCTTATCAAAAAGAAGTTTTTACTAGTCGTGTACAAGAGGCTAAGGCTTCTGGAATTTCAGAAAAAGAAGCACGAGAAGAAGTAAAAAAGACTTCAACTGAACCGGGCTACAGTGAACACCATACTGGGTTAGCATTGGATGTTGTCGATGAAGATTGGCAGAATAACTACCAGTCAGAATTGTTAGAAGAAGAATATGGCGATGCCCCTGGAGGAAAGTGGTTAGATGAAAATGCCTGTGAATATGGATTTATTATTCGTTATCCCAAAGATAAAGAAGCTATTACAAAAATTACTTACGAACCTTGGCATTTGCGCTATGTCGGTGTTGAAAATGCCAAATATATTACAAAACATCAATTAACATTAGAAGAGTATCGACAGATTTTAGAAGAAAAGGACGATTATGAGAAAGAAGAAGAATAAAGCCATACGTTTTCCCTCGATTTTAGCTGGTTTGCTTTTAATCATTTTTGCTTTTGTTTTTTCTTTGCGAAGTTTATCAACTTCGGCGTGGACAGAAGAACCACTGGCCCAGGAAAATACCGATCTTACCAAAGATGAATTTATAGAAAGATTGCTTCCGCATGCCAAAGAGATTCAAGAAGGCTATGGGGTATTACCCAGTATTACGATTGGACAAGCCATTTTAGAATCAAATTGGGGGAAAAGCCAACTTTCTTCTGACTATAATAATCTATATGGAATAAAAGCGTATGGGAATCAGGAAAAAATCACATTAAATACTCAAGAATATGTTAATGAGCAATGGATTACAATAGATGGTGATTTTAGAGTCTATGATTCATGGGAAGCATCAATGGACGACCATGCCATGTTATTTGTAAACGGTGTTGATTGGAGTCCAGAAAAGTATCAAAAGGTATTAACAGCAACAAATTATAAAGAGGCTGCAGAAGCCTTGCAAGAAGCAGGCTACGCGACAGATCCAACTTACGCCCAAAAAGTAAAAAGTGTCATTGAGACCTACCAGTTAGATCAATATGATTAGGAGAGGATTGATTTTTTGGAAAAAAAGTTTGTTCCTAATATTACAACTGAATTAAGAAAAGATATTGTTCGAGCGCCAGAGGTCATTAGCAATGCTAGTGGAATAATTATTTTTGGAAAGCGAATAAAATCAATTATCTTTACCACTGATATTGCGATTATTCGAAATACCAATGCGAATGCAGTGATTGCGGTCTACCCTTTTACACCACATCCAGCCATTACAAAAAGTATCATTGAAGCGGCGGATATTCCAGTTTTCTCTGGTGTAGGTGGGGGATTGACACAAGGGACACGCGCTTCTTTTATGAGTATTTTCGCCGAATCACAAGGATCCATCGGGGTTGTTTTAAATGGTCCAACACCTCTAGCGACAGTCAAGCAAGTTTGTCGGGTTGTCGATGTTCCTGTGATTAGTACGGTAACAAGTGCCTATACAATGATTGATGAAAAAATTGATTGTGGGGTTAAAATTATCAACATCAGTGCTGGCAAAAAAACCGTCGAGACAGTCAAATATTTTCGAGAAAAGTTTCCAGAATTACCAATTATTGCTACTGGTGGCCCTACTGATGAATCAATTATGGATACCATAAGAGCAGGTGCGAATGCAATTACGTTTACTCCCCCTTCAAATGGCGAATTATTCAGTAAAAAAATGGACCATTATCGTGAAGAAGAACGTGCGCTTTATGAAGAAAAAATAAATGAGGCTTCAGAAGAATGATTTTTCAATTGACTCTTGCAATTTAGTCACGAATCGTTGCATAATAAGAATTGTGTTTTTCATAATTAGTCATTGCTTATATATCGTTGTAATTTGGTCGACGGTTTCTACCCAATACCGTAAATATTGGACTATAAGTCAAGAACGGTTAAGTACCTTTTTTGCTGTCGTTGTAGAAAAGGTGCTTTTTATTTAACCAAAAATATAAATTAGAACTGAGGGTTATAATGAAAGAGTTAATGGATAAAATTACTAAAAGTGGACATGTACTAGGTGAAGAAGTATTAAAGGTGGATAGTTTTATTACTCATCAAATAGACCCAGAATTAATGGAAAAAATTGGTACCCGTTTTTCAGAAGTATTTTCCGAAGCAGGTATTACAAAAGTTGTTACCATTGAATCTTCCGGGATTGCGCCGGCATTATTTGCGGCTAGGAAATTACAAGTACCCATGGTCTTTGCACGGAAATCTAAGAGTTTAACTATGGATGAAGAATTATTGACAAGTTCGGTTTATTCGTTTACAAAACAGGTAACCAGTAAAATTTCTATTTCCCGAAAATTTTTGAATGAAAAAGACAATGTATTAATCATTGATGACTTTTTAGCCAATGGACAGGCTGCAAAAGGGTTAATCGAACTTTGCCAACAAGCAGGTGCTAACGTTGATGGCATAGGAATTGTTATCGAAAAATCTTTTCAAGAAGGACGACATTTGTTAGAAGAAATGGGAATCAAGGTCGTTTCTTTAGCGCGTGTAACTTCTTTAGAAAACGGGGCCGTTCATTTTGATCAGGCCGATGCCTAAAGAGATTCTATCGCTAAGGATCTTACGAAAGGTTTCAAAAATCAAAAACACGAACTTAAAAAGGAGAAATCTAATAAATATTCGATACTTTTTTGACTTATACTTTTTCAGTTGCTAAAATAAAACTAGTAATGAAAAGTAAAGTTAAAAAAAGGAGAAAATTGAAAATGAGTGTACAAGTTGCCGTGGTTATGGGTAGTACTTCGGATTGGGAAACAATGAAATATAGCTGTGAAAGCTTAGAAGAACTAGGAATAAGTTATGAAAAGAAAGTTATTTCTGCTCACCGTACGCCTGATTTTCTTTTTTCTTTTGCGAGTTCAGCTCGAGAAAATGGTCTAAAAGTGATTATTGCTGGCGCTGGAGGAGCCGCCCATTTGCCAGGAATGTTAGCTGCTAAAACGACCCTTCCAGTCATTGGCGTACCCGTTCAATCGCGAACATTAAATGGAATCGATTCTTTGCTTTCAATTGTCCAAATGCCAGGGGGAATTCCAGTGGCTACGACAGCAATTGGAAAAGCTGGGGCGATAAACGCAGGATTGCTTGCAGGAGAAATGCTTTCCATGTATGATTTAGAAATAGAAAAAAAATTATCGAAAAAGAGAAAACAAATGGAAAAAAATGTGATGGAAAGTAGTGATCAACTTGTCTAAACCTTTAATGCCTGGTGCCACGATTGGAATCGTGGGTGGAGGCCAATTAGGGAAAATGATGACCATGAGTGCTAAAAAAATGGGCTTTCACGTAGGAGTTCTAGATCCATCTGAAACTTGTCCTACTGCACAAATAGCCGATTGGCATATTGTTGCCGAATATGATGATATTTTAGCTTTAGAGGAGATGGCTCGAAGAAGTGCCGTGATTACTTATGAATTTGAAAATGTCAGTGTTGAAGCTTTAAATGCAGTTCTTCCTTTGTGTAATATCCCGCAAGGAACTGACATGTTGGCAATCACTCAAGACCGATTATTAGAAAAATCTTTTTTAGAAGCAAATAATATTGTCATTGCTCCTTATGCAACCATTATTAGTCCCACTGATATTCAAGATGCCATTGACAGTATCGGATATCCCTGTGTCTTGAAAACAACACGTGGTGGTTATGATGGAAAAGGTCAATATGTCTTACACGAGACGTCTGATTTAGCAACTTCAATGAGTTTATTACGCTTAGGAACTTGTGAATTGGAAGCATTGATCCCTTTTGAAAAGGAATTATCCATTATGGTTGCTGGTAATGGTCAAGATTACCAAACCTTTTCCGTTGTTGAAAATATTCATCGCAATAATATTTTACATGAGACCATTGCTCCGGCAAGGATTGCCTCTGAGGTCACAAAAGAGGTTGAACGAATTGCTTTAGTCATTGCAAAAGCCTTAGAGTTACATGGTGTTTTAGGTATCGAATTATTTTTAACAAAATCTGGGAGTCTTTATGTCAATGAATTAGCACCACGTCCGCATAATTCGGGTCATTATACCATCGAAGCTTGTAATATGAGTCAATTTGATGCTCATATTCGTGGGATCAGTTCTTGGCCGTTGGGAGAAGTTTCTCAATTCAGTAAGGCAGTTATGGTTAATATTTTGGGCGAACATGTCGCTTTAAGTGAGAAACTGATTTCTCAAAAAGCAGATTGGCAATTTCATTATTATGGGAAAAATCAAACCAAAAAGGGGCGTAAAATGGGCCATATCACAGTCACGACCCCTGATATTGAAAAAACGCTAGAGGAAATAGAAGCAACGAAAGTCTGGGATTAGATCAATAAATGATTTAAAAAAGGGGAATGGAAATGTTAGAACGATACACACGTCCTGAAATGGGACAGATTTGGACGGATGAAAATCGCTATGATGCCTGGTTGGAAGTAGAAATCTTAGCAGATGAGGCTTGGGCTTTTTTAGGTGAAATTCCGGAAGAAGATGTTAAAAAAATTCGTCAAAAGGCGACCTTTAACGTTGACCGTATCCAAGAAATCGAAGCAGAAACCAGACATGACGTTGTAGCTTTTACTCGTGCTGTTTCTGAATCATTGGGAAGTGAACGAAAATGGATTCATTACGGGTTGACTTCAACAGATGTGGTTGACACAGCCTATGGTTATTTAATGAAACAAGCCAATGATATTTTACGAAAAGATTTACAACACTTAACTAAGGTCATTGGTGAAAAAGCGAAAGAATATAAATACACAGTGATGATGGGACGCACGCACGGTGTCCATGCAGAACCTACCACCTTTGGCCTTAAATTAGCTCTTTGGTATTCCGAAATGAAACGTAATATGGAACGCTTTGATCATGCAGCTAAAGGTGTGGAAGCTGGAAAAATCAGTGGAGCAGTTGGAACGTTTGCTAATATTCCACCTTTTGTAGAAAGTTATGTCTGTGAAAAGTTGGGAATACGCGCCCAAGAAATCTCCACACAAGTTTTGCCAAGGGATCTTCATGCGGAGTATATTGCAACAATGGGGCTTATTGCCACAAGTATTGAAAAATTTGCAACTGAAATCCGAGGCTTACAAAAATCTGAAACAAGAGAAGTCGAAGAATACTTTGCAAAAGGACAAAAAGGCTCTTCAGCCATGCCTCATAAAAGAAATCCGATTGGTTCAGAAAACATGACGGGGTTGGCGCGAGTGATTCGTGGTCATATGATAACGGCCTATGAAGATGTCTCTTTGTGGCATGAACGCGATATTTCTCATTCCTCGGCAGAACGTATTATTATTCCTGATACCACCATCCTTTTAAATTACATGTTGCATCGTTTTAGTACTATCGTTTCTAATCTTACGGTCTTTCCTGAAAATATGAAACGGAATATGAATGCTACTTTTGGCTTGATCTATAGTCAACGAGTGTTGTTGAAATTGATTGATCATGGGATGACAAGAGAGCAAGCTTACGACTTGGTTCAACCCAAAACAGCAGAAGCCTGGGATAAACAAACTCTTTTCCGTCCTTTGTTAGAAGCAGATGATCAAATCATGGGTATCTTAACAAAAGAAGAACTCGATGATGCTTTTGATTATCATTACCATTTAAAAAATGTTGATCTTATTTTTGAAC
>DXDB01000158.1 GCA_019115705.1 Candidatus Tetragenococcus pullicola | reverse complement strand
CGTAAAATGACAAAAGGAAGTAAATACCACATGGATAGCTTCAATAAATTAAGAAGATAGATTCTAAAAAGAGCGGTACGATCTTTTAAAATGGAGTATACCGTTTCTCGCAAAGAATAGACTTGGATATTGGCTCGATCGATCCACTCACGAAATTTTTTCTTATGAAAAATTTTGTTTGAAATAGAAACAAATAAAATTTGCAGATTTAAACTGATAGTGATAAATAAAAAAAATAAAATAAGGAGTGCTGTCCCAATGATACCAACCAATACAAAGGGCATAACAGAAGGAATGTTTCTCTTTAAATAAGAATACTGAAATACAAAAGCCAAAAGAGCATAAGTCAATATGGCCAATTTGTACATAATCATATGTAAAGCAGCAACTCCCACACCTTGAGAAACCTTCAACCCTTTCTTTTTATAATAATTGATCTCAGCTAATAATGTTCCAGCCCCAAAAGTAACCACTCGTGTAAATGCTGCATAACAAGAGGTAAGCGCCCCATCTAAAATGGTAAACTTTTTTGAAAAACCTTCCACAGTTGCTTTAATTGACCAACCCTCAAAAAATTGATAGACCACTCCTAAAAAAGTAATACCAAATAAAATAGAAAGTGGCGTGTCTTTTAATTCATATAAAATATCTGACAATGAGTGCCTAATTACATAAAACATAATTCCAAAAACCAGTACTAGTAGGAAAATATTTAGACTTAGTTTTTTCTTATTGCTTATTTTCATAGAGAACCTCTTGAATTTTTAATTTTTTGTTTATTGTTATATGCTTTCGTATAGGCATACTACAATTAATAAAAAGAAAGAGAGAGAGAGAGAGTTGACTGAAAATTTCTTTCTATCAATAAAATTCGCCTAATAAGCAACTATTACTTTTTTAAATAAGAATCCCATTTGAAATAAAAAGCCAGAACATCTATGACTCAAGTCGCAAATGTTCTGGCGTAATCGAGCTTAACAATTCTATTTTGCAGATAATTCCGCAATTTTAATAATTACATCCGTTGCTTTTTCCATTGCTTGTAAAGAAACATATTCGAAGCGACCATGCATGTTTTCTCCACCAGCAAAAATATTTGGTGTAGGAATCCCCATGAACGAAATCTTTGAACCATCTGTTCCACCTCGGACAGGTTCAATAATAGGTTTGATACCAAGTTCAATCATTGCTTTTTCTGCCAAGTCAACACTAGTCATATCTTTTTCAATAATTTCAGCCATATTATAATATTGATCAGAGATTGCAACAGATACTCGCTTTTGTTTATAACCTCTGTTGATTTTTGCTTCAATATCACGTAATAAATTTTTTCGTTCTTCAAATTTATCACGATCATGGTCACGAATAATATAAGTCATCTCGGCTTCATCAGGAGTACCTGTGAAACTTAATAAATGAAAGAAACCTTCTCGTCCTTCCGTTTTTTCAGGAACTTGATTAACAGGCAATTCTTGATGAAAATCAATGCCAAGTTGTAAAGCATTGATCATCGTATTTTTGGCTGTTCCTGGATGAACATTTTTACCTTGGATGGTAATTTCAGCTTGGGCTGCATTAAATGTTTCATATTCTAATTCTCCGACTGGACCGCCATCCATTGTGTAAGCAAAATCAGTATTAAAGTCAGTCACATCAAACTTATCAGCACCTGTACCAATTTCTTCGTCTGGTCCAAAAGCGATACGGATTTCACCATGGACGATAGAGGAATCTTGCGCCAATTTTTCCATAGCAGTCATGATTTCGGCAATTCCAGATTTATCATCAGCACCTAGTAGCGTTGTGCCATCTGTTGTAATTAAAGTTTGTCCTTGATAATTTTTCAAATTAGGAAAATCTTCTATATTTAAATCGTAACGTCCCTCTTTATCCAAAGGAATCGAAGAAGAACCATCATAATTTTCAATGATTTGAGGATTAACACCGACTGCATTAAAATCAGCCGTATCCATATGTGAAATAAAACCAATCACAGGGATTTCTTTAACCGTGTTGGCAGGAAGCGTTCCTACAACATAACCATTTTCTGATAGATAATGAACATCTTTTAGACCAATATTTTCCATTTCCTTTTTTAGTTCTTTGGCAAAAGCCACCTGACTTGATGTAGAAGGTGTTGTGGTGCTCGTAGCAACAGATCTTGTTTCAGTTTTTACATAGCGTAAAAAGCGTGGTAATAAATTTTCATACATGGTATCAATCATTCCTTTTCTTTAGATTAGAGATTACATAAATTGAAAGGGATCAGTATTTGTCTGAGAAGCAATAAAGTCAACTTTCCAATTTTCTTCTGCCTTCCATTGATTCATTTTTTCTATAAAATAAGGGACACAAACTTCTTCGATATGATGACCAGGATCGATGACAGTTAAGCCAGCTGCCTGCATATCGTGAGCAGTATGATAATAAACATCACCGGTAATGTACACATCGGCTCCTTTTAGTAATGCTTCGGGGAAAAACTTACCTCCCGAACCACCACAAATCGCAATTTTTTGTACCTCTTTTTTAGGCCCTGCTGGTTCGATTAATCGTAAGCCGGTTAACCCAAATTTTTGCTTAACTTTAGTCACCAATTTTTCAATAGGTATTGGTTCTTCTAAAGTGCCAATTCTCCCGAGACCGTATTTAATTGGCGAGTTATCTAGAGAAATGATATCAAATGCTGGCTCTTCATAAGGATGAACAGCATACATCGCTTCTAGTACTTGGTCTTTTATAAGAGCTGGAAAAATCACTTCAATTCTGGCTTCTTGGACCCCTTCATTTTCATCAGCTTTTCCAATCGTTGGATGTGCTTTTTGTGTTGGTGTAAAGCGCCCTGTTCCAACCATAGAATAGCTTGTATGATGATAATTTCCTTGAATTCCAGCACCGGCATCGCCTAAAGCTTGCCGCATGTCACGGCTATTTTCAACCGGAACATAGACAATTAGTTTTTTCCAAGTAACAGTATGAGTTTCTTTTAAAAAATCTTGCATTTGGATTCCGAGCATCTCACAAAACCAATCATTTAAACCATCTTCTATGATATCCATGTTCGTATGAGCTGCATAGACGGAAATATCATGTTGGATCAAATCTAGATACATTTTTGTCTGTGGATCATCTGTCGTCAATTGTTTAATCGGTCGAAAAATAGGTGGATGTTTGGCAACAATAAAATCTACTTTTTTCTCAATCGCTTCAGAAACAACTTCTGGACGAACATCTAAAGTCATCATAATTCGTTGAACATCCTTATCTAGAGTACCAATTTGTAAACCAACAGGATCTCCTGGTTCTGCTAACCATTTGGGACAAAATTGTTCAAACCGTGAAATAAATGTTTTTGCAAAAAGACTCATTGCAAAACCTCCTTTATCCAAAGTAACTGTTTTTGTAGCTCCTTTATTTTTTCAAGTCGAGGATTTTTCGCAAGCTGAAGACGTTTAAGAACGTTTTGTTTTTGATGAGAAGCATGCATCCATTTTTTTTGAAAAACAGGATTTTTTTCTGTCATCAAAAAAGGACCAAAAAATAATTCTTTTTCACTATACGCTGCCTCTTGCATGGGACTTGCCACAATCACTTCATAGATTTTATTTTTTTCCTCGATGATTTCTTCATGAGTGATACCAAATCCATGACCACTCAACCACAAGCGAACTTCATTTTCGTCCAGATTAGGTTGTAGGACCAATCGTTGTGTCTTTTTTAATTGTTTATTTTGCCAGCCGTTTTCTAAAATGGATGCGATCAATTGGCCGCCCATTCCTGCGATGACAATCGTATCAATGGCATCACTTTCTTTTATCGCTGCTAGTCCATCGGCTAAACGAACCATAATTTGTTCTTGTAACTGACTTTTCTGCACTTGTCTTTGCGCTGTTTCAAAAGGTCCTTTGATGACTTCTCCAGCCACAGCAAAGTTTATCTGCTTTGTTTTAATTAGATAAACTGGTAAATAAGCATGATCTGAGCCAATATCAGCCACCCGATCTCCTGGCTTAACTTGAGCTGCCACACAGGCTAATCTTTTTGATAGCAGCAATTCATTCATAATTTTTCCCTCTCATAATCGAACAAGATTCTCTCAAACAACTAAATCCTAGTTTGAAAGAATCTGTCCATCTATTCAATTATTTTTAATTCTTCAATATACTGACCTGGAACTTGAGGTGGAATAGACATCGTCATTATTGGCAATCCTTTTAAGGTGACTTGTACTTTCATCCCCTGTTCAAGTTCTGAAAGTTCATCACTTTCATCGCCAGAAAGATTGAAAATAACACCTTCTGTCTCAAAACTTGCTGTGATATTATCAGGATCGTCAATAGCTTCCACATTTTCAAGGTATAACTGCATTTCTTGTTCTTCTTCTGTCAAACTTGTTACAGTTGCTGTAAAAGTAGCTGGAGCCTCTTGACTAGATTCTGTTTCAGAAGAAATACTTGCCGTTTCTTCTGGAAGTGTCGTTTCGCTTGTGTCATTGGTATCATTAGTTGCCGAACAAGCAGAAAGCAGGATCAATCCCACAAAAAAGGGTCCTATTTTTTTTAAAATATTCATCTATTGTTGCTCCTCTCTTTTATTTTTGCTTTTTTAATCAAGAATCTTTACGTCTATTTCTTCCCGTCATTTCAACCTCTTTTGTCAAATAACGAATACGTTCCATAATTCGTTTCGCTTTTAGTGGTTCCTCTTCTCCCCTTTGTGTTACCGAAAGATGCTTTTCTAATTCATCCATGGTAAAGTTTGAGGTGAAAAAAGTTGGCAATTCTTCTTGCATCCGATATTGCAAAATGACACCAAAAATATCATCTCTAATCCAACTGCTCATAGCATCTGCCCCAATATCATCTAACATTAAAACCGGGGCTTTTTTTAAAGTAGCGAGTTTTTCTCCTACTTGGTCTTTAGCAATGGCTTGTTTCATATCTACTGCAAAACTCGGAAAATGAAGTAAGGTCGTGGGATAACCACTTTCTGCCAATTCCTTGGCGATGGCTCCTAACAAATAAGTCTTTCCAACACCAAAACTTCCCACCAAATATAATCCCTTGTGAAAATCTTTTGGTTCATCTTGATACGCTTCAAGAAAGTCGATAGCTGCAATTATAGCTGGCCCTCTGCCAGCGGTTTGATCCAAATCTTCAAGTCTTGCTTTTTGAATATCTTTGGGCATATTGATCGTTTGAATGCGTCCAATTATTTCTTCTTGACGGCGTCTTTTAAGCAATTCTTTTGTTGGTACATAAGTCACATCGATTGAGTGAAAATTTAAAGAAAGGTGTGGCTCATAACCAGGAGCAATCATTGTTGGGTCATTGACAAGAAATTTTTGTTTTTCTTGAACAAATTCATACAACTTGGCATAGCTCCGTTCGATTTCTTCAGAAGATAGTTTGTCAGAATGGGTCTCTAAAAAGTTTTGAACATCCGAATCTTTTAAAACTTCATCCATCATTTCTTCATAACGAACCCGATAATTTTTGTGATTCATCAATTGCTTTAAATTTTTTCCCACATCTTCCATTATTATTCACCTTCTTTATATTTGATATATTTTTTAAGCCGTTTGTTAATAGCTACTTGCTTATCTTTATCCTCAATGTCCACTTGCGGTTGATCGACCCAATCAGGTAAAGTTTCCTTACGAATCGGTCGATTTCTTCCATTATTTTTATTCCAAGCAGGCATCTTCTTGGATTCTTTTGCCTCTTTCACAAGTTTACGAACGTGTGAAATGGCTGCTTCAGGACTTTTAATCTGCTTTTCAGACCAATCCGTGGCGATTTTATTTATAAATTTATCAGCTAATGTACTGTTATTTTGTATCACTAGCACATAATGTAACAATACATTAATGACGCTATTGGGTAAGGGACTCTTTTCAACCAAAGATTTTAATACCCATGTTTCTGAATCTGCCACATAGCTATGTTTTTCTTCTTTAATTGCTTCTAAAAAGATGTAAGGCGCCGTTTCTTCGCTCATCTCGATTAATTCGACATCTGCATTCGAAAAGCCATTTTGTAAAAGTGAATTAAAGCGTCGTTCTTTGTTTAGGTTCTTCTCGTTATCTTGGAATTTCTCTTTTTTGGTCCTTTTTATCTTATTTTTTTCCAAAATACAAGAATTGAGTTGTTTTTCATCAACAATACCATTATCTAATTGAACGACTTCACTCATTAATTCCACTAATGTCAATTCATCATAGCCATATAAGTCATGATATAGAACCAATTGTTTTTTAAAGGATTCCGTAAAATTATCAGAGGCAATAAACTTCTTTTCAGCCAAAGAGTTGAGAAAAGTCCAATCCAATTCCTCTTGGTCAATTGGGAGGTCTGTCTCCTGTTCTTCTTGAAAAGAATGAGCAATCTGATCCAATTCAGGCATTTTTTGACTAAAACGCCGTTCATCTAAATTTCCATATACTTCACGGAATTTGCTTGTCACTTCTTTATAAGAAGAAGTATCGATTTTAGAGGGTTTAAAGCGTTCCTTCAACTGTCTAAATTTCCGTTCACCTACTACATTTTCTAATAAAAAACTATAAGTAATATCTTTAAAAAAATTCTGTGGATGAATGGGTTCTTCTAACTGATAGAGAAACATTTTTCCAAATTCAGAATCTTGTTTCACAAAAACTCGCAAAAGTCCCATTGCCTCTAATTTTTTTCGGGCCTCTAAAAAAGCAGGTAAGCCAATATTTAGTGCATCTAACATGTCAAGATGCACGAATTCATTTTCATAGCTATCATTGGCATCTCCTAAAAAGCCAAAATACAAGGCCAAAGCTTGTGAACCTATAATTGGCTGGTATAAATAAATTAATCCCTCATTTCCTTCTTGCGTCAGAGGTAATTTTTTAAACACTTGATAAATTTGATTCGGTTGTACTTCATCCCAGGTACTTCTCAACGATGGATCCTCCTTATTGCCTATTCTTCTGGTTGATCCGTATCTTTTGTTTTATCTACAATATCTTGTAGTTCTTTCAAAAAGACTGACATATCCTTGAATTGACGGTAAACACTTGCGAAACGAATATAGGCAATTTCATCAACATCTTTTAATTCTTCCATGACAAATTCCCCAATTTTATTACTAGAAACTTCATTTTCTCCCAATTCACGTAGTTTCCTCTCGACATGGTCGACAATTTGTTCCATTTGTTCCATGGAAACGGGTCTTTTCTCTGCAGAACGAATAATACCACGCAGAATTTTTTCCCGATTAAACTCTTCCCTTGCACCATTTTTCTTAATGACCAATAGCGGGCTTTCTTCGATTCTTTCAAATGTTGTAAATCGATACCCACAATTTTCACATTCTCTTCTACGACGAATCGTGCGTCCATCATCGGTTTGACGACTATCGATCACGCGTGAATTGTTATGATGACATTTTGGACAATGCATGATTTCACCTCGTTTATTTTTTTAAAAATCCTTCTATTTTTCATGATTATAATTTTTCTATAATTTCAAGTTCTGTCCTTATTATAACATGAATCCCCTTTGTCTTAACAGAGTAAAGGCATAAAAAACCCTAGAGATATCTAGAGTTTTTATACATCTTTACTATTTTTTGTTTTATTTCATCAAATAAATTCCATCTTTTTTAACCAACGATCAATTTGCTGATAGAGATTTTTCACATTGTCTTGATTATCAAAGACAATATCGGCACTTTTTTTCTTTTCTTCAATTGAAAATTGACTTTTCAGTCTTTGGTCAGCCTCTTGGTCGGTTAATCTATCACGTTTTTTCAAGCGATTCTTTTGTATCTTTTGCGGAAGATAAACCACTGCAATTTGATCAAAAAAGCCGGTATAATCAGCTTCATACAATAAAGGAATATCTACAACGATCAATGTAAAATTTTCTTCAAAAGCTTTGATTTTTTGGGTGATATTGGTCCGTATTTCTTTATCAAGAAGTTGATCTAATTTTTCTCTTTTTTTAGGATCACTAAATACAATTTTCCCTAATTTTTTTCGATTAAGAGTTCCAGAGTCTAATAGAATGCTCCTCCCAAATTCCGCCACGATTTTTTTCAAGCCAATGGTGTTTGGTTCGACCACTTCACGAGCAACTTGGTCAGCATCAATAATTGGAAATCCATATTCTCGAAAACGTTGAATAGCTGTACTTTTGCCCGTAGCAATACCACCGGTGACTCCTAAAATGAAAGTCATTTTATTTTTCTCCTTCTTAGTTTTTGACAATTAGGGCAAAAATGAGTGCCACGTTGTCCGACTTTTATTTTAACAATTGGTGTCAAACAACGAGGACAAGGTTGATTTGTTTTTCCATAGGCATTCAAAGAGACTTGAAAATGTCCCGCTTCTCCTAAGGCATTGACATAGGAACGAATCGTGGTTCCGCCCGCTTTAACTGCTCGATCTAAAACAGCAATAATCGTCTTTCTCAAACGTATTATTTCTTTTTTTGTCAGTGTATTTGCCGGTTGTTCAGGATGAATCTTAGCTTCCCATAAGACTTCATTGGCATAAATATTTCCTAA
>DXDB01000157.1 GCA_019115705.1 Candidatus Tetragenococcus pullicola | reverse complement strand
CGATGAACACCGTCAAAAAAGCCCAACACTAATACAACATCATCTGTTGGAATCTGTGTTTTTTTGTAAGGGTGTCTTATTTCAATAACTTGCATAAAAAATGTCTCCTTATTTCGTCTGTAATACTTTTCGTGGTTTCAACCAACCTTTTTGTTTCTCAGATGGTTCATAAATACTCACTAATTGATTCTCATAAAAAAGTGCCACTAATTCTTGTGGACATTTTGCCAATTCAAATTCATCAAAAGGTAGCGGTCGACCATTTTTAATTTTTTCCCATAATTCATTTGATAAATCAAGATGGGGCATATTTTTAACCGTCGATTCTATCGGTATCAACACATCCAGAAACTGCTTTTTTTCTACTAATTTCTCTACTTCAGAAAGAGTGACGGCTTGTTCTTTTGTAAAGCCACCACTTGCAATTCTTGTCAGATCAGACATATGTGCGGGAATTCCTAATTGTTTTCCTGTATCTACCGCTAAAGTACGAACATATGTCCCTTTGCCACAAACTACGCGAAAATGCCAAGATTGAATTCCTTTTTTTGAATCCCAAATCGGTTGATCACATCTTTCAAATGAATAGATTGTGACTTGACGTTCTGGACGTTTTACTTCTTGTCCTGCCCGTGCATACTCATAAAGTTTTCTGCCATTTACTTTTACCGCTGAGTACATCGGTGGAATTTGGGTAATATCTCCAGAAAATAATTTCATCACACGATCAATTTCATCCGTTGAAAAAGGAGTAGTCATCTTTTTTTCTTCGACCATTTCACCATAGGCATCTTCAGTCGTAGTACTAAGGCCAAGCGTTATTTCTCCTGCGTAGATCTTGATATTATCAGAAATAAATTCCAACATTTTTGTTCCTTTACCAATAGCAATCGGTAAAACACCATCTACTTCAGGATCTAAGGTACCACCGTGTCCTATTTTTTTAGTATGTAAAATTTTTCGTAACTGGAATACACAATCATGGCTTGTCATTCCCCGTTCTTTCCATAATGGTAAGATACCATCCATAAACACACCTCACTTCTTTTTAACTTAGCTATTATATCATAAAGAAACAAAAAAAGAGGAGAAAGAATATTTCTCTCTCCTTCTTTCATCTTTATTGGTCATTTAACTTTCGAATCATTTCATCGATTTTATTTCCATATTCAACCGATTCATCACGTTCAAACATGATTTCAGGGGTTTTATAAATAGATAATCGATGACCCAATTCGCCTCTAATTAATCCCGTCGCTTTTTCCAAGCCTAGTTGGGCAGTTTCTTTTTCTTCAGAGGCATCTGACAACGTACTATAATAAATCGTTGCTTGTTGCAAATCTCCTGTTACATGAACATCTGTAATTGTTACATTCTGTACACGAGGATCTCTGACTTTCTTTTGAAGTATATCATTAACTTCTTTTAACACTTCTTGAGCAACTCTACGATCTCTGTAATTAGCCAATGAAAAAAACCTACTTTTATTTGACAAAAATTATGAAACTCACTTCTATTTGGATAGTTTTTTATTATTTGGGTTTAATTTCTTCCATTACAAATCCTTCAATAACATCATCTACTTTAATATCATTGTAATTTTCGATAACCGCACCACATTCATAGCCAAGTTTCACTTCTTTAGCATCATCTTTGAAGCGTTTCAAGCTTGCTAATTTTCCTTCATAGATGACAATACCATTTCTAATGACACGTACGCCACTGTCTCGTTGGATATTTCCTTCTGTCACATAACAACCGGCAATTGTCCCAACCTTAGAAACTTTATAAGTTTCACGAACAACCATTTGTCCTGTAATTTTTTCTTCAAATTCCGGATCCAGCATACCTTTCATCGCTGTTTCTATTTCTTCAATTGCTTTATAGATGATGCGATGTAAACGAATATCTACGTTTTCAGCTTCTGCTTGTTGTTTGGCTTGCGGTGTTGGTCTGACATTAAAACCGATAATAATCGCATTACTTGCGGCAGCTAAGGTAACATCACTTTCGTTTACTGCTCCCACTGCTGAATGGACGATATTGACACGAACTCCTTCAACTTCGATTTTCTTTAGAGAAGCTGCCAATGCTTCGGCAGAACCTTGCACATCTGCCTTGATAATCACATTGACTTCTTTTAGTTCGCCTTCTTTTAAACTTTCAAACAAGTTATCTAAGGTTACACGAGAAGTTGAGGCGCGTTGTTCTAATAACGCACGCTTGGCACGCTCTTCTCCAGCTTGACGTGCTGTTTTTTCATCTTCAAAAACAGCGAAATGGTCTCCTGCTTGAGGAACATCATTTAAGCCAGTAATTTCCACTGGTGTTGCAGGTCCAGCAACTTTTTCTCGACGTCCCAAATCATTTGTCATCACACGAACACGTCCATAAGTATTACCGACAACGATTGGATCACCAACATGTAACGTTCCTTGTTGTACCAATAAGGTAGCAACCGGTCCTTTTCCTTTATCTAATCGAGCTTCAATGACACTTCCGATAGCTCGTTGTGTAGGATCGGCCTTTAAATCTTCCACTTCTGCAACCAACAAAATCATTTCTAGTAATTCGTCAATATTTTGATTGAATTTCGCTGAGATTTCAACAAAAATGGTATCGCCACCCCAACTTTCAGGAATCAATTCGTATTCACTGAGTTCCTGCATGACATGTTCAGGATTAGCGCCTGGTTTATCAACTTTATTAACAGCAACAATGATTGGTACCTTTGCTGCTTTGGCATGATTAATCGCTTCTACTGTTTGCGGCATCACACCATCATCTGCCGCAACAACTAAAATTGTGATGTCTGTGATACTAGCACCTCGAGCTCGCATGCTTGTGAAAGCCGCATGTCCTGGTGTGTCTAAAAATGTGATTGGTTTTCCATCAATTTCGATTTGATAAGCACCGATATGTTGTGTAATACCACCAGCTTCACCACTAGTCACACGTGAATGACGCAAGGTATCTAACAAGGTTGTTTTTCCGTGATCGACGTGGCCCATAATAGTAACAACTGGCGCTTTTGGAACCAAATTATCTTTATTAATTTCTTCAGGTTCAAAGAATTTATCAATATCTGCAATATCCACTTGAACTTTTTCTTGTGCTTCCATTCCATAATCAGTCGCTAAAAGTTCAATCGTATCTTTATCTAAGGCTTGGTTTTGGTTAACCATTGTTCCCATCATAAACAATTTTTTAATAATTTCTGCTGGTTCACGATGGATTTTCTTGGCGATATCAGCCACATTCATTCCTTCTGTATATTCAAGAACATCTGGTAACTCACGGAACTTACGTGGTGGAACAGCTGGTTTTTGTGTTCCTTTTTGTTTTCCTTTACGATTGCGTTTATTAAATTTATTACGATTCGGATTATTTCCGTAATTATTTCTATTCCCGTTTTTATTCCGGTTTCGATTACGATTATTCTCATTACTCGTCGCTTTTTGTTTATCTGTATTTTTGTGCTCTTGTTGGCCCCCAACATTTGCTTTTGAATGAGACGTAGCAGGTTGTCCTTGTTTTTTATTAGACTGTGCTGATTGCGTCTTGGTTCGATTGGATTGGTTAGCGCTTGTTTTTACAGATTGTTTATTGACCGTTTGATCGGTGCGTTGTTGCTTGTTTCGATTTTGATTTTTGTTAGGGGCATCCGAAACAGGTTGTCTTGTTTTTTGATCCCTTTGATTGGTTTTCTTTTGACTTTGATTTCCTTTTTGAGGATTTTTTGTTGTTTTATTTTTGTGTTCAGAACTTGCTTGTACATTTTTATTTTCTTGCTTTTTATGGTTATTCTCCTGTTTTTTCACAGGTTGTGTTTTAGTTGTTTCTTTCTTTTGATTGTTAATAGGCTCGTTCCTTTCTAACGCATTCTGACTATTTTGTTTTTTTCTATTTCGATTCATTTCATTTGTTCGATTACTCTGATTTCTATTTTGGAAGTTAGGGTTATTGCGTTGCGTCTGATATTTTTTCTTTTTATTTGCTTGCTCACTTGAACTGGAAGCTTTTTTGTTACTTGCATTATCTTGGGAAGAAAAAGAGCTTCGTAATTTTTTCTCCTCATTATCTGAAATAGCACCCATGTGATTTTTAACATCGATTCCAAGTGTTTGGGCTTTATCCACTAGTTCTTTACTAGATTTATCCATCTCTTTTGCAAGTTCATAAATTCTCTTTTTTCCCATTTAATCACCTTCCTAACTCATTATTAATTCCTCTAGTCTCTTAGCAAATCCGCTATCAGATACACCAATAATCATTCGTGGTTTGCCAATAGCGTGGCTCAATTCTTCAGAGTTGAACGTATCTAAGTAAGGAATTTGGTAAAAAGAAGCTTTATCTTTCACTTTTTTACTTGTGTTTTTTCCTGTGTCATTGGCAATCAAAACTAAACGAACTTGTTTATTTCGAATTGCCTTAACTGTCAAATCTTCGCCGGTTACAAGCTTACCAGCTCGCATGGCCATCCCTAATAAATTCAAAGCCTTTTGTCTATTCATTTCCAAACAACTCACGACGGGCTTTTTGATGGGACACATAATCTAGTAATTCTTGATAAAATTCATCAGACAATTCAGTTTCTAACACACGATCCAAAATCTTATGCTCCCAAGCCTTTTGTGCTTCTTCAGGTTCGATCGCAATATAGGCGCCACGACCAGGCTTTTTTCCAGTTGGATCTATTGCTACTTCCCCTTCTTTAGAACGAGTAATCCGAAGCAGTTCTTTTTTGGGCAACATTTCTCCTGATACAACTGATTTTCTTAAAGGAATTTTTCTTTTTTTCATCTGAGCCCCTCCCTACAAAAAGTATCTGTGCGTTTATGACTACGACTAATTATTTTTCTTCATCATCATCGATTGGACTAACCGGTTCTTCTTCGTTAAAGGGTTCTCCTTCAAAAGAATCTTCTACCTCTTCTTCATCCAGTTGTTCATAAAATTCTTTCATGTCAGACTCTGGTTTGATATCTATTTTATGAGCCGTTAATTTTGCGGCTAATCGAGCATTTTGTCCACGTTTACCAATCGCCAAAGAAAGTTGATGATCAGGGACAACAACGATACATGCTTTCGGATTATCTACCTCAAAAATAACGTCACTAACTTCGGCTGGATTTAAGGCATTGGCAATGAAAATAGCCGGATCTTCATTCCATTCGACAATGTCCATATTTTCCCCTTTCAATTCGTTTACAAGGGTTTGCACTCGTTGTCCTTTGGGGCCTACACAAGTCCCCACTGGATCGATATCAGGATCATTGGAACGGACAGCTACTTTCGAACGATCACCAGCCTCACGTGCAATACTAACAATTTCCACTGTTCCATCGTATACTTCGGGAACTTCTTGTTCAAACAAGCGCCGCAATAAATCAGGATGGCTTCGACTGACAAAAACTTGTGGTCCTTTGGAAGTATTTTCAACACGAGAAACATACACTTTAATACGATCATGTGGTTGAAAATGTTCATTAGCCATTTGGTCTTGTTTCGACAATACCGCTTCAATTTTACCTAGATTGACGTAAATGTATCGATTATCTTGTCGTTCTACGATTCCTTGCATAATTTCATTTTCATAAGCGCTGAACTCTTCATAAATGATTCCACGTTCAGCTTCTCGTACACGTTGTAGAATCACTTGTTTGGCAGTTTGAGCAGCAATTCTCCCAAAATCCTTAGGGGTTACTTCAAAACGAATTTTATCGCCAATCTCATAGGCACCGTTAATAGCTATCGCATCTTTTAAAGAAACCTCTAATTGTGAATCCATCACTTCTTCAGTCACTTCTTTTACAGCGTAGACATGAATGTTCCCTTTTTTTTGATCGAACGTTACTTCTACATTTTGAGCTTGTCCATAGTGTCGTTTATAAGCTGAAATTAATGCAGCTTCCAATGCCTCAATGACGATTGTTTTAGAAACTCCTTTTTCTGCTTCAAGAGCATCCAAGGCATCTAACATTTCTTTACTCATTTTTTTATTTCCTCCGTTATTAAAATTGAATCGCTAAACGTGCTTTGGCAATATTCGTTCGTTTTATCTGGACATCTTTTTCTCTTGTTTTGAAACGAACCGTCAAAGTAAGCGACTCATTATCAAAGTCTTTCAAGAAGCCTTCAAACTGTTTTTCACCTTCAACTGCCTGGTAAAGTGAAACATGAATGTATTTATTTAATGCCTTCTCATAATCTGCTTCCTTTTTTAAAGGTCGTTCTGCACCTGGAGAAGAAACCTCAAGAAAATAAGCTTCTGGTATTGGATCTGGGTCTAGTGCATCTAGTTTTTCGCTTAAGTACTCACTAACCAAGACACATTCATCGATATCGATGCCACCATCTTTATCGATATATAGACGTAGAAACTGACTTTTTCCTTCTTTTACAAACTCGACTTCAACTAATTCAAAATGATGTTCTTCTAAAAAGGGTGTCACGATTTCTGTAACAATATCTAAAACGTTAGTCAAACAGTACCGCCTCCTTATTCAATTGTTAAGCAATTCATTCCATAAAAAGAGTGAGGGAAAAATCTGCCCTCACTCACCTCAAGTATCATTACTTTTTTAATATATCACAAAGAAAGAACAAACTCAAGTATTCTTCCTTATTCCTTAATGAATCGTCTTTGAACAATAGTCTTTACACCTTAAAAATCAGTCCATTGGTCATCTTCTTCAAATTTTGTCTTATCTTGTCGCTTTTCTTTGTTGACTTGCCAAAGCTGATTTAATTCTGATTGCAAAAGCGCACGGTTTACCCAAGCTAATCCAAAAAAAGCCAATAAAATAAGTAAAAACTTATTATCTTTAATATAGGAATAGCCGGCTTCGTATTGAGCTTCCATTAATAATTCATTCATCTTGTACCACCAATACAGACTATATAGCCCAAAAGTAATGATTGTAAAAAAGATGGACCACCCTGGACTCAACAAATAAGACTGTGTATGCTCTGTTAATTCTTTCGTTGTTTGATACATCCAATAAAATGGATAAATACCCAAAGTCAAGCCACCTAAAAGAATGACTAAAAATAAAGATCTATGTTTCCCAATGGGTACTGTCGTGGACATTTTCTCACTTCCTATCCATTTATAATTATTCATAGTCTGCCTTTAACAGACTATAAATAAAATGATTGATGGTAATTAGCGACTGTAGGTAGTTACGTCATCGACAATAGCATCAACAAAAACATTCAATGATTCGCTAGTTGTTTCTTTACTTCCATAGCGACGAACATTTACGGAAGCATCTGCTAATTCTTTATCTCCTACCACAATTTGGTAAGGAATTTTTTGTGTTTGAGAAGCTCGGATTTTATACCCCATTTTTTCATTTCGATCATCCACTTCAACACGGATGCCTTGAGCTTGTAGCCGTTCTTTGATTTCATAAGCATACTCGCTATGCACATCAACAGAAACAGGAATAATCGTTGCTTGAATAGGAGCTAACCAAGTCGGAAATGCACCCTTATAAACTTCGGTTAAGTAAGCAACAAAACGTTCCATAGTAGATACGATGCCTCGATGAATAACCACGGGACGATGCGTATTTTCCCCATCTTCGCCAACATAAGTCAAATCAAAGCGTTCAGGAAGTAAAAAGTCCAATTGAATCGTTGACAATGTTTCTTCCATTCCTAAAGCAGTCTTGACTTGAACATCTAATTTAGGGCCATAAAAAGCTGCTTCACCTTCTGCTTCAAAATAATCCAATTCCAATTCATCCATGGCTTCTTTGAGTACTTTTTGTGCGTGTTCCCACATCGCATCATCGGGAAAATACTTGGTCGTGTTCTCTGCATCTCGATAGCTTAAACGGAAACGATAGTCAGTAATATTAAAATCAGCATAGACAGATGTCATCAAATCTAGTGTCCGTTTAAATTCGTCTTTGATTTGGTCAGGACGAACAAAGGTATGTCCATCATTTAGAGTCATTTCTCGAACTCGTTGCAATCCAGATAAAGCACCTGATTTTTCATATCGGTGCATTTGTCCCAATTCAGCAATGCGAATTGGCAATTCTCGATAAGAATGGATATCGTTTTTATAAACCATCATATGGTGTGGACAATTCATGGGACGCAACACTAACATTTCCCCATCGCCCATATCCATCGGTGGAAACATATCGTCATGATAATGGTCCCAATGGCCAGAACGTTTATAAAAATCAACATTTGCCATGATTGGTGTATACACATGTTGATAACCTAAACTTACTTCTTTATCAACAATATAGCGTTCGATGACACGACGGATCGTAGCGCCTTTAGGTAACCAAAAAGGTAGTCCAGAACCCACTTCAGGTGAAAGCATAAACAGATCCAATTCTTTTCCGATTTTACGATGGTCACGTTCTTTGGCTTCTTCTCTTTGTTTAATAAACTCTTTTAAAGCTTTTTTATCAAAAAAGGCCGTTCCATAGATTCGTTGCATCATGTGATTGTTAGAATCACCACGCCAATAAGCTCCTGCAACTGATAATAATTTAAAAACTTGAATACGACCTGTTGAAGGTACATGTGGACCACGACATAGATCAACAAAGTCACCTTGTTCATAAGCTGTAATTTGTTCATCATCAGGAAGTTCACTAATCAATTCTACCTTATAAGGGTCCTCTGCAAACAATTCCAAAGCTTCTTCTTTGCTTAATTCTTTTCGGTTGATTGGCAAATTTTCTTTTACGATTTTCATCATTTCTGCTTCAATAGCTGGCAGATCTTCAGCAGCTACTGGGTTTTCACCATTATCTGTATCATAATAAAAACCCGAATCAATGGCAGGTCCTACACCAAAGTGAATATGAGGATATAATCGGCGCATGCCATGAGCCATCAAATGAGCCGCTGAATGACGTAATAAACCGAGTGCTTCCTCATGATCAGGTGTTATAATCTCTATCGATCCATTCTCATCAATTGAACGATTTAAATCAATTAATTGTTCATTGAATTTTCCTGCCAATGCTTTTTTTGCTAAACTTTTTGAAATGCTTTCTGCAATTTCTTTTGT
>DXDB01000156.1 GCA_019115705.1 Candidatus Tetragenococcus pullicola | reverse complement strand
TCACAATCTTATACCGATATCCCACATTAATATCCATTTTGTTTGGATGTCTTATTCTACAATATGGCCCGTTTGTTGAACTACTCTTTAATAAAATAATTTTTCCGTTCCCAATTCCACATTGCAATAATTGAAAATCCATTTTCATCATTGTTTTATCTCTCCTGTTTCTTTATCTATCAACCTAGGTTTATGGCGATTAGAACGTAAATAAGCCGTCAGAAATATAGTCTGACTTCTAACTGTTGGAAACCAATCGTCAAATTTTTCTGACACTGAATAATCAACTAAATCACCATATTCAGAACAACCTGTCTCTTGAATCCAAGCAACTACTTCTTGCAATATCGAATCAGTATCTACTCCAATATCCGTTAAATATTGTCGGTATTTAAACCCATTATGAGCAACAATTTCACTCTTGTTATACTGATATTTTTCAGGGTTATTCCTATGCCATAAATATTGAACAGCACCTTGTAAACTCCCGACTTTTTCAGGTTTTGGCGCATTCAACATTTCAGATATTTTCAACATCTGATTATAGCTTTTTTTATTTTCAAACGAAACAATAATATGCCAATGTGGCTTTTTTAATTCATTTGTTGTTTCGTTAATATCTTTATCGTGCAAAGGGCTCTCAATCCATTTTTCCCCTGTTTCGTCTAATAACTGTCTCCAATTATCCGGAGCAGATTCCGGATAAACTATCCAACTCCAACTTCTTGCACGTCTATCTTTTTGAACATCTTTCTCACTCATGATATAATCACCTTAACAGAAAAACTAATAGCAAAAACTCGACCCTTTTCAAAAATACGAGTTTTTGCTTATTTTTTTTGTTCTGATTCCTTTCTATTTTCATTAGTCCAAACAGTTATCAAACCAGACTTAGTTAAACCCATTTTTTTAGCAATCAAATCTAATTGTTCGGCAACATCTTTTGTTAAAGTAACCACAACTCTTCTCTTTTCATTCATAAAAACAACCCTCTTTTTCTTTTTTTATTTATACACACATTAACATTTTAGGAACTTATTAGCAACTATTTAGTAACTGTTTAGTGCTTTTTTTTGACCATGACCAAAAAAAAACAAATTTTCTGGTCATTTTTATCCCTTGGGGCAGTAGGTGCCGAACCACTTTTGACCAGATGACCAGATGACCACATAGGGGGGTGTCGTAGTACGGCGAAAATTCGCCTTGCCCCCCTTCCCCATTGAACCCAATTTAGATCAAAAACCTAAAAGAAAAAAGATGGAAATACCAGAGAACGGATTTCCCGTACTCCGATATTTCCATCAACCGCATAAAGACCTTGGGGAAATTCTTTCCCCAAACCCCACGAACCTCTCCCTTCCGAAATCAAAGGGCGCTACGCTTAGTATTTCATCTAGCAGTCGCTTATGTAATCTAACACGACCGTTCCGCTACCAGTCGCTTACAGCTCCATTTTCGCTTCTCTAACGTGTTTTAACGATTACACCGACTACTAGACGAAATACACGCTAGAACAGCTTAAAACGCAAAATATGACGTTTTTTGACTATCTTCCCCTGTTCTGCTTTTTATTTTTCCTTCTAGCAAGCACTTTTTCTTTGAATTTCTCGATAAACTCTTTAACTTTGCTAATCGCACGCTCTAATCTGTCAGGCTTGATATTTGAACCTCTAGCCTTTTCTAAGGTTTTTCGCCATTCTTGACCTTGTTCCAAATCAGAAGGCACTAAGCCCATATCTAACTTGTTTAAAACGAGCCTAGCTTTCGTTTCTTCTTTCGACCATGCAGTCACATTAAAATCATTGATAAGCACATCTGCATAAACAATCCTCTTATCAATTTCTGTTCTCAATTCTTGTTTTAAATTTTTAACCTCATTCAGCAATTCAGCATTTTTATTTTCTAATTTATCATTCGCTGCTTGTCTTTTATGGACAGCAACCAAATACTGATTTCTTAAAATATCAAACTTTTGATCTAAATCTTCATTCTCTTTTATTTTTTTACGAGCTACGTGTCTTAGCTTTACATTCTCTTTTGCCGTCAGCAATAACTTATCGAAATCTTCAGGTGAAATTTCAACACGCTTATTCATAACGCCTTTTTCTTTTGAACGCTTTTTAACGCCTTCTAAATCCACCAATGGCTTCTTGTGGACTTTAATTTGACTGATTTCTTTTTCAGCTTCAGCTTTGGCCTCATTCACAACTTTTTTATAAGTCGCAACGCTTAAATTTTTTCGTTCAGAACCTTCAATCCCACGTTCGATATTGAAACCTTTTCCCTTCAGAAATTCAGGTAAATCGCTTTGGATTTCTTTTAAGGTTTGACGATTGAACACCGTTTTTCCTGATAATTTACCTTCAGTCATTGGAACAACACCCAAGTGCATATGTGGAGTCGTTTCGTCTAAATGAACTTGTGCATACGCCATGTTTTGAGTACCAAATTTTTCAGAAAAATACTCCAAAGTATCTTGAAAGAATTTTCGTGTTTCTTGTTCGCTCATGCCTTCAAAAAATTCTTGATTGCTAGTAAGAATCCACTCGTTCACTAAAACGGCATCTTTCCGAATCGCTCTTTGACTTTCCCTTTGAGTGTCTATAATTCCTTGTATTTTTTCTTTGTAATTGATTGGCTCGTCATTCACCAAATCATAATTTAAATCTTGTTTTTTAGGGTCAATATCTGGATTGCTATGATTCTCAAAAGTTCGTTGGTTATGTCTTTCAATACCACCTAGATTCCCTGATTTCATCTTTTGCATTCGTGCGACCAGCATACTCATTTCTTGACCTCTTTTCTTGGTTATTTTCGGGTACTTCCATGTAAAGTATAGCACACTATACTTTACATTCGTAAAGGTGTGCTCTCCGAGGGTCAGAACAAGAACCTGGCTCATGCCAGATTCCCAAAGTCAAAGGCAAAAAAATCACCGCTTGCAGCTGTTGCTTTTTCCTAGTGCAGAAATGACATTTTCACCTTTGCGTTTTTCCGCAACGGTTGCAAATTCATTCCCAAAATCAAGCCCAAAAGATTAAGACCTTGCCCCTTTTTGAAAAGGGGCAAACACCAAAACAGCCTCTTGCAACCTCAGCAAGTTGGCTCGATAACCGTTTGGGAATCATCAAGGTACGGGTAGTATTTTTCAAAACGCTACGCTGAAAAATCTCCACCCTTTCCCCCTTGACGATTCCCATTTTTCCGTTGCTGGATATTGGCCGACAGCCATACTCAGCAAGATACTAAAATTTAGTAGCTGTCGCCTTGCAAATTTTAACGGAAAAAACCACTGAATAAAAAAAGACACGAGAACAATCTCTCGTATCTTCTGTATCTTATTTCTTATTTTCCTTACTCAACAATCGCGCCCTTTTGCGGAAGATCATATGATCATATTTGCCTTTAACCAATCCAACTAACGTTCTCCGTTAGTTTAACGAATTCTCTCATATATATGAAAATAATAATCGTAAGGATTCTTTTCATCTTTTATTCCTTTTTCAACAGATACTTCTTTCCAATCGTCAAAATTAACTACTGGAAAAAATGTATCTCCTTCGAATTCATGATGAATTTTTGTAACGTACATTTTCTCGACATAAGGCAAGAACATAACATATATCTGTTCTCCCCCGAAAATGAAAACCTCTTCTTCATTTTCGCATAACTTAAATGCAGCTTCTATTGAATGGGCAATTTCACAATCCTTAAAGTTAAAGTTTTTATCTCTAGTCAAAATAATATTTCTTCTGTCAGGTAAAGCCCTTCCGATTGATTGAAGGTTCTTTCTACCTAATATGATTGCATGTCCTTTTGTAGTGTTTTTTACATATTCCCAATCACTAGAAATTCTCCATGGAATGTCGTTATCCTTGCCGATTACTCTTTTCTTATCCATCGCAACAATTAAAGAAATTTTCAAGAATGACCACATCCTTTTTAACCTATTTTACCATGCATTTCTATTTCCATATTGAAATCCTTACTAAACAAATCTGCCCG